>JBEKBO010000229.1:0-6077 GCA_050015355.1 Candidatus Korobacteraceae bacterium | reverse complement strand
TTCGTCTGCTGATTTGTTGTCCGCTCCCTTGCCGGCCTTCGTCGCCGTCTTTGCCGAAGCCGGGTTAGGGGCGGACTCCTTGCTTGTGGTGTCTGTAGTGGTGGTTGCGGCTTTTGCACTCGCCTTGGTCGCGCCCGCGGCAGCCGGCTTCGATGTCTCACCCGCTGTCTTTTGTGCCGCAGCCGCTTCCTTCGGTTTCGCGGTTTCCTCCGCCGGTTTCTTTACCGGAGCTTCGGCCTTCGCCACCGCGGTCGTCTTCTGCGGGTTGCGGCCATGTATATCAATGATCAGGCGATACGGATTGGGAAGCAGGAACGCCGAGTAGTCGCTGACATCGTCGACGTCAAGCACCACCCGGGCCATATCCTTCTGGAACTGTGCGACGCGGATCTTTCGCAGGAAGCCATCCGATACATCAAAGCTCTTGCCCACCAGCGCCGACGCCAGCTTGGTGTCATGAAGGTCAAAGAAAATCCGGTCGGGATTCGGAACGCGGCCGGCCTCGTACTTGACCTCGGCTTCCAAGTCGATGGCAACTCGGGTGTAGTCGGGGGTCGACCAGTAGCGGATGCCTGTCACCAGCGGCATTGCCGCCTTTGCCTCCACCAGTTTTGTCTCCCGCTGCGGCTGCGGGCGACGGCTCCTGCGGGAGACTTCAGCATCGATTTCCTGGATGGCATCCCGAGCCTGCAGTGCAAGACGCTGCCGCGGATAACGCTTGAGAAACTCCTGGAATGTCTGCTTTGCCTTGTCCAGCTCGTCCAGATCTTGCTGATAGACCTGTCCGATGGTGAATAAGGCGTCGAAGCGGTACTTGCTGCCCGGATAGTCGTGGCGCAAGAACTCATATTGCGCAATGGCGGCGCGCAGAGCTTTTTCGTCGTTGAAGGAACGGCCCTGCTGCAAGAGCAACTCGGCGACCGCTACTACGCTGGAGTCGGCCTTGGAACTTCCGGGCGACAGGTAGTACACCCGGCGATAGGCGTCGCCTAACTGTTGGTATTCGCGGCGAGTGCGCTGGGTGGAAGGTTTGCCATTCAGAGCCTCGCGCATGCGTTCGGCAGTTTCGAACTGGGCACGAGCCAATTGCCTGCTTTGTTGCGTGTCGCGCGCCGGCGAGCAGAGCGCAAACAGCACCACGGCGGCGCCGATCACCGCCTGGCATATCCGCCGCGTTGAGAGAATCCGGGTCATGAGACAGAAATGCGCCTGGTCCCTACTCCACATTCGAGATCGTGAGCACACCGAAGGCGTTGCGCGAAATACGAATCGGCGCCGCCGACGAAATCAGGGTGTGCGTCTCACCGCCATAAAATCCCGTGATCTGACGAACGTATCGCCGCGTCTCCGGGTATGGCGGAACTCCGTTATTGCGGTTCACTGCTGCCTCTCCCGCATTATAGGCTGCCAGAGTCAAACCGACGTTGCCTCCAAAGTTGTTCAGCAACCTCTTAAGATGCTGAACTCCGGCCTCGACGTTTTGCCGCGGATCAAAAGGGTTACTGACGTTGAATTTACGCGCAGTGGCGGGCATCAACTGCATCAATCCCATCGCTCCCTTGCGCGACACGGCCGCCGGGTTGAAGTTTGACTCAACCTTGATCACCGCCCGAACCAGGTTGGGATCGACGTGGTGCCGCGCGGCAGCTTCTTCAATAATGCGGTCGATCTCAGCCGGGCTGGAGCCTTGGCTCTGAGCCGGATACCGGTAATTCAGAGTGGCCGCCGAAGGTTCCTCAGGTGCGCGCTTCGCCGGCGGACGAGCTTCCACAAAACTCTGCACTTCGGCGGCGGCAACCCGCGCCCGCCGAAGCAGGCCCGAGGAAGCTGGCGGCAGAGGTTTCCATCGCCGTTCCGTGTTGCTCCAATACTCGAAGGCAGGTGGATTGCCGGCGGCCGTCTTGACGGCCGGCTTAGAGGCGACTGTCCCGTCGTTGACGAACACCGTGCGCCCATCTTCCTGAAGCGGATGAATTACTTGGGCGGAAACCGGCGATAGCAGCAAAACACACAGCAGCATACACGCCAGCAATTCCCCCTGGAGGCTTCCACCCCGACACGCACAACCACGGCACGTGCCGGGAACCCCGGCGGCGCGCGCCGTTCTTTTCTTTGCGCCGAGTTGCGTGGACCACATGTGCGTCGCCGAGGTCATCATGAGCCGGTTGCGCTCCCTCCAGCACGCGACCACTACGCCGCGTCCGGGAACTCCGCAGACCTTCGCCCGCGGAAAAGCGCGGTCGCGGTGGCGGCCGTAAATCGGCCAGAGTACAGGCATTTTAGGACGGTTCGGCAACCATAGCAATCGGTACTACCGCCGGGAATCTACTAAGTGAGGGGGAGAAAAATAGGAGAAATCACTGAAAAAACCGGAGGTTAGCCCGGCGTGCAGGCGTTGGTGCATGTACCAACGAGCTCGGGCCAGCTTCTGCCAGGGTCTGTGGAGTGCAAGCAAAACGGCAGGTCTGAACCTGCCGCTCTGCGAAAAGTCGGGAAGTTTGTTACTTGCTGGCGATGGCCGCTACGCGCACCGACAGGCGGGCCTTGTAGCGTGAAGCGGTATTCTTGTGAACCACTCCTTTTTGCACGCTCTTGTCCAAAACCGAAGTCGCGGCGCGGAGTTTGCTCTCAGCCGCAGCCTTGTCGCCCTCGTCCATGGCGCTCCGCAGTTCGCGCAATGCCGTGCGCAGGCGGGACTTGCTGGCGCGGTTTACTGCGGTCCGTTTTTCCGTTTGCCGGGTGCGCTTAAGCGCCGAAAAATGATTAGCCATACCTTCTCAGTCATCCTCTTTGATAGAAAAATCTTTGGGGCAGGCCCACAGGCATATGCCAACACGCCGCAGCCTCAGCTCGCGGCAATGGCCATTGGCCGAACTTTTATTGTACGGGAAATGCCGCTCCTCTTGCAATCGGAGGGTGAAGGCCGTAGCCAACCTCTCTGCAACGGCTTCCCGGCTCTGTTCTGGAAGTAGAACATTATTCATCTCTCGGAGCAGTCTCAAGTTCATCGCTGTAGCATCGCCGCATGCGCGTGCAAGTATTGTTGGGGATAGCTTTTTGGGCTGTCGCACTGATCGCCTTTCTTGCGGCCCAGGCCCTAAAGAGGCACTGGTATCAACGCCGAACAAAAAAGCACCTTTTCTCTCGCTAACAGTTGACGGACTCTACATCATTGCTGCCTAAACTTGAGCAGCGTCGCCGGAGTTCTCGTATCGCCGTATCGACCCGACTTGTTGTCTCCGGCGTTTTCCCTAACGATGGCTCCTCTTTTACGGCTAACGGAATGACCATAGTGGTAAATAAGCATGGCGCGCTGATCCAGACCGAGGCACGTCTGCGCCTCGGAATGCAAGTAGTCGTCATTGTGACGCGGACCAGGGAATTCGAAACTGCGCGGGTGGTGTGGTCGAGTCCGCAATTTGAAGGGCATTACGGAATTAAACTGGAGGTACCTCGAAACATTTGGGGAGTATACTTCCCTCCGGCGGATTGGCAAACGGTTGAGGTGTGTGACACCGTCAATTTACGTCGCAGGAATTAATGCCTAAAGCAGCTTGGAATCGATGATCTTGTGATCCAAGCCATCCTTCGCACCCTGATGTCCGCACCACCCGCAAGCATTACATCAAGACCGTGCCACAGCAGGTAACGGACGCCATGCAACAACTTGCATCCCGACTGGACGTGATGTAATTATGGAATTTAGGCTGCTTTTCGGTGTGCAACAAATGTGCAAAAGAGCAGTCGATTAATTCGTGGTAAGCTTTTGAAAGCAAAAGAAAGCCGACGTAGCTCAGTTGGTAGAGCAGTCGATTCGTAATTTCCTTATCTTACCTTGTGCTCATGTGTTTTCAATCATTTAGCTAGGTTTAGGCGGTATCATTTGGCATGGTTTGGCGGCGTTCGGCAGCATTTTGGGCAACAAAATGGGCAACAGCCTCAGCCTTGTAATGCGGCCTTTTCACTTTCGGGCGTGTTCTCTTCTTTCACGCAAAAAACCAGTGAAAAGTTGGGGCTGGGACTGCTCGCCATAGCTTTCTTGAGCGCCTGCCAGTGCTCAAGAAATTGTTTGATTTCAATTCTAGGAAGCTGGGACGGGTTGCCCTTCGGCACCAACCTTTCGTCGGTTCCTGTGGCCCAACTTTTGCCGCAGCTTGCACAAAACTCACCCTGTCTCATCTTCTGCATGTGATCCAGCAAAGTCTCTGGGGTTCCCTCATAAGTAACACCACACTTGCACGTGACACGACCGCCAAGGACATCCAACTCGACGTATTTTTTAGTTTCCATGATTTCCTCCGCTTGGCATTTTATTCCGTTTAGCGAAAATTCAGCGGGAAAATTTCGTTCACATTTGCCTTCTGACGCATCGGCAGGCCTTCGGTGACAGCAGAGCATCAGGCAAATGCTTGCCGCTTCGCGGCGGCTTGCTTGCGTCGTACCCATGCGGCACGCAGGCGCGCGGCGTGTCTCTTGCTGCGAAACGACGGATGCGGCACGCCGCAATCAAAGTTCAAAAAACGTGCAATGTCTCTCAGCCTTTGAAGATTGATGCGAACGCACTGGGGAGATATATTCAAACTTTCGGCAATATCAACAGAACTCATGCCCAGTCGCCAAGCCCGCCATGCTAGCGCACTCTGAAACTGTAGATACCCGCCGCACTTGATTACAGCCGCGACGTGCCTTGCGTACATCAATTTTTGAACCAAGGGCGATTCGGGCAGAATCTTGTGCGGTTGCAACGTGTGCGCAGTCGCAGCTTTTTTCATTTCCTGCCAATCGAGTGTGGGCGGCACAGGAGTGTGATTGTGTAGGTATCTCCAGCAGCGAACAAGCAAAACGCGCCGCAACTGCGAAGTATTCAGAGCAAAAGGTGGCACCCATTTTGATTGACGGGCCGCATGGTTCTCACGATGCATCCGTGAAAAATCTTCATAAGCGATGTTCGATTCAGCAGAAACGGGGTGCCGCGTTATACCAAGCATTCCAGCGCCTCCACTTCCGCGCGTACTTGTTCCGCCTGCTGGTGAGCGTTCAGCCGAACAGAGTAGGCGGTTCCACATTCCGCACATTCGCGTTGCGCATCGCTGCCACTTTCCCGCATACGCATCCAGACCGCGCTGCCACACTGTGGGCAGCCGCGTTTATTCGCCAGTGTGCGGCCTTCGTTGGAAAGTTTGTCAGCACTCGAACGCGGGAGAACAACCTCACGCTGATCTGGCGGCGCATCCGGCAAACACAGCCTGCAATATAAAGCCTTGCCATCGCTGGAGCCATGACACAAATAAACTCCATGCACACATTTAGAAATCGTGGATTCAGAATCGAGCATCGGAAAATTGGTGTTCGGTATTTTGTAGAGCCGCTGGCGGGCGAAGGTCAGCGGCTCCCTTTACGCGCGGCGGGGGTTATCGCCGCACGCAAACTCTAGCGCTGCTCTAAATTCTGTAGATGAGCAGGAAGCCTTGATTTTTCGAGTACAGCAATGCGCCGTTCCAATTGCAAGATATAGCCAATCAAATTTACGGGGCCGCCTATCTTATAGCCGAGAAACAACGCACGTTTGCAAAGGGCATCGTCCGTTGAATCGGCTGTGATCGGGCCGTTTCCTAGATCAGCCATTTTTATCTGCTCCCTCTCGCTCTGCGAGCGATGCTTTTGAGCCACAGGATTCGCTTGCCCCGTTCGCTATGCAAAAGTTCGTGTTTAACTTTTGTTCTGCTGTCTTCGTTTAGAACCACTGCGCCTTCGTCGTCAATTTGATATTCAAAACGAAGGCAATTTTGTTCGTTCAAATCGTTTGGGTCCGAAGCAAAAACATAACTTTCGTCGCTGTCGCAGTAATCAAGCCCCAGTGCACGGCACGCGATTTCAAAAGGATCAACTTCGTCCTGATCAGCGTTGTCATCATCGGCACGCTTCTCAGCCGCTATGCGCTCTAGCACAGCAGCAGCACCCTCTGTGTCAACAATAGTGAGACATCTTCGCCATCAACAATTACTGTAGGGGCGGAGAAAGATTCCCACCTTCATGAGCAAGACCAATGGTAGGCGGATGGAGTTGAATACTGCGGA
>JBEKBO010000228.1:0-2598 GCA_050015355.1 Candidatus Korobacteraceae bacterium | reverse complement strand
ACACGCAACTGGTTCGCACGTACTACGAGATCACCGTTAACATGCCAACAATGGAAGAACAGAAACAGTTGCAGATCAATTCCAAGGTGCCGGTGCTTGTGACCAGTGAGACCATAATGGACTCGACCGAGAAAACGATCATGAACGTCGTCACGCACTACCGCGGCGACCGTTGCCGCTTGTCAGGGATCGTACTCCTGGCCCAGAAGAAAACCAAACAAGGCATCGTAGGAGAGTAGGGCTCACCGCCGTCTATTGAAATCAGCTTGAGTGCAAATAGAAGAAATGTGCGCAGGACAGAAATAGCTTGACAATAGGAAATCATTATAATAAGTATAATGATTGCGATTGATGAGTCACAGTTGCGCTCAGCGACGAAGATACTCGCAGGAAGTGCCAAGGTTGGCGGCACACCGGCAGGCAGCGTGTAGACGGAATGCATGGTCAGCACTCACCCCTGGGTCTCTTCACACGGGAGTCGCCAATCCATTGCTGGCGCGATGGATCATCGAGTACCACTCGGTTATGGACCCTGCCTTTGCGCTGAGTGTGATAAACCCGGAGGTTGGCGTGCTCAAGCTCTCAGCTCCTGACCACCATAGGACGGTTTTTTTGTGATCTTCGGGCCGCGCAGGACCCATCAATTCCCGTCGAGTAGAACTGCTTGGCCGTCAATGACTGTGCCTTTCTCAGTTTCCGGGACAGCGCCACACGGAAATCGGTATGCAAATCAAAGCTGCCAGTCCAGTCCACCCTGCTTACGTCATCGGTTTAGCCAACGGCTACATCGGTTACATTCCTACCCGCCAGTTCATTCGCAAGGGCGGCTAAGCCGAGGACACGCGACGGCTGGATGGCGCGGCGGCAGATATCACAACGGAGCAGAGCCTTGCTCAGCTCCCCAAAGTAAATCAACTTATCAAAAGGGAATAATATCATGGGTATTCTAAAGACAAAGGAACTGGCCATCGACGGCGGGACCCCTGTGCTCGAGCGACGGGACTACCACAACTGGCCGATCATCACGCCGGATCACCGCCGCCTGATCAACGCAGTTCTGGAGAGCGGCATTCTGGCCGGCGGCACCGCCCCACATTGTTGCGGTAGAGCTTGGCAGGCAGGCCGTGGTAGGTCCCGTGCTGGCCGCCGAAACAGTAAGATTCCGTGCCGGGCCCCATGACCTGGCAAGTGACGTTTGACTCCGGAGCCCAATCCAGGTAGTTAACCACCATCAAATCGAGCCATCCGTCGTTGTTAAAATCAAAAAATGCGGCGCCGACTCCCCACATCCCTTCATTGCCAGTCCCGCTTTCCAGCGTGACGTCGCGGAATGTGCCATCCCGTTGGTTATGGTAGAGAATTGAATGATCCACTCCAGTCACATAAAGATCCGGATAGCCATCGTTATCATAATCGCCAACCGCGACGCCCATGTAAAATCCGCCCTTGCCCGCGACATTTGCCGCCTCCGTCACATCTGTGAACGTTCCGTCACCGTTGTTACGATACAGAGCATTTCGCAAGTTGGAGGCAGGCTTGTAGGCCGCCGTCGGCCCACTGTTCAGAAAAAAGGCATCCAGCAATCCATCGTTGTTATAGTCCACCCATGCGCACCCCGCCCCCATGGACTCGATCAGCAGCTTTCTGTCTGAAGCCGCGTTGTCGTGATGAAAGGTGATGCCCGCGCTGGGAGCTACGTCGTGGAACTGCACTCTCAAGCCCGCCGCCGGACCAACAGCATCCGATCGGGGCGCCCTGCGTGCACTCCCCTGCCCAGAGCCTACGGCCGGCCCGGCAGCCAAGAGTGAACCCGCGCAGGAAAGAAATTCACGCCGGGAGACGAGATGAGGAAAGTTCGGCAAAGATGATATCCTGCGTCCGGGGTCTTGTTCGCCACGCGATTTGCGCGCCTTCAGGGCTGCATCTGACTCTGCGAGTTTCTTCCCCGCAGAAGTGTGCCCTTATCAAAGACGTTTTTGGCCTTCTGTGGCTCATTTAGTTTTTGGTAGACATGCCCCAGCATAAAGTACACTTCCGTATAATTGGGGCTCAGTTTGACGGCGCGTTCGAAGTCCTTAGCGGCCTCTGACCAATTTCCTTCGCGCTGGGCAATCACCCCCAGGTCGACATAGGCAAGTTCGAAATCCGGTTGCAGCGCGAGCGCCTTGTGGAGCCACTGCTTGGCGTTGTTCAAGTCATTTCGGAGAACATAACAATCCCCAAGGTAGTACATGGCTTGAGAATGACTCCGTGAAATGGCTAATTCCTTCCGAAACTCGGCCTCGGCTCGGTCAAGCTCCCGCTGCCGCCAGTAAACAAAGCCTAAGCCGAAATGCAAATTAGGATAATCTGGATCGAGGCTCTGCGCGATGTGGAGGTGTGTCTCGGCGGCTTGCAATCCGTCTTCCCCCGCATATGCCTGCCCCAGCAGGACATGCCACCAGACAGCCCCCTGGTCAGAAACAGGCATGCCCTCTACTGAATCCCGCATAATATGGTGACAATCATCTGCATGGTCGCTATACTGTGGCCATGCATACGGTTCTTCCTCCGCGACGAGATTTCCAGGAATTGGAGCGTCGGCGCAAGCAAGCGGCG
>JBEKBO010000227.1:0-2656 GCA_050015355.1 Candidatus Korobacteraceae bacterium | reverse complement strand
CGGGGACCTTGGCATCCGAGTTTTTTTCGACCAGCAAGGCGGCAGCAGTGGAACTGTCCACGCCTCCGCTCATCGCGACAGCGATTGTCATGACAAGAAAACCGGAGTTCGAAACTCGAAATTGGAAATTGGAAACTGGAAACTTGAAAATGGGAAGGTGAATCCAAAATCCAAAATCCAGAATTGCCCTAACCCCTGGCTCCTACGGGTTTGTAGCGGGGCGACACCGCACGGAGCCGCTCGACGACGGCGGGAAGAGCAGCGAGCGTGGCGTCGACATCTTCGGCGGTAGTGTAACGGCCCAGGCTGAACCGGATGCTCGTCCGCGCCTGCTCCGGCGTACAGCCGATAGCGGAGAGAACGTGCGACGGCTCGACCGACCCGGAGGAACATGCCGCCCCAGTGGAGCATGCAAAGCCTTTCAAATCCATGGCGATGACGAAGCCTTCGCCTTCGACGCATTCGAAGCAAAGGTTGCTGGTGTTGGGGAGCCGCCGCTGTGGATCGCCGTTTACGGCGACTTGCGGGACCAATTCGAGTACGCCTCGCTCCAGGCGATCGCGCAAGGCCGCCACACGCTGCCCATATTCGTCAAGGTGAGCCCAGGCCAGTTCCGCCGCCATTCCCAGTCCGACGATTCCCGGCACGTTTTCAGTACCGGGACGGCGGTCGCGCTCGTGATGGCCTCCGTAAAGAAGCGGCCTGAGGGTAGTGCCCCTGCGAATGTACATCGCACCCACGCCCTTCGGGCCGTTCAACTTGTGCGCGGAAAGGGAAAGCAGGTCGACGCCCAGCTTCTCGATATCGATGGGAATCTTGCCCGCTGACTGAACCGCGTCGGTGTGGAAATAGATATCGCGCTCGCGGGCAATGGCCCCAATATCTTCCAGCGGCTGGATCGTGCCGATTTCGTTGTTCGCGTGCATGATGGAAATCAGCACGGTCTCAGGCCGAATGGCGCTTCGTACGGCCGCCGGGTCGACCACGCCGCCTGCACCCACACCGAGGTAAGTCACACCGACACCCTGCTTTTCAAGCGCCTGCGCCGTGTTGAGGACCGCGTGGTGTTCAATGCTCGTGGTGATAATGTGCGGGTTTGCCACACGGGCTGCCTGGACGATGCCGAAGATCGCAGCATTGTCCGCCTCTGCTCCCCCGCTTGTAAAAATCACTTCGCCAGGCCGCGCATTCAGCAGCTTTGCGACCTGCTGGCGAGCCTTCTCGACGGCGTTCTTGGCCCGTTGCCCAAACCAATGGATCGAAGAGGCGTTGCCATAATCCTCGAGCAGGTAAGGCTTCATCGCCTCAAAGACTTCCGGCGCCAGCGGCGTCGTTGCGTTGTTGTCCAGATAGACTCTTCTCAACATTTCTACGCTACTTCGAACTAATGTCACTCTGAGGCCCCGTTCTCCGGGCCGAAGAATCTCCGCGGTTCGTTTGCGCTCCCAACCTCAATTCCAGCAAGCCATGGCGCGCCGGAAGGATTAACCCTGACAATTCAGGTTAGCCGACCGCCCCAGTGAAGTCAAACGCCGCAGAAATTAGTAAGTCATCAAGCCACGCCCATCAAGCGACGAATTCCTTTCGCGTGTCACGGCTTATTCATGAGCTCGTTTTCCACCGCTTCCGGGTTTCTCCCAATGACCGTCACGCAGGTGCGCACGGCGCTTTCTGGATGCCTGCGCCAGTCGCTCGTCTCAGCGATACCTGCGGTTTTGGAGCACGGCTTTGACCTCGTCATGATTGCCCAGGAAAGAGACGAACAAGTCGGACGGCCGGTCCTGAAAGTTGAAGCGCAACGAAGCATTGCCACGGCACTCGAAAATCTTGTCGCCCAATTTACGAATCCCCAAGCCGCTGTGCAGATGCGGGCGGCCAAAGGTCTCGGGTAACTCGCACAGCGCTAACAGGCACTCAGCCCGTTCGTTCTTCGGCAGGCTCTGTAGGCGTCGTAACACTGCGGGGTCAATAGACAGAAGCTTACTCAAGCAGGTTCCTCAGTTGCTCGGTGGTGACGGTCACCAATTTCCCCGACCGCTTGAGCCGGCGATAGCGTTTATCGGTGGCCGCCGCAAACGCCGCAATCTGCTCTGGCGTCGCCGCGTATTCGCGTTGCGCGTAATCGGTGGATTCCACGTCGACCCTGCGCAGAGCAATGATTTCGGCCCCGCGGACAATCCCGATGTCCTGTCCGCGGGCCGCAGCGTCGAGCCAGCGGCTCAGATTCTTCTTTGCATCCGTTATCGTAAGAGTCTTCATAGAGCCTTTATACGGTCTGTACAGCGATTTGTCAATCCCCTCCCCGCCAGTCAAGTTACCCCGCCCCTTAGGATCACAGCCCGCTGGCGCAGACCCCGAAGTACAGTGGCCTGATGCGGCAGCCGGCCTGCGCAGTTCTTCCTGCAGACTCCTGAAGCCTGACCCTGTGCTTTGCGCCGATGGCGGCTTTGGCGGTAGTATTGCCATGGCGCAACGCTGGTGAGCAACCAACCCACATTCGATGTTGGGCACCGAGGAGAGGGTAAAGTCTCGCCCCAACTGCAATGCATCTTATCCCTCATTGGGTTTACTTCTGTCGCCGCGCAGATTGTTCTGATGCGCGAGTTGATCGTGGTCTTTTACGGCAACGAGATTTCTCTCGGCATCATACTCGCGT
>JBEKBO010000226.1:0-2913 GCA_050015355.1 Candidatus Korobacteraceae bacterium | reverse complement strand
GGCGATTCGCCTTATGAAAGCGCAGAACCCGTCGGGCGGGCGGATCATCAATAATGGCTCGATCTCGGCGCACGCGCCGCGGCCCAATTCAGCGCCCTACACCACAACCAAACATGCCATTTTGGGACTCACCAAGTGCATTTCGCTGGACGGCCGAAAATACGGCATTGCCTGCGGCCAGATCGATATCGGCAATGCGGCCACGGAAATGACCGAGCGCATGACCGCCGGTGTCATGCAAGCTAACGGTACCAAGATGATCGAGCCCCGGATGGACGTTCGCCATGTTGCCGACGCCGTAGTCTACATGGCAAGCCTGCCGCTGGAAGCCAATGTGCAGTTCCTCACTGTAATGGCCACGAACATGCCTTTCGTCGGTCGCGGGTGAGCTGAAGGCCCCCGGCTTTATACATAGAGGCACGGAATCAGCCGGGGTTCTCGCTACGCGCTGCTTGTGCGCGTAGTGGGGTAAAGCAGTGCCGCCCACGCCAAGGAAAACTGCTGGCTTCAGTCATGGGGAATCACCGGCCTGCGCGCTGAGAAATCGGCTCAGGAAATGCCGGACATCACGCGATGATTGCGCTAAAATATCGCCACCCATAAATGGAGTCACGTTAAGCAGTGATGCGCGTCATAGAAGGTTGTGTCTAGTCGGGTAGCATAGCGTCACCGCAACCTTGACCGAAGCGCGAGAAGTGGATCGTTGTTGTTTTCGACCGGTATTGGGGCGAGTTGGAGATCTCCAAATTCCTAATGGTTCGGAGCGGAAAGGCATACAAACATGGCTATCCAGAGCACGAAAGCTAAAGTGGCAAAACAAGAGGCCGACGGCGCTCTCGTTCGCATCGGTCTGGCTTTGTCAAACTGGAGCGAAAAGTGGTTTCCTGATCCCCTGGTCTTTGCATTTGCGGGGATCGTGGTCGTTTTCGTCGTCGGATTACTACTAAAGGAATCCCCAGCCAAACTGGCAATTCAGGGCGGCAAGAACTTCTGGACTCTGGTTCCTTTCACCATGCAGATGGTGATGATCATCATCGGCGGTTATGTGGTTGCGACCACGCCGGTGGTGAATCGCTTCATCCAGTGGCTGTCTAAGATTCCCAAAACCGGGAAGGGCGCGATCGCGATGATAGCGTTGTTTTCCATGCTGACTTCGCTGATCTCCTGGGGACTGAGCCTGATCTTCAGCGGCCTGCTTACCCGCGAATGCGCCCACCGCGTCAAGGGCATGGATTACCGGGCGGCTGGGGCCGCCGGCTACCTGGGCACGGGAGCGGTGTGGGCTCTTGGCCTTTCGTCCTCGGCAGCCATGCTGATGGCGACCAAAGGATCGATTCCCGCTCCACTGTTCGCGATCAGCGGCCTTATTCCTCTCAGCCAGACATTGTTTCTGTGGCAGAGCATGGTTACGGCCCTGATTCTGATCGTCGTCTCGGTCCCCGTCGCCTACTGGTCAGCGCCCTCGCCTGACAAAGCCAGAACCGCCGAAGATTACGGCATTCAGTACGAAGAGCCAAACCGTCCCCTGGAGCCGCAAACCAAGCCAGGAGAATGGCTCGAGTACAGCCCGGCACTTACGATTTTCATCGCCGCTCTGCTGATCTGGTACCTCGCGGATATTTTCCGCACCTCGCCCCAAGGCGCTCTGGCCGCGCTGGACCTGAACACTTATAACCTGATGTTTATCACCGCAGGCATACTCATGCACTGGCGGCCGAAGAGATTCGTTCGGGCAATTGCCGAGTGCGTTCCGGCTACCGGAGGCGTTTTGATACAGTTCCCGTTCTATGCCGTAATCTTCGGCATGATCGTTGGCACCGGGATCTCCGATTGGCTGGCTAACCTGTTCGTCCATATCACAACTCACAACACCTACGGGTTGCTGGTGGCAGCGTACTCGGCCATCCTGGGTGTCTTTATTCCCTCGGGCGGAAGCAAGTGGCTCATCGAGGCGCCCTACGTGCTGCAAGCCGCGAACCTTCACCACGTAAACCTGGGATGGGTAGTGCAGATCTATAACGCCGCCGAGGCTCTTCCCAACCTGGTGAACCCATTCTGGATGCTGCCTTTGTTGGGCATTCTAAAGTTGAAGGCAAGGGATCTGGTCGGTTATTCCGTTTTGCAGATGTTCCTGCACGTACCGATCGTCTTTTTCCTGTGCTGGCTGTTTGCCCAGTACATCCCCTATGTACCGCCGCTCAAATAGTAACGATTCGGCTTCAATCGAAGGAGCAAGCGGACGGTTTCCGCTTGCTCTTTGTTCTCGAATTCTGGAGCCAAGCCCCGGCATCGAGGCCGGAGCGTACCCCTTTGCGGGCAGGCGCTTCGGGATGTATCGTACTGAAAGGTAATAACTTATTCGAGCAGCACGTCGTGGCGCCGACCGCATCTAATCGTCCAGCGGTCGTCTGCTTTGCCTCGCGATCGGTTTGTCCGCAACACAAGGACCAGACACGGAATAGAATTATGGAGTCAGGTTTAGACTGCAGCCTGATGAAGATCACAGGTTGGGCTACGGACAACTCTTGTTGGCGGCCGGGTTCTTAACAGTCGAGGGAGAAGTGTATCCATGAGGTCCCCCAAGCTTTGGATTCTCGCGTTCGCGTTAGTGCTTGCGCCGTTGCTGGCCGCACACGCTGCCGATACCGCGAAGGCCAGCGCCGCGGATTCGTCCGAGACGAAGTTTCACGACGGCGGCATCAACGACCTCAGCGCGATCGGAAACCGTAATGTAGGTTGCGGCCGAGGCGTGGGCAACTGGTACTCCATCGAAAAGCAAATTGCGTTAGGAAAAGGTTTCGCCGACCAGATAAGCCGGACCGCGAAGATGGTGCAGGACCCGGTTGTTACCGAGTATGTGAACCGCATTGGACAGAACATTGTTCGTAACTCCGACGCGCAGGTCCCTTTCAC
>JBEKBO010000225.1:0-2955 GCA_050015355.1 Candidatus Korobacteraceae bacterium | reverse complement strand
CACGGTTCGTTAGTACACAACCAACGAGCAAATCTGCTATCTTCATTGTCCTGGTCGCATTGGGTGGAATTTTCGTTGACGCCTATGACCTGACGAGCCTAGGCATAGGCGTTGTGCAACTTCGTACCCAATTTCATCTCACGCCTTTCGCGGTTGGCAGCGTAACTGCGATGATGGCGTTCGGTGCAGTCATCGGGGCCATGTGGGGCGGCTATTTCACTGATAAGGTCGGCCGCTTTAAGATGTTCTTGCTGGATTTGATCTTCTTAGTAGTGGCGGCTATTGGTGCAGCACTGTCCCTCAACATCTGGATGCTCCTCTTCTTCAGACTGCTGATGGGAATCGGTGTTGGGCTTGATTTCCCGGTCGCATTGAGCTTTATCGCCGAATACGTGAATGAGCGCAAAAGGGGCGGCAGCATTAATCTGTGGCAGCCTGTCTGGTATATCGCCACTTCGTGTACTGGGTTAGTAATCCTGCCCTTCTATTACTTCGGCAACTTTGGCGATCATCTGTGGCGCATTGCAGTAGGGTTTGGTGCCGTTCCCGCCACCATCATTCTCATTCTCCGGTACAAGTTTATGGACGAAAGTCCCGGATGGGCGGCTCATTATTTGGGTTTGAATGAAGCGGCCAGAGTTCTGGAAAAGATGTATGGAGTAAAGGTGAAAGTGGAGCAAGAACCGACGGCCAAGAAGCAGGATGTTAAGATCCACTACTCCGAGATATTCTCGCCTAAGTACAGGCTGCGTACTTTTCTGGTCTCGGTAATTGGCATAACTCAGGCAACGGAGTATTACGCCGTCGGCTTTAATCTGCCAACGATCTCCACGCGGTTGTTTGGCAGTGCCTTCATTTACGCGATTCTCGGCACCGTGTTTTTCAACATCTTTGGAATCATTGGGGGATTCGGCGGGGTCTTCTCCACGAATAGGATAGGTGTGCGCCGATTAGCAATAATCGGTTACACGATCGTGGTCATCAGCCTATTCAGTATCTATTTGTTGGGTCCACGCATGCCGGTGATCGTGACCGCGCTACTGCTAAGTCTCTTCATCTTCGGCCATTCGTTCGGGCAGGGGTCACAAGGCATGACCATGGCTACGCTATCGTTTCCAACCCGTATCAGGGGGCTCGGAACTGGTTTTGCGCAGGGCATGACCCGGGTCGGAACAATATGCGGCTTTTACTTCTTTCCACTGGTGGTCGCAAAGGTCGGTGTAACCAAAATGCTGGCTTACCTTGCACTAATCCCCCTGTTTGGACTAATAACCACGCTTTCCATTAAGTGGGAACCGATCGGACAGGACATTGATGAACAAGATTCAGTTGCCCGAATGGCTGCATCTGTGGGTGACTCTGCCACTGCGGGTAGCCTAGGGCCGCAGAAGTAAGTCTTTGGAGGAATCAAATGGCTATTACATATTTGAAGAAAGCGGAAAAGACACCAGAAACCGAGTCTGAATCGGCTCGTCAGGTTGTCACGAAGATGCTGTCGGAGATAGAGAGGGGCCGCGAAGAAGCTGTTAAGCGTTATGCTCTCGAACTCGACCACTGGTCTGGACCAATTGTCGTGACCGAGGACGAGATTGCCCGGTGTGTGGCAGGCGTCCCAGAGAGCGTGAAATCCGACATTTCATATGCGATCAACAATGTGCGTGGGTTCGCAAAAGCACAGCTCGAATCAATACACGAATTCTCGAAGGAACTGCTGCCTGGGCTGCAAGTCGGGCAAAAGCTTGTGCCTTGCAACGTAGCAGGTTGTTATGTTCCCACGAGCAAATATGCTTACATTGCGTCGGCCTACATGTCGATTGCGACCGCAAAAGTTGCTGGGGTGAAAACCGTTATCGCCTGTTCGACGCCCTTTCAGGGTAAAGGCGTTCATCCCTATGTTATGTACGCGATGAAGGCCTCCGGTGCTGACGTAATCCTGACCCTCGGTGGAGTGCAGGCAATTGCCTCTATGGCGTACGGCCTGTTTACCGGTAAGCGGGCCGACATCATCATCGGTGCCGGGAACAAATATGTTGCCGAAGCTAAACGAATGATCTTCGGTACTGTTGGTATTGATGTTCTGGCGGGTCCAACTGAAATCGCAATTATTACCGATAAGACCGCCGACCCGGAGTTGGTTGCATCAGACTTGGTCGGCCAGGCCGAACATGGGCCGGAAAGCCCTGCAGGGCTGTTCACGTCTTCACGTCCGCTGGCCGAGGCCGTCATGCGTTTGGTGCCGGAACTTATCTCGAAGCTGCCACCCACAGCCAAAGGAAATGCCGCTGCGGCTTGGCGGGATTACGGCGAGGTCGTGCTTTGCGATACGCGGGAAGAATTGGTCCAGGTGTCCGACGAACATGCACGGGAGCACCTGGAAGTCCACTGCTCCGATCTCGATTGGTGGCTCGCCAATCTAAAGAACTATGGTTCTTTGTTCCTGGGCGAAGAAACAACCGTGGCGTACGGTGACAAGGCTTCGGGCCCGAACCACATTTTGCCGACGAAGTATGCGGCGCGCTATTCCGCCGGACTCTCAGTTCACAAGTACCTCAAGCCCCTGACTTGGCAGCGGATGGACCGTCAGGCCAGTGCCAAACTTGGAGAGATTGCCGCCCGGATCTGCCGTATTGAGGGCATGGAGGCACATGCCCGTACCTGCGATGAAAGAGTACGAAAGTACGCACCGCAAGTTAAGGCTGATCTCGGCACCCCGGTCGAAGTTTAAATTCATGCACAGCACCCAGCGGCCAATCTCCGGAATCGCTGGGTGCTCTCCTCTCTTCGTTTGCAAGTGCCTGTTTTGCGGCTGGTCAAGCGCCCGGATTCTACTGCTCGCCCTCTGTGTCAACAATAGTGAGACATCTTCGCCATCAACAATTACTGTAGGGGCGGAGAAAGATTCCCACCTTCATGAGCAAGACCAATGGTAGGCGGATGGAGTTGAATACTGCGGAG
>JBEKBO010000224.1:0-2977 GCA_050015355.1 Candidatus Korobacteraceae bacterium | reverse complement strand
GTCTGCTGGAAGCCCTCGAACAGGCTGCTGCTCTGGCCCTCGCAGCTATCACCCCGGACAACGCCGCAGCTTGGTTCAAACACTGCGGATACGGTATATAGCTTCATGGGAACCGCTCTAGTGGAACGCGTTCGAACAAATCCGTGTGCTTCAAGAGCTTGCGAAAAGCCCTTTTGCGAACCTGCATATTCGCCGTTGCGGGCGCACCAATCGCACCAGCTCGCAAACAGATCGGCTGCAGTCGCAGAGTTGGAGTCCTTGACTTCACAACGTTCTTCGAGCCACAGCCCCAGCCTATCCTCTGCAACGAGATAGTCGTTGGTCGTATCCTTAACGATGGTAGATGGTTGCAGTCCTTCCCGCTGCCAAGACAGACAGCCGTCAATCGCCCATTGCAGGATTCCAGGCCACTCTTGGCGCAGTTTGTCCGCGAGCTCCAAGTCGCGCTCTTCAGGGGGAATCGTAACGGTGAAGGGTAGCAGGTAAAGACGGCGCCGCATGGCTTCGTTGACGGTTCGCAACCCCGGTTTGTGATTGCCAGCGAAGATGAGCTTGAACTGAGGAAGATACCCGTTGCTCCCAGGACCAGAATCAGCACAGGCAATATCGGTATGACAGCGAAAAGGGGCTTGGGCTTAAAACGCTCCCCGCCGTCAGCGACGCCGGCGCCGGTGCCGGCCACATACCCTTTATTTTCTTTCAGTAAATAAGCCACAAGGGTTATTGATGCGGCCCCGATCAAGACGGCGACAACATCGGCCTTTGAGTGCACCCTGATGACATCCATGACATTGACTCCAGCAATCTTGGCCACGAAAGGATTATGGGCCAAGCCGGGGCTCAGCATGCTGCCAAGGTGCCGGCATAAACGGCGGCGGCGGCGGTTGCCGGGTGAACACCAGCGGCCACGAGGATCGGGATGAAAATCGTCCCTACAGCAGCCGAAACGCCGGCGGCGGTCGGCAGAGCGATATTGATGGCAAAGGTGCCCAGGGTTGCGCCGGGAATCAGCAGCGGCCTGATTTTGGTTAGGGCGTTGGCGACCAGATGAATTAGGTGTTTGTCGCATTCGGTGTATTTCATGACGAAAGCAAAGCCCATGACCGAGCAAATAGCCTCGATCAGGCCGGCTGTGGTCATACTTTTGGCGAAAGCGTTAAAAGCGGCCAGAGGATTGCCTCCCAGAGTGGCCATCACGACTCCGGAAGTGAATAAAACCATTCTCGTCTCGTACTGTTTGATCAGCAGGTAGATGGTGGCCAAAATGATGGCGATACCGAGGAGAATCATGCGTAATCCTTCCGGTGCGTATTTTGAATGAACAATCGATAGAACTGTTCGGCGCCGCGACAGCTAAACCCTTTAGGGAGCACACCATCTTCCGTTGGCGTATCAAGCGATTCCCCGCCTAGCACGTCTTCATTACTACTTTAGCGGGAATTTCCTTTTGACCGCGAAAACGGCACCATTGTATGCGCATCTCGCCCGTTCGCAACGTTCTAATTCAATGTTATCGTCCTCAAACAAACAAAGCGGCATCCGGTTTTCGGTTCTCAGCTCTCAGTGTGGTTGTTAGACTGACTGGGTTGAGAACTGCGAATTGTGAACTGATCTCCGAGGGGCGTTTATGAAATTAGGCTTTATCGGCTTTGGGGAAGTCGGGTCCGAGATGGCGCGCGGCCTCAAGGGCGCCGGTGTGGAAGGTATTGTCGCTTACGATGTCATGCAAAAAGACCCTGCTCGCGGCAGCCAACTCGAACAACGCAGCGAATATGCAGGGGCTACGCTGCTGCCCACGCCACAGGCGGTATTGGACGCTGTCGATGTCGTCATGGTAGCGGTTCCCGGCAGCGATGCTTGTGCGGCCGCGCGCCAGCTTTGTCCTTTCCTGCGGCCGGAAATGCTGTACGTGGACTTGACAACCGCTTCGCCCGGCGAAAAACATGAGATCGACGAGGCGGTCCGCGGCGCCGGAGCCTTATTCGTGGATGCCGCGATCATGGCGCGATTGGCGATCTATCAGCACAAGGCTCCCATCCTGGCCAGCGGAAACGGCGCCGATCTCTTTATCAAGTTGCTGGCACCTTACGGAATGCAGATCGAAAAAGTCAGCGAGGTGGCGGGAGACGCCACGGGAATCAAGTTCGTGCGCAGCATCTTCTCCAAGGGCTTTCCGGCCCTGATGGCCGAGGTGCTGGAGGCGGCATCGGTAATGAAGGTCGAACATCTGGTGCTGAAGTCCTTGTCGGCCACGATGGACGCGCAACCTTTCGAGCAGGTAGCGAAATATCATGTCACCGGCAGCTCCATCCATGCGGAGAGGCATTTGCACGAAATGGAAAGCGTGGTGGAGATGCTGGAGAGCATGCATGTGAATCCCGTGATGACCAAAGCCACCTGTGAGCGCCTGAAATGGCTCGCGTCAATGGATCTCAAGCGCAAGTTCGGAGATAGGACCCCGGAAGACTGGCAGGAAATCGTCCAGCCCTGGGCGCAAGCCCGGAGCTCGTGAGCGCCAAGTGTGCCGTCTTGAAAGGCGTGCCGTTATCGAGGTCAAAAAGAAATTTCGGTCAAGGTAAGACGCTAACTCCTCGTGAATATTGACAAGGTGAATGCCCGGTACTTGCCAGAAATGAGGTAAGACTCTTGAAAGAACAGATAGGACGCGTAAAGGAACTTGCCGCAGCTCTCGAACCAGAGTTAGTTGCCGCCAGAAGAGACTTCCACAAATACGCCGAGCCTGGTTGGACGGAATTTCGGACCACGGCTGTCCTGGCAAAAAAGTTAACGCGTTTGGGGTACCAGGTTGACATTGGAGATAAGGTAATCAATAAGGATGCCATGATGGGGGTGCCGAAGCTAGAGCGGTTCCCATGAAGCTATATACCGTATCCGCAGTGTTTGAACCAAGCTGCGGCGTTGTCCGGGGTGATAGCTGCGAGGGCCAGAGCAGCAGCCTGTTCGAGGGCTTCCAGCA
>JBEKBO010000223.1:0-3258 GCA_050015355.1 Candidatus Korobacteraceae bacterium | reverse complement strand
GAGCCACTAAGAGCACGCCATGCAAGCGGTGATCGTAGCGTGATTCTTCGGATCGTCGAATCTCGTCTTGCAGCCCGAGAACCACAGTTGCGGAGTCGGCAATGCGAAGTGCTTTCATGTCCTCATGAAAACACAATCTCTTAACATACGCAATTACTTATGTCGCTATGTTTAGCAATGAACTCCTGCAGCAATGAACCGGGCTTTTGCAGTTCTAGAACCCTTCGACTCAGTCGTTAAAGGGTCTTCCATTTGTCAAAAATCCGCTTGATCTCTTTTTCGGCTGCTGCCACTGCCGCTTCCGGGGTCATTTCGTCCCGTGCGGCCTGGGCAAACATGGTCGGCACTACGAAGGTGTTCAAAACTTCCTCGGTAGCTGCATTGGCGTATCCCGGATAGCCAATATTGGTTGTCCAATCGGAGGCATTAGCCAACACCTTGTACTTATCGGGCGGGTCGGCCTTGTCATCATGGGAGAGCTGCCGGGCCAGATTGGGCACGGTAGAAGGGAAGCACGGAAAATTGTAGAATTCGCTGGCCTGGAAGGCTTCTCCAAAGGAATCCATGTAGTCCACCAGGAACTGTTTCGCCCCCTCCTTGTTTCGTGCGAAGTTCCAAATCGCGTAGCAGTCTGTCACGTGCGCGGGGGCTATTCTCTTAGCCGGTCCCTGGAGTGCCGGCTGGATGGCGAGCCTCCCACCAATCGGGAGCCGTTCCCTCTCGGCCTGGCGAGTGATGGAAATAGGATGGATCGCATACGAGGTCCTGCCTGCCAGCGTCGACTGGCTTGCGGAAGGCGTGCTCCAGGTGAATACCTCCCGCGTTTGTGACTCCTGGAAGAGCGCACGCATGTACTTGACGGCATCCACCGTCGCCTTGGAATTGATGGTCACGCTTCCGCGCTCATCCTGCTCCGCGCCGCCAAACGACCACAGCAGAGCGCGCAGGGCCATGTCCGAGTCCACCTCTTGCGACAGTCCCAAGCCGCATGGATGTCCGGTGCGTTCTCTGATCTTGCGGGCGCCAATCCGCAGCTCGTCCCAAGTATCAGGTCCGTTGGGATAACCGGCTTCGGCCCACCAGCCCTTGTGGCAGTTACCCGGATCGGGTGCATAGGAATCGGAGAATGCGAAGTACTTCTTCGTCTTGGGATTCAGTGTGGAGCGATGTGCCAGCGGGATTGCCTTTCCGTGTTTCTTCTCCACTTCCTGGTAGATCTCGGCGTGATCAATCACCTGCTTCTCGTAGCCGGCGGGCGGCGCGAGAAACAGGAACAGGTCATGTCCCTGGCGGGCGGCAGCTTCTTTCGCGGCGCTGGCATTGATCTCCTCAATCGCCATATGGTCGACGATTACTCGCGTGTTGTGCTTCTGCCCCCATGGTTTCGCGAAGACATCGTCGAACCACTTGTCGTAGCCGGGCACAAAGTGCCGCCATTGAGCTATCGTCAGCGTCTTTTGCTGGGCCGCAGCTCTCTCAGGAAAGAGGAATGCCGGTCCGAGCCCCACCGCCACTACCTCAGCGCCGGCAATCGTCATGAATTCCCGGCGCGATACGTCCCTACTCTTATTCTTCATGCTTCTTCTCTCGTCGATTGGCGCCAACACCTTTTGCAAGGATCTGCGACACTACGACTTGAGCACTGTACTGTTTTCCACGCGGAGCGTCCGCTGTCATTACGGTGCAACCACCTCTCGCCCGCGTGGCACAACATCTTCCCTTGTCTTACTTAACAGCCTGAATCTGACTAATGAGCTCCTTGTACTCCGGATACTTGGCGTAAACCGGTTGCACGGCCTTCTGGAATGGAGCCTTATCGGGTTTCAGGAAAACCGTCCCCTTAGCCTTAAGTTCGTTCATGGATTTCTGAACCAACTCATTCCACAGTTTCCTCTGCTCGGCCACCGAGTCTTGAGCAGCCTGCGCTATGAGCTTCTGGTCGGCTGGCGATAAGCCATCCCAGACCTTCTTGCTGATGAGTAAGACTTCAGGCACCATGGAGTGTTCATCAAGAGAGTAGTATTTGGCGACCTCATAATGTTTACTTGTCCACAGGCTGGGTGGGTTGTTCTCCGCGCCGTCAATAATGCCCGTCTGCAGTCCGCTGTAAATCTCACCGTAGTTCATCGGCGTGGCTGAACCGCCCAGGGTGTTGACCAAATCGACGAATATCTTGCTTTGCTGAACCCTGATCTTCATGCCCTTCATGTCTGCCAGGGTCTTGATTGGCTTGCCCTTCGTATAGAAGCTGCGCGCGCCGCTATCATAGTATGCCAGTCCCACCAGGTTGCTGCTTTCCATGCCTTTCAGTAACCCTTTGCCGATCGGTCCATCGAGCACCTTCCACAGATGGTCCTCATCGCGAAACAGATACGGCATCGAGTACACGCCCATTGCGGGAGAAAAGCTCACCAGAGGCGAGGCATTGATGCGGTTGAAGGCAATCGTGCCGGCCTGGGTCATTTCAATCGTCTCTTTTTCCTGACCCAACTGTGCCCCACCATACACCTGCATCTTAATGCGGCCGTTTGTACGCTCATCCAACAATTTAGCCATATACTTCATGGCCATGGTTGTTGGATAGTCTTCGGGCTGAATATCAGCAGCTTTAAGAACGATTTGACTCGGCGCCGCAGGAGCCTTGGGGCCGGAGTCGCAGCCGGTCGCCAGCAGCGTAACGAGGAAAACTGCCAGAATTCCGAGGATAAGCCACTTATTCATTCTCATAACACATCTCCTTGTTTCAATTTCTCTATTATTGGTGGCGGCCAAGACTCTGGCAACGTTGTTCACTTTGATACGGCTCTTCTGCAAGTCAACTGCTGATTCCAACAGCGCATTCACCGACATGAATCCAGGTGTAGTAAGCCCTGCGGGGAAAACGTCTTCAGCCACGTAAGCCTTTGATTAATCGTTGGTTATGGCGGTTATGACATTGACGAGTACCCACGAATTGCAGTCGGCCAAAGCAGGCGAGAAGGTGCGTTACTGCGCCACTTGAACAATACGACCCGGCGTATCCCGCCGAAAAGGGGTGCAAGATTCGCAGCATCGGACGTTCAATCAATAAGTCGTCCCGGCCTCCAAGGAAAAAGTACCAGGAGATTCGACAATGTCCTCATCTCGCACATTCAGGGTAAAGTGGGTATTTACTTAACGCCACCGAACGCAACAGGTTGTGGTTTGACCAGGGTTGCAAACGGGACCGGATCTACCTGCACAGCCTGCTGGGCCAAGCGATAGAAGAGTTTGCCGCGC
>JBEKBO010000222.1:0-3446 GCA_050015355.1 Candidatus Korobacteraceae bacterium | reverse complement strand
AAGGCGAAGCCGCGGAGCCGCAGTCGAAGTGATCGCGGCCGATTACGACCGGCGCCTTGATCCTTCCCTGCTTGACCAGGTCATTGATTGCCAAGCCGAACTGCGCGCGTTCATCGCATCCGAGCCAGCAGATGCGCCCCGGCAGTCCCTGGAACCTAAGGCGCTTGCGGGCCAGATCGATCCAGCGCTTCAGCCTGCGGTCCTGCGGGAACAGTTGCAGCGCGAGATCGTCGGTCACCGCGATGTCGGCCGCATCTCCCGAGAGCGCCACCCAGCGCAACGGTCCCCACCCCTGGCAGCACAGCGGCCGCAGGTAGGCGGCGACGAATCCCGGGATATCGTAGGCGTTCTTGACTCCCTGCTGGAAGGCAAAGGTGCGCAGGTTGTTGCCAAAGTCGAAGCTAACCGCGCCCATCTTTTGCAGACGCAACATGCCTTCAACGTGGCGGGCGATGGCAGCCAGCGAGCGCTCCGTGTAGGCCTTGGGGTCGCGTTGGCGCAGTTCGAGCGCCGCCGCCGGCGGCATGCCGTTTGGCACATATCCGTGCAGCGGATCGTGCGCCGAGGTTTGGTCGGTGAGAATGTCGGGCAGCACGCCGCGGTCCGCCAGCTCCGGAATGACGTCGGCGCAATTGCCGATTAAACCGACCGAGATATTTTCTTTTTTGCGGATGGCGTTTTTGAGGATGCGCAGCGCCTCGTCGAGCGAATTGACCATGAAGTCGAGATAGCCGGAGCGCAGACGCTTCTTGATGCGCTCGGCGTCGACTTCAACTCCCAGGAAGCACGCTCCGGCCATGGTTGCCGCCAAAGGCTGGGCTCCCCCCATCCCTCCCATGCCGCCGGAGACAATCAGCTTCCCCGCCAGCTCGCCGCCGAAGTGTTTGTCCGCGGCCGCCGCAAAGGTCTCGAACGTCCCCTGAATCATCCCCTGCGAGCCGATGTAAATCCACGAACCCGCGGTCATCTGGCCATACATCGTCAGTCCCGCGCGCTCCAGTTCGTTGAACTTCTCCCAATTCGACCAATGGCCGACCAGGTTGGCGTTGGCGATCAGCACGCGCGGCGCGTATTCGTGGGTGCGGAATATGCCGACCGGCTTGCCCGACTGGATGAGCAGAGTCTCGTCGTTTCCGAGCGACTTGAGCGATCGCACAATGGCGTCATAACACGCCCAATTCCGTGCGGCGCGCCCGGTGCCGCCGTAGATCACCAAGTCGTGGGGCCGCTCACCCATTTCAACCGTGTTCATAAGCATCCGCAGTGCCGCCTCCTGCTGCCACGACTTACAGCAGATTTCGGTTCCACGCGGCGCCTTGATGGGCGAATCACTACGGCGAGGCACTTCGCCTTCAATGGGCATTTTCGCCTCTGTCGGCGGAAAAATTGTTAGACCAGTTCGCGAGGTGATGATTCCGTGCTACACCAATCTGGAAAATACTTTATAGCAAAACCAGGGATGATGTATCCCGGAGCCAGCGCACTCCAGTCGACGCGACCATCAGGGAGCGGCGACCTTAAACGAAACGAAAAAGGACATAGCATCCGTGGTTTTGCCGTAGTTCCGGCAAGTCAGCAAAGGCAAATGCGGAGGGCAATTCCGCGAAAGGTATATCCCATGAAGCAGCCAGTTTATAGCTCAGGTGCAGCTATTCTGAAACCGCGAGAGCGGCGAACTGGCGAGGTCACCAGGTATTGTAAGGAGTACCGTCGCTGCCGATCCTGTCGGAGCCGCTGTGCACATCGGCAATTCCGGGCTGCGTCTGATCAAGGCTGCGCATAGAGTCTTCCATCTCGGTCGTCCAAGTATCGGCTGAGTTGGTGAAAGGATCCTTTGGGATAGACTTGACGTAACCGGCCTGCGCGACATCCGCCAGCGTCTGCGGCGCCCTCTGCTTATCCAGCGTGTACTGGTCGATGGCATTGCGCAGCGTGTAAAGGTCCTCCCGCAGCACGGATTCACGAGCTCGAACCAGCGATTGCTGATAGAGCGGCACGGCGATTCCCATCAAGATAACGATGATGGAGATCACGATCATCAATTCGATGATGGTGAAGCCCCGGTTCATGCAACAATGCGGGGTGCCCGGCACGCGCCGTACCAAGGAAGCCTTTCGCTGCGAAATTTCGATCCCGCTCAAGCGCTCGCTCTGTCTCAGAGGAGACCACGGTTGCGCGTGTTGGGGTGGAGGCGGCTCGGCCTGCTTCCGCGACGCGGATTCGCAGCCGGACGCATTTCCGGTTTTACGGGTGAGGATCATCACCAATCCTGATACTTAGAACCGTCAAGAGCGGTGTCGGTTGACTTCGAATAAACATCGAAGACGCTCTGCCCGCCCCACGAGGTCGAGTCCGGACTGTCCTGCATCGACCGCAAGCCCCAATCGGTGGTCTTCGTCATTGGATCGATAGGGATACGGCGCAGGAAACGGATCTTTTTCCCCTGCACGTCCACGCCTTTGGCCAGTGTCTCCAGGTCGGGCGGATAACCCTGGCTGTCCAGTTTGATCTGGAAAGCGCCCCGGTCGGCAGCGTCCTTATAACGATCGATGGCGTCGCGCATTTCCCACAGGCGCGTTCGCAGTTCACGCTCCCTCTCGCGCTTGATGGCCGTACGAACCATGGGAATCGCAGTCCCGGCGAGGAGGGCGATGAGAGCAATCGCGACGATCAACTCGACAAGAGTGACGCCGCGCATGCTGCGATCGGATTGCTGTCTGCGGTTACTCACAGCTTCTATTGTAGCGGTTCATCAACCCGGATTCCTGCTCTGCCTCCCGCGAATCGCCTTTCGCCCTGCCCCCATTATTGGATGCTGATAATTGCCTGGGAACCAGCGGCGTTTTGCGACCCTTGGGCGGCGTCGCGCAGTACCGCCCGGTTCACGTTCAATGTCGCCTGCCCGGACTTCACGGCCAGGAATGTCAGTGTGAAAATACTTCCATTCCCCGAGACGCCGGGGGTGGAGGGCGGGCGCGAAGCCGTCATCTGGATGCTCCCGGCCTGCGTATCCTCGCGGTGGACCAGCGCTACGGGCTGGCCATCCTTGCTCAATAAATCGCCGTTGGAGACGTTGACCAGTTGCAGCATCTTCGGGTCATAAGCCACCTGCACCGGAACCGAGGAGATGTTCTGCGCGCCGCTGAGCATCACGTTGACGGCAAAAGTGCTTCCGACCTTTTGGCTGATCATTGCCGGATCAAAGCTGATCACCGGTCCCACCCCCATCTGTCCCATACGTTGCACGGCCGGGGTCATACCGGCGCTTGGCGGGGATGTGGACGCCTGTTGTGTCGGCGGTGCCGGGGCCGGAGCTGCCACCGCTGGCCGCCCAGCGCCACCCGCAGGCGCTTGCAAAGCGCCGGACGGAGGCAGGGCTGGTGCAGCAACCGGGGGTGCCGACACGCCTTGTTGACCGGGCTGCGCAGCTCCAGGCGCGGGCGGTG
>JBEKBO010000221.1:0-4920 GCA_050015355.1 Candidatus Korobacteraceae bacterium | reverse complement strand
CGCTGCGTCCGGCGGGATAGGTCTGCTCGCCGCAGTGGATGAGCCCGTTGAGAAATGTCCCGGTGGTGACGATCACGGCCGAGGCGGCAACCGTACGCCCATCGCGCAGGCGGATGCCACGGCAAACGCGCGTGCGGTTGGGGCCTTCGCTGCGCTCGGCATCGCCGGGGGCAAGCTCCTCGATGAGCAACTCGGCAACTTCAGCCTGCTTAACCTGGAGATTGAACTGGCTCTCCAGAACCTCGCGCATCTTGAGCCGGTACTGCTGCTTGTCGCATTGCGCGCGCGGAGACCACACGGCAGGACCGCGCGAGGTGTTGAGCAAACGGAATTGAATGCCAACGGCGTCGGTGACCTCGCCCATAATGCCGCCCAGGGCATCGACTTCGCGCACCAGGTGTCCCTTGGCAATGCCGCCGACAGCCGGATTGCAGGACATTTGCGCTATCAGGTCCACGTTGAGCGTGAACAGCGCGGTGCGAAGCCCCATGCGCGCGGACGCCATCGCGGCCTCGCAGCCGGCGTGGCCGGCGCCGACAACTACTACATCGTATTGCTCGGTGTATTGCAGACAGCTACCCTGCACAGGAGAGAACGATTTTGTTTCCGCCACCGGTCGGCGTGTTCCGAAGTGCCACGGATAACAATATTAGCAGCCCATCGTGGTACTCACCCGAAGCCGCGCGGCTCGCTCTGTGCGCGGCGAACGGCAAGCGCGCGGAAAACGAAAGAGGGCGCCTGGAGAGCACCCTCATCGTCCGATTTGAATTGACCAAGCTGACTGAGCCCCGGTCTGTTACTTGCTGGCGGCGGCTTCGTGGAAATCCTGCCGGATGGAAGCCAGGAACTGTCGCGCTTGCGGCGGAGCCGGAACCTTGCCCGACAAGACGTCACGGAAGCCGGGGTTCCTGCTCCCGTAAAAAGCCCGCATTGCCTTCTCATCGACGTGAACATTGGCCCCGCTCAGGGTAGCGCCGATGAAAGCGCCCTTAGCCTTCGAGTAGGTCAGAATACCGGTGTTCAACTTCCAGTCGGTGTTGGCGCTGCCTTCACGACCCCAAGGACCAGCCGCGATTCCGACATCTGCGCCGATCTTCCAGTTTGCCGACATCAACTTTTCGGCGCCCTCGTCGTTCATGAACAGCATAACGAGATCGACGGCCTCGCCGCCGATCTGCGCTCCCCAGCTACCGCCGCTAAGGGTGAAGAACGCCGGCGCGGTCCATCGGTGATTCACGCGGCAGGTGGCGACGCCGCGTCCATGCTCGGCGCCGAAGATAAACCCGCCTTTTGCCAGGCTGGGAATGATGGCGACGCACTTCGCCCCCGCGAGCACCGTCTGCGGAATGCCGCTGTCGGGCGCATTCGTGAGCCGGTTCAAATCGGTGGCCGCATCATCCATCCGCTTCAGGGCCTTGCTGCTCTCGTCATCGTCGGCTGCCCATCCGCTGATTGCGAAAACCAGCACGACCGCCAGTAAGGCGAGAATCCCTTTTTTCATGTTTTTCATGCAATCCTTCCTTTTGCTTTGCTTGGCACATGCGAAAAAGTTTTGCCTATCGTTTCTCTTTGGTTGGATTGTGATTTCGGCGCGGGGGTTTACAAAGGGGCGGCGTGGCCCTTCAGAACCCGTGCTGCGGGCCAGCCACGCGGATCGATGAGCCCCGGGAGCAGCATGCCTGTAAAGGCTTCAGCCACAGCGTGTTTCACGAGACGCGTGAAATCGGCGATGCGGATTTGCAGGTGACTCCGGAACGGACTTTGGCCCTGAGCAGCTCGCGATCAATTGGTAGCTATAGCGGTATGTTTCCGTGCTTCCGGGGCGGATTTTTATCGCGCTTTGTGTCGAGCATCTCCAGCGCCTGAATGATGCGGCGGCGAGTGTCGCGCGGGCGAATGACCGAGTCGACATAACCGCGTTCAGCCGCAATGTACGGATTGGCAAAGCGCTCGCGAAACTCCTCGACCTTCTCCTGGCGCAACTTTGCCAAAGGCTCTTTCCCCTTCACGCCATCGACGCCATCCTTGGCGGCCCGGTCGAACTCGCGCTTGTACACAATGTTGACCGCGCCCTCCGGGCCCATGACGGCAATTTCCGCCGTTGGCCAGGCATAGTTCACGTCGGCGCGAATATGCTTGGAGGCCATCACGCAATAAGCGCCGCCGTAAGCCTTGCGCGTGATCACCGTGACCTTGGGCACAGTGGCTTCCGCAAAGGCGTAGAGCAGCTTGGCACCGTGCACGATGATGCCGCCGTGCTCCTGCTGCACGCCGGGAAGAAAACCCGGGACGTCGACAAACGTGACCAGCGGAATATTGAAGCAGTCGCAGAAGCGGACGAAGCGCGCGCCCTTAATGGAGGAGTTGATATCAAGCACGCCGGCCAGCACCGAGGGTTGATTGGCGACGATCCCAACCGGGCGTCCGCTCATGCGGGCGAATCCGACGACGATGTTGCGGGCATAGTGCTCATGCACTTCAAAGAAATAACTGTCGTCGACGACGCGGCTGATGACATCCTTGATGTCGTAGGGCTGGTTCGATTCGGCTGGGACGGTTGAATCGAGCTGTTCGTCGGCGCGATCAATGGGGTCCGTGCAAGTTCTGCGAGGGGGCTCTTCGAGGTTGTTGGAAGGCATAAAGCTGAGCAGCTCGCGGACCATCGACAGGCACTCGGCGTCATCGTGCGCCAGAAAATGCGCGACCCCGGAGGTGCTGTTGTGGGTGACAGCTCCGCCTAGTTCGTTCTTCGTTACCTCTTCGTGCGTAACCGCCTTGATGACATCCGGCCCGGTGATGAACATGTAAGCAGTCTTGTCGACCATCAAAACGAAATCGGTGATGGCCGGCGAATAGACAGCCCCACCCGCGCACGGGCCCATGATGGCGGAAATTTGCGGAACGACACCGGAGGAAAGGGTGTTCCGCAGAAAGATATCGGCGTAGCCGGCCAACGAGCGGACGCCTTCCTGGATGCGGGCGCCGCCGGAGTCGTTGAGGCCGATCACCGGCGCACCGACTTTCACCGCCAGGTCCATGATCTTGCAGATTTTGGCCGCATTGGTCTCGGACAGCGAGCCGCCGAAGACGGTGAAGTCCTGCGCGAAGACGAACACCTGCCGGCCCTCTATGCGGCCATATCCGGTGATGAAGCCGTCGCCATAGTAATGCTGTTCATCCATTCCGAAGTCGCTGCTGCGATGGACGACGAACTTGTCCGTTTCCTCGAACGTTCCCTCGTCAAGCAGGAATTCGATTCGCTCGCGGGCGGTCATCTTACCCAGTTTGTGCTCGCGTTCGCGCCGTTCCTCGCCTCCACCAGCTTCGGCAAGTCCATCGCGCCGCTTCAGTTCAGCCAATTTCCGGTCCAAATTCATGCCGCAGATTATATGCTGCATTGACACACAATAGGCAACGGAAGTAGTTGCCGGCTCGGCAGCATTTGCTCTAGCGTTGGCTCCATCGGTCCGCCGCGTGGAAGGCACACGAAAGTAGTTGCGGACCGGCAAAAGAACAGCGCGGCCGGCAGAGGTGGCGGCCGCTCCGGCTGGACGCCGCTTGCGCGCCGGGTACGGGCGAAGGATCGCCCTCCGGCTCCTACCCCAGCGACAGCGAGAAAACCGTCGCTGGGGCCCCGGCTCCTCCACCCCAACATGCGCAACTACGGCGCCTACGGCGCCTGTTGGGGACCCCGGCTCCTCCACCCCAACATGCGCAACTACGGCGCCTGTTGGGGACCCCGGCTCCTCCACCCCAACATGCGCAACTACGGCGCCTGTTGGGGACCCCGGCTCGCGGCGCGGGGTGCGGGTTTACTCGGAACCGACGGCTTGCCAGCGATATTTCTTGCCGTCCCAGATAACCTGCGCCTGCATTCCGGTGGAATCGGTGGTGAAAAGCGTCGAGACGGCCTTCTTCTTCCACTGAGCGCCGCCGACCTCGATGCGCTCGAAGGGTAGATTCACGATCACAAATTTCGCCTTGGGATGGGCGGCGCGCCAGTCGTGCGCGATTGCCACGTAGAGTGGTTGCCCTTCCACATGAAGGGGAAAGGTCATTGTGATCCTGACGTTACCGTAGCCAAAATAGCTGTCGTAGGGGTCGATCAGCTTGTAATTGTGACTGGCCTGGTCGGCCGCCGGACTGCCGGTTACGACCACCGCCAGGTCCTCTTTCCCGTCGCCATCGAAGTCTCCGAACATGGGCTGGAACTTGGCGACGAGCTTGAAGCGCGGGCCGAACTCGCGCTCGACGGTCACGCGGACGCGCTCAGCCATTTCGGCTGGCGCCGGCGGCGCGGCTTGCGCCAGCAAACGACCGGGAACGACCGGGAGCAGCGCGCCTAGAAAAGCGAAAACCACAGCGATACGGTGCATTTCGCTACTCTACTCAGGAGACGGGCGATAGGGAATAGGGATTCGCACCGATACTGGAAGTTTGCTGGCTAACCGGTGGGCGAAGACCGTAACTGGCGAGATGGGGATTTCACGCCAGTTATCCTGAAAACTTTCGTAATGCTTGCGAATTGAAGAAATCCTTTGAAGACTGCCCTAGCTGAACAACAATGTAGCGATGGACCTGCGGAAGACAGGCTGCACGCTGTTTCTTGCTGGCGTTGCATTACAAGCAGGATGGCTGCTCTGGCGGGTGGCCCATTCAAGCGCCGCGGTTGCGCTTGAGTGGGGCAGTTTCCCATACGAAAGAAAAACAACTACCCCACACAAGCAAGAAAGCTTGTGTGGGGCACTCTGCAAGTCTCATTCATAGTAGCGCAGTTGAATCTCGTTTCGGTAATTGCCGTGAACGCATTATAAAAGGGCGCCCCTTAGGAGTAGGTTGTGAGCGCAACCACAACAGCCTACGAAAGGAGCACCCTGGTGAATAGCGCAAAGTATATCGGCCTGGATGTCCATCAGGCAA
>JBEKBO010000220.1:0-4292 GCA_050015355.1 Candidatus Korobacteraceae bacterium | reverse complement strand
AGAGTCTGCCGGAATGGCAAGTATCTTCACCAACAAAAACCGTTCCTTAAGCTGTCTGGGACATTGCCGTATCATTATCGGTAATACCTTTACCTCCGAATCTATTGAGGAGCAGGGCAGCAGTGGTATTACCGAATACATTAACCGTAGTGCGGCCCATATCCATGAAACGATCCACCCCGGCAACAATCGCGATAGCTTCCACAGGAAGGTGTATCGACGTCAGGATGACAGCTAATATAACCAGTGAGGCCGCGGCTACATTAGCGGTGCCCTTGTTTGCGATCAGGGTGGTCAAGAGGATCGTGAGGATCGAGGGAAGATCAAGATGCAGACCGTAAGCCTCTGCCAGGAAGCATACCGTCAGCGATTGGTAAAGTGCTGAACCGTCCAGGTTGAAGCTATATCCCAAAGGTAAAACGAACGCTACCACTTTATTGGGAATGCCTGTACGTTCCAAAATCTGCAAAGGCCAGGAGTAGCGGCTCAGCGACCTTCCTGATGGTAGTGAACGGGGGATATCCAAGCAGACGCACGATGATACAGAAGGCGATTGCGACAACCACCAACCCGATATACATCACCCCGACCAACTTAGCCATCGCAAGGAGCAACGCGCCACCTTGGGTCGCAAACACCCAAGCCATGATGCCGGCGACCGCCAAGGGTGAATATGCCACGATGCCTTCAGTTAACTTGAACATCGCTTGCATGATGCCTTCGAGCACCCTAACTACGGGCTCAGTAACCTTTCCCGCTTTGCCCAAGGCAAGGCCAAAACAAATCGCAAAAAACAAGGTTGGTATTATTTGTTGCTGAGAGGCAGCGAAAACTATGTTATCCGGAACGATATCCAGCAAGAACTTTACCCAATCGATTGAGTGCGCAAGGTTCGATGGAATAGTGCCGGTTGCCTTAAGGGCGACTCCCGCTCCGGGATGGAATATCGCATTTAGGGCTATGCCGAGAACAACGGAGCAACCCGTGGCAAAGTAAAACCAGCCGAAAGCCAGCCCGGCTAGTCTTCCCAATGTCTTAAAGTCGGCGCTCATTTTATAGATACCCAAGGTAACTGCCGAAAATACCAAGGGTATTACGATCATCTTGATTGCTTTGATGAATACAGTCCCAAACGGCTGTAAAGCTGCACCGAACTTTGGCCACAAGGCGCCAATCGCGCAACCAACGATCAGGCCTATAACGATTTGAATCCACAATGGAAATCGCTTAGATGCACCTGTTGAAGCTTTCTCCGTTACCGTTGTCGTAGTCATAACTTGTTTCCTCTCGGTTGTTTACCCTATATTCCATAGCTTCACTCCTCGCGACCTCGGCAGCCAAAAAGAAGCCAGCTTTGCCACTTCTCGGCTTAGAGCACGAAGAGCCTGCGTTATTTGCACCGACCCCTGGGACAACTTTCCATCTCTCGCCCGATCACTTTGCCACCCCCGCCCCTTGTCCAGCGGCCGTTCGTTACTCACGTCTTCATCATCTTCCGATCCGAAAATGATTTTAGAGAGCGCAACTGGCGCGCATGCAGGGACTCGATGAAACGGTCCAGTTCATCGGAGCTCAGACGGACTGCGGGCACGGACACGCCGAGGCAGGGGATGAGAAAATTGTCAGGTGCCAGGATCGGAACGGCGCGCACAATCTCCGCAATAGACACGGCCTTTCGTTGCGCCGCAATCAATGCCAATCTAGCGAGGAATCTATCCAGCTGCCCTTGCTCTGTGGAGAAACCCACGATGTGGCCTCACCATTTGCAATTCAAAAAGGATGTGCCCATTCCGTGACTCCTATTTTGTGAGTAATGCCCGAGCGTGTCAAAGGAAATTATTGAACTGCCCAGCCAGTTCGGCCGCTACGGATCTTCGAGGGTTGGTCATGCCCAACGACAGAAAACGGCCGCTTGGCGCAGTATCTGTTGGCCATGGCCGGCATCTGCGCTGGCGTGGGACTCGCCCTCAAGCGCCGCCAGTTCCGCAAGCCGCTGCCGGCCTGGTGCATCATTCGGATCACGGGGACGAGCGTGTGATCGAGTCCAGCGGCTTTGGAAGACGAAACAGCCCAGCAGATTGTCGTTGTCGGATGACGGGCCACACAGAAGTTATGCGCTGAAGATTTGTCGGCAGTCTCAACTTCTGGACTGGCGACCACCCTTAGAAAAACGAGGGACGGGCAGCTGCCAAAGCTGTCCGCCTTCTCCTGAGGGACGATTATTTATCCACGACCGCCGCCGACACCATTGCCTTGAAGAGTCTGCGGTAATGGGGGCGGATCGGGCCGGGCACTTGGCTCATAATCACCACGGCCAAATGCTCCTTTGGGTCTATCCAAAAGAAGGTGCCCGCTGCACCCGCCCACATATACTCACCCGGGGACCCTTGCACCGATGCCAAGCCCTTGCCTTGACGCACCATGAAGCCAAGACCAAAGGTGTAGCCGTCGACGCCCATCAGCTGCTGCCCGGGTGACAGGGGGATGGTGTTGCGGTGGCCCAGTTGGTCCGAGGTCATTAGGTTGACGGTCATCGGTGATAGGATGCGCTGGCCGTTCAGTTCCCCGCCGTTCAGCATCATGGACACGAAATTCACGTAGTCGCCCGCAGTGGACACCCCTCCCGCTCCGCCGGAATCGTTATTGGGGGCGACGGTGACGTCGAGGAGCTTGTTCGGGGTCTTGGTGAAAGGATCCACCGGCAAAGGCTCAGCGATTCGCGATTGCTTGGGGGGCGACACCTTAAAGCCTGAGTCGACCATCCGCAAAGGATGGAAGATCCTCTCTTCCATGAACTGCCCGAGAGTCTTGCCGGAAGCAGCCTCGATGACGCGGCCCAGCAGGTCGACCGACATGCCGTATTCCCAGTTGGTGCCGGGTTGGGTCGACAAAGGTGCCTTAGCGAGGCCCGCCACCTCGTCCTTGGGGGGGAGGCGGCGCTGATCGTAGTCTGTGCCGCCCTCAACATACAATCCAGCGTCGGTGTACGCTTTCTTGATCTCCGGGTTCTTGGTGGTTTCGGGATACGTGATGCCGGACGTGTGGCGCAGAAGATCTAGGACGGTAATCGGCCTTTCCGCCGGCGCCAGGCTGTACGTCGTCGCCCCCGAAGCATCCTTGCTCGCCATGCTGACCTGCATATTGGCGAATTCGGGCAAGTACTTGGAAACCGGGTCGGCCAGGACCAGCCTTCCCTCCTCGACCAGGATCATCGCGGCGACCGATACGATGGGCTTGGTCATGGAATAGATGCGGAAGATCGAGTCCTTCTGCATAGGCAGGCTGGCAACTCTATTCTGGTAGCCGATGGCTTCCGCGTAGACCAGCTTGCCCATGCGGTTGATCATAATGACCGCGCCGGGGATATTCCCCTTCTCGACTTCGGCCTGGATAGTCTTTTTCAAGTTGTCGAGCCTGGCGGAGGACATTCCCACCGACTCGGGTTTGGCTACGGGGAGGTTTTGCCCAAACGCCGAGGAAGCGCTCAGGATGGCTATGCCGACCAGCGCAACAGTAATTCTCTTCCAGGATTTCATTTTTCGTCCTTATCGCAGATCTTCCAGACGCAGGCGCGGTTTGCGTCCGGCGCGCCTCGCCTTCTTCAGCACCCGCAGTCCACCTACTGGAGTTACTGATCCCAGCGGCTGACTGATTGAGCGCTGAATCGCTCGAATTGTACTACTCGTCAGCGGACTTGGAAGACCCAAGCTGCATTTGCGAACTAAAGCGGAGCAATGCCGTGCTATTTTGGGCTGCTTGGGCTCAGTCGGAGATGTGGTCCGCCCTATCACTTGGCGGATTGTGCCAGCATCACGGGCAACACGGAAGTTATCCGCTGACACCGCATGGATTCGACCGGCGCAGTCACTTCAACGCGAGCAGCGAGCCATATTGGGCTTCGGGCATGCTCGCAAAGCCGTAACGCGGGTAGACCGTGCGGGCAACGCCGAGAAAGTATTCAGCAAAAGCTTTCGCCGCCGTCGCACGTAACGGATCGATCGCGGAGCCGGAGTTCGCGTATTGCTGGTGAACAAACAGAATTTACGGCATGCGGATCTTCACAAAAACGCAAGGTTAGAAGTGCGCGGCGATGTTGTCCGGAAAGCAGCTTCGGGGAACTTTCATAAAAGTTCCGGACGAACGGTCGCTAATCCGGAAGTTGGAATCGCTTCCTAGTATTACTACGTTAAGTATTAAGGAGAGCGAGGTCGCTCGATATTGCACCCACAGTAGACGCAGAAGCCGGTCCAGGTAATAAGCAGGTACTGAATCTCACGACGCGTCCGCGGCAG
>JBEKBO010000219.1:0-3899 GCA_050015355.1 Candidatus Korobacteraceae bacterium | reverse complement strand
GCCAGCAATCGCTGCATGCCTTTTTCACCCTGGATGATCATGACCAGATCTACGCCTTCCAAACCAATCTGCAATCCCCAGCTACCGCCCGTGATGGCAAAGAATGCTGGTGCGCTCCAGCCATTGGCGGTTCGGCACGTAGTTACGCCTCTGCCGTTCTCCGCGCCAAACACGAAGCCGCCCTTAATCATGTGCGGTACAACGGCCACGCACTTCGCGTGTTCCAGTACCTCTTCCGGAATGCCCTTATCGGGCGTGGCCATAATCTCGTGCAGCACCTTGGCTGCATTATCCATCCGGTCGGTCGAGGATTCGAGCTTCGACTCCGTCCAGCCAAACGTGACCAGACTCAACAACGCAACGAACAGCATAAGTTTCTTCATAGTTTCCGCCTCTTCTTCTACCCCCTGCGCCGCGTCTCTTGCTTCAGGCGCATTCCTGGCACACGAGGTATTTCTTACGTTAGCGGGTTCGGACGAAGCTGTCTGAGCAATAACGCTCACGCGCTTAATGGCGATTTATCTGTCCGTTTCGGGAAAATCCAAGGGCAATTCGAGAGATGGTCAATTCCGCTCAGACGCCGGAAAGCCACGAGATTATAAAAGCGACAGCCCTCAAAGCCGCAACTCAAGCTTTACGAGGACTCAAGGGTGAAATATGAACACCAGCACGAAAGACAAGATCAAGGGCAGCTTCCACGAAGCGAAGGGAACAATCAAGGAGGCGGTGGGAAAGATCACGAATGACCGCAAGTTGAAAACCGAAGGGAAAGTCGAAAAGAACATGGGCAAAGTTCAACAGCAGATAGGCAACGCTAAGGAAGCCGTCGCCACGCTGAAAGGAAAGCTGGCAGGGTTAAAAAATAAATAGGCCATTCAGAAATGAACGGACAAAGTTGAAAAGACAGTAGGGGGCGGGAAAGTTGCTCCGTCCGAGGGCCGCCCACCGCACCTACTAGGAGCCTGCCTTTTTTCCAGGGGGTTCGAAACCGCGTGGATCGCCGGTACCTTGACTTCGCAAGTTGCGACCCGCAGGCGCAATTTCCCCTGGAGAGGTATACTTTAGGCAACTCGGCAGGGCCCAAAGTATACAGTCTCCGAGTGGGAGATTCCCATGGCTGTCAACCGCCCCATCGTTGTTGATTCCGGCTCTGTGCTAACAAGAGTCGTCCAAGGGAAGAAGAGTCGGAAGCAACCCGGTAAGCAGATCGCCCCTTCGCGCTCGGTTACAGTTCCTGAAACTACGCTCAATCCGGCAGAGGTTGGTGCGTTACACCAAGAATCTGCCGCTTTCGATCCTCACGTCTTCCTGACAAAACTCGCGGCCGGAAAGACCAGTCGTGAATACAAAGGTGATGAGTCCGTCTTCTCGCAAGGGGACGTAGCGGATGCTGTGTTCTACATCCAGAGCGGCAAGGTGAAGCTCACGGCTGTATCCGCGCAGGGCAAAGAAGCCGTGGTTGCCATCCTGCCGGAAGCCAGCTTTTTCGGCGAGGGCTGTTTGGCGGGCCAACCGCTTCGCATGGCAACCGCCACCGCGATGCAACGCGCCACCGTTATTCGAGTGACAAAGCAGGCAATGGTCACACTGCTCCACCAGGAACCGGAATTTGCCGAACGATTTCTCGCCTACCTGCTTTCCCGGAACATTCGCATGGAAGCTGACTTGGTGGATCACCTCTTCAACTCCAGCGAAAAACGCCTCGCTCGGCTTCTACTGCTGTTGGCCAACTTTGGCCAGGAATCCAAGCCGATACCGCTCATCGCGAAAATCAGTCAGGAAACACTGGCCGATATGATCGGCACAACCCGCTCGCGAGTCAGTTTCTTTCTAAATCGGTTCAGGGACTTGGGCTTTATCAACTACAACGGCGGCGGCATGCACGTCCACAGCTCACTTGTTAGCGTCGTGCTCCACGATTAGACCGGTTCCGCGGAAGGTGTATACCGATAAAGAAGCCGGGCATTCAGCCCGGCGGTGATAGTTCCGGATACATCAACTTGGGAACTGCTCTAGTGGCCGCTGATGGCTCCGCTCACGTCTTTGGTGGGGTATCTGCGATCCTCGAAACCGCGCCTGCGGTAGCCCTGCTGGCAGGCTTCATAATTCATGACAAAGTGAGCAATATTGAGCAGCCATGGATTCCTGGAACTGGCATTCTTGTTCAAGAAGATCACCATTTGTCCCGAATTATGTCCCGTCCAGCACGAACGAGGTGTGCCGGCCATGAGCAACACATCCAAGCACCGAGTCCTTGTTGTTGACGATGAGCCAGGCATTCGCGAGAGCATGGCAATGTTCTTGACTGCGGCGGGATACGAGGTCAGTACTGCGGAACATGGCTTTGACGCGCTGTTGCAGCTCAGAAGCGCGACCCCAGACGTTATCATCTCCGATCTCAACATGCCGCAGATGTCGGGATTCGAGTTCCTCTCTGTCGTGCGCCGCCGTTTTCCCGAGATCCCGGTGGTCGCGGTCAGCGGCGCTTATGGGTCCGGCGATCTCGTTCCCGGCGGAGTCATCGCCGACGCGTTCTATGCCAAGGGGCAGCATTATCCCGAACAACTCTTGCGCACTGTCGCCGAATTGATTCGAACCTCGGTGGCGCGAGCGATGAACCATCACCGGCAGTCGGCTCCAGTCTGGATACCACGGAATGGAAAGGATTCCAAGGGAGTGCCTTACATCGTGCTGACCTGCACGGAATGTCTGCGGTCTTTTCCCTTGAGCGTGTTGCGTGAAGATGTGCAGGAAATCCAGCAAACGCCCTGCTTCTTCTGCACAACCCCAGTCAGATACATCATTGATTTCTCTCTTTCCGTTTCTTCTCCCAAGCACGACATAACGGCAGGAACGAGTGGCTAGCAATAACGGGCTACAAGGCCGTAACTCGCACGCCACTCGGGGCCCGGGCCTCCGGATCTGTCGTTTCTTCTTTCGCAGTTCTCCTTTGTGAGCACTATTGACCAGCGCAGTAAGCTACCGGTCCAGTAGGCTTGACCGGTTACTGAATGCCTCGGCGCTCCAGGAGTCATCTATGGCCGACAATAATTCTCTTGCTTTTAATCCTCTAGGTTTGTTCAAAAGGGTCGACACTCAAGCGGCCACTCGGCACTACCAAAACAGACAAGTCATCTTCGCGCAAGGCGATAAGGCTGATGCGATGTTCTACATCCAGGATGGCAGTGTGAAGCTGACGGTCATGTCCACGAGTGGAAAAAAAGCAGTGATCGCCATTTTGCGCCAGGGCGACTTTTTCGGCGAAGGCTGTCTGGTAAAACAATCGTTGCGGGTGTCTACCGCAACGGCGATTCAGTCCTCCACCATCGCGCGAGTGGAGAAGGCACCCCTCGCCCGCGTCATTCAGCAAGAGCCCGCTTTTGCGAAGCTATTTATCGCATATCTACTATCTCGTATCGGGCGAGTCGAAGAAGAGCTTGTAGACCAGATTTCCAACTCCAGCGAAATGCGATTGGCCAGAATCCTCTTGTTGCTGGCAGGTGTTGGGCTGCAATCAAAGCCGACAGAGCCGGTTATCCTGAAGGTGAGCCAGGAAACACTTGCAGAAATGGTTGGCACCACGCGGTCCAGAGTGAGTCACTTCATGAACCGGTTCCGAAAGATGGGATTAATCGACTACAACGGCAGCCTGCGGGTGCACAGGGCGCTGCTTACTTTCTGCTCCACTAGTAAAGAAGTTCTGCCGCCGCGGCAGCGGAGCGCGTAAGGCCAGATTGGTACAGAACTTGGTGATGCGAAAGTGCCTGGGACCGTAGGTTTAGACCGGTTCCCTAGAAGGTATATACCTGGATTCGGTGAGTGAATTACCCTGGGGATGGCGAGTTCTCCTGCGACACGACAACGATGGCGCGAGCTTATTCCGATGATCTTCGGCGCAA
>JBEKBO010000218.1:0-3915 GCA_050015355.1 Candidatus Korobacteraceae bacterium | reverse complement strand
ATTCAGATAGCATCATTAAGACTTTGGATACGGGGCAGAATCGTTTCGAGCTTTGCCACCAGGTTTTCAAGGCGATTCGCAAGCTCCACAAGCCGAGTGATCGCATTCAGGATACCGCGACTGATGCACTCAAGAGACTGGCTGGCGCAGCGCAGCGAGTAGCTTCAATCGGACCGGAAAACGCAAACGACGCGGCGCGACTTGAAGCGGGGCAGGAAGAGTTCGCGGATGTGCCTGAGGCAGGAGCCCCGCGACTGGAGCTAATGGCTGGCGAGGTTTTGCTAACGGTACCAGCGCCCTTGCACCAGCTTGAGCAACCAAGCATTCTTGTGCCGAGTCGGTGAGGCAATGGGCATGGTCGTCAAACCAGCCCTTTTACGAGCACGTGCTTGAGGAGAAAAGATGGATATTACAGTCGACAGTACAGCCGTAGACGGTTCTGGAGCGAATGCAACACCTGAGAATAAAACTAAACAGCATTCTTCTCCGGTGCGCTCCGCTGATAAATATTCAGAGGCCAGCAGCGCCAAAAAGAAGAAGAGGCGCGCCCAACATCGAGCCATGATTAGACGGTCGCACGCCAACGGTTAGATCAGGTTGTGAGCCAGACCCGATTCGCGCCAGTCGCCGAACCCTTAATTCAGTTGGCATACCTGGAGATCGCCGTCTTCATAGACGACCTTGCCAATGGCAGCTAGCGAGGGCAACGAGCCGGGAACCCGATAAACCCAAACGTAGTCAAAATCATGGCGAATATTCTTCCACTCGAACGGTCCCGCGGGGTTGAGGACAGGTGTGCAGGCGCTGTCGCTCTGCAGCAGCGTTCGAAGTGGCTGTACCCCGCGATTCTGGAAAAGACAGGGTGAGAGCCACCCGCGTTGGATAACCCCGTAAGCCCAGAAGTGCTGCATATGCTCCGAGGGCGTGGCCACGGGGAGAACCCGCATGCCGTCCGGGATCACCGAGAAGGCGCGGGACAGTCTGGCTGAATCGCGCTGAGCGGACACGAAGTGATGTTGCACCTCGCCCGCTCGCAGAGCGAAAAGCAAGATTGCTATTGTGCCGAGAAGTCGTTTTCGCCGGACGACTCTCACTGCGGCAAGAACTAATACAAAAATGAAAGGTATCAAACGGCGGTCGGTATTGATGCCGGGGCCCAAACTCGCCGGCAGAGTCCAGTAGAAGACAAACAAGCTGCCCGCAACACCCAGCCACCGATAGTTGCACCTGAAATCCCGGTTGTCGAGGCAGGCCACCCCGAGTGCTACAACCAGAAGCGCCATGGTCACGAAGTCGTAAACCGGCGAAATACCCGACGTCATCGCTACCAGCAGACCTGGCCCTTTGGTTGACCAGTCGAATACATAGGACCAGCCGGACTTCGCCTGAGACATGGTGGAGTGAAGGAAGAGAATCGCCCCGGGGATAAACAGAATCCACGAGAAAAAAATGTCGCGAATACGCCGCCGGGCAAAAACAGCGTACGCGGTCATCACCCAGCCCGCCACCCCAAATCCCATAAGGTGGGTAAAGTAGAGTGCCGTGGTCATAGCGAGCAAAAGGCACCACAGAGCTATGCGGGGCCGCTCCAGATATTCCAGCCAGAAACCCAGGACCAGCAGACACAGAGCAAGGCTGAGTTGCAGGTTCAACATCCCCCAGAGAAAAAAATAGAGGTTTTGGGTGATCGCCAACGACCAGAGGGCGAGGCTCTCCTCTTCCGGATTCGCCCGCCGGATAAAAAACCAGGCGGCTGCCGGCACGGCCAGCACACAGAGGCTGAGCAGCACACGTCCGGCAATCTCGATGGGCATGAATCGCTGCAGCCCGACCAAAATCACGTCCATGGCGAGATAGGGACTCGTATTCCAATCCGCGGCATAGAACCCGCTGAAGTGGAACGAGGGATCCTTGAGGTGTGCGAGCACGAAGGCGCTCGCCAGGTGATTGGGGTAGTCGACGATTGGCGGGTAGCGCACTGTCCAAATCGACGCGAGCAAGGCTCCGGGGATCAGGAGCACCCATAGACGTGCGGCGGCTCGGCGAATGACGCCAAACGCCAACGACCGATTTCCAACTGCGTCTCTGGGTTTCTCAAGAGTGGCCACAATCTCTCGCTTATCAGGCTGCCGAAAAGCAGGCTTGGTCTGCTGTGAGCATACAGCCCTCGGCTTGCCTTGCCGGTGCGTGTGCGCCGCGTGTCCAGGATTATGGTGATTTTTCGGGCCGCATTCAAACAAGAAAGTATCGCAAACAATTTAGTTGTGTTACAAATGGCTCCAAAATAGACAAGGAGCCATCTGATGCGCACCGGCATCGTGCATGAAGTTGATGCACTGGCCGGTCTGTTCGGACAGGGTTCAGGGAAGAATCACCGAGGGTGTTACCGGAGAGCGACCGAATAAGGGAGGAGGCCGGTAAATGGACAAGGGAGTGGTACTCACCTTGGGTACGTGGCTGCTGGCATTTCTGCCCATCCTGCTGTTGCTGTCGACGATCCTATTATTTCGTTGGGGCGCGCCGAAAGCAGGTGCGGTGTCGTGGTTTACGGCGGTTGCAATCAGCGTTTTTGTGTTTGGAGCGGATGCCCGTTTGCTGGCACTGGCCAATAGCAAAGGCCTGAGCTTATCGCTTTATGTGCTGCTCATCATTTGGAGTGCCGTCTTCCTTTACAACATCGTGGAGACAATCGGCGCCATAAAGGTGATCGGCAACAATATGGCAAAAGTCACCGATGACCGGCTGATGCAGTGCCTGTTGATGTCGTGGTGCTTTTCCGCGGTCATGCAAGGCATCGCCGGCTTCGGTGTGCCGATCGCGGTCGTAGCCCCCATCATGGTGGTCATGGGATTTCCGCCGGCGGTTGCGGCGGCCACCTGCCTGATAGGCCATAGCTGGGCGGTGACGTTCGGATCGATGGGGACGGGCTATTACACGATTCAACTGATTACGAAGATTCCCGGAGAGGTGTTCGGGCCCTGGATGGCGATCCTGTTCGTGGTGCCGATCGTCACCACCGGATTTGCCGTAGCGCATATTTACGGCGGCTTCTCCGCCGTCAAGCGCGGCGCACCGGCGATCATTGTAACCAGCGCGGTCATGGGGTTTACCTGCTGGCTGATGAACATGATCGGCGCTGCCCAGTTGGCCTCACTGATACCCGCTCTGCTTGGCTGCGGAACCATGGCGCTGATGGCGCGCACCGGTCTGTACCGCGGGGCCGCGGCGAGCCAGGCAGCCGGCCAGACGGAAGCACCGCAAGGGCTTGGATTTAATCTCGCCTTTTCTCCTTATTACATTCTGATACTGGTGTCGATAGCGTCACAGATCAAGGGCATCAGCCGAATCTTCGCTCCCTATACCTTTGGCATGGATTACCCGGCGATCAAGACGGGCATGAATTTCGCCGTTAAAGCCGAGAAGATGTACTCGCGGATCAATATCTCCCACCCCGCGCCGCTGTTGCTTATGGCGGCGATTCTCAGCTTTCTGGTGTTCCGGGCCGCCGGCCGGTGGCAGAAGGGCGCAGCCGTTAAGTCTTTTAAGTCTACGTTCTCACAGTGCATTCCGACCAGCGTCGGCATCATCACCATGGTCATGATGGCTTTGGTCATGGTTGATTCGGGGATGACCTTTCTGCTGGCGCAAGGAATGGCAAAGGCGACGGGGAAGCTCTTTCCGCTCGCTTCCCCTTTCATTGGCGAGCTGGGGGCCTTTCTGACCGGCAGTGGCGCGAGCTCCAATGTCATGTTTGCGGCACTACAGGTTGAAACCGCGAAGGTACTGGGTATCAGCACGGTCATCATTGCGTCGGCGCAGGCGGTGGGCAGCTCCATTGGCGGTGCGATCGCTCCCGCCAAGGTGCTTCTCGGCACAACCCTGGTCGGGTTGGACGGCGGCGAGAATGAAGTAATG
>JBEKBO010000217.1:0-3967 GCA_050015355.1 Candidatus Korobacteraceae bacterium | reverse complement strand
AGCAGATCTGCCAGAAACTGTTGCAAGCGCCTTACGCACTTCTCGACCTGGGCGTCGGTCATGCTCGCAACGGTAGCACCCGACGAAAGAACTGTCAATAACTTAACGTAGTAATACTAGAAGGCCCAGCGCAGCAGGGTTGCGCCGCTGGTGAAGCCGGCTCCGACGGCCGCCAGCATAACCATGTCGCCTTTTTTCAGCTTCTTTTCTTCCAGCGCGGTTGACATTGCCAGGGGAATGGTTCCGGCGGTCGTGTTGCCGAAGCGGTCGATATTCACAATTACTTTTTCCCGTGGCATCTTCAGCCGGTCGGCGGTGGCGCAGATGATGCGCAGGTTTGCCTGGTGCGCAATGAAGCAATCGATATCGGCTCCGTGCTTGTCGTTGCGCTCGAGGAGGCGCGTGGTCATCTCCGACATTTTCTTCACCGCATACTTGAAGACCTGTTGCCCATCTTGATGAATATAATGCATTTTCTGGTCAACAGTTTCGTGCGATGACGGGTTCAAGCTGCCGCCGCCGGGCATGTAAAGGTACTGCCCGCCGAAGCCTTCCACCTGATGAACGTAGTCGATGATGCCAAGGTCTTCGCCGTCCTCGGCCGGCTCCAGCAGGACAGCGCCGGCGCCATCGCCGAAGATGATGCAGGTGGCGCGATCGGTAAAGTCCGTCATCGAGGAATTAGTATCGGCGCCGATCACCAGGACTTTCTTGTGGGCGCCGCTCTCGATCAGCTTTGCTCCGGCAGTCAAGGCAAACAGGAACCCCGAGCATCCGGCAGACACGTCAAAGCCCCACGCCTGTGGCAGATTGAGCTTGTGCTGAACCAGGCAGGCGGTTGAGGGATACATCATGTCAGGTGTAACCGTGCCGACGACAACGGCTTCCACGTCGTCCAACCGGCTGCCGTGGCGCTCCACCAAGTTCTTGACCGCCCCCACCGCCAAGTCGCTGCTGGCGACGCCCTTGTCGACGATGTGCCGCTCGTGGATTCCGGTGCGCTCCAGAATCCACTCGTTGGTGGTGTCGATCATCTTTTCAAGATCGAAATTAGTGAGCACTCGCGGAGGGACGTAGGTACCCAAGGCGCTGATTTTCGCGCGTTTTAGCGTTTTCAACGTAGATCTCCGAGAAACAATGCAATTGTGAACGATTGTAAACGCGATGTAAATGGGAGAGTAGCACGTCGGGCGCCGCTTCTCACCCGAACATTTCGCAATTTTTCCACTTAAGCCGTTCGGTGCGGATCGATGGGGTTGTCAATCCAGGTTCGATGTTCTACCCCGCACAGCACCACAGCCCGCGATCTCCGGTAAATGCCAGCGGAAGGCAGAAAAGCCGGACACCGGCTACCCACTGCACACGCACTAGCCCGTTACCGTTGCTTCCTTCCGGACCTGGCGGGGTTGGCGGGATTGCGTCGCGCGGGACCGATGCCCGACCAGGGTAATTCTATCATCTCCACGACGGCGGCTGGCAGCCAGAGCGTGCCCGGCTGCTTCAGCGGGATACACCGTTTTGCGAAACTGGTGTTGCGAAAGAAATGCGTCAGCGGGAAAGACTTCCTTTTTCCCGCGCAATAGCGAAAAATGTTTACTTCATGGCGTATCAGGATTCCATCACGGCTGTTGGCGGCGGATCGATCGCCCAAGCGGACGACCAACAGCTCTTGCGGTGGAATCCGTTCCTCCGGGAAATCGATCAGCTCTGCCAGGTCTCCTTGCTGTTGCTGCTGGCCATGGGCTTCTTCGCCCTGGCCGGAACGGGCAAGCTAGACCTGTTCAGCATCATTCTGGTTTCGAGCGCGCTTGTGGCTCGCGGCATCACGCTGCTGATGCGACGCGAGTGGCGTATCCCTGTGCGCTGGACCACCTACCTTGGACTGCTCTACGTACTGGCCTATGGCGTTGACCTGCTGCTGGTTTCACGTGGATTCGTCGCGGCCTCGATTCACCTCCTGCTATTCGCACTGGTGATCAAGCTGTTTTCGGTCGAGCGCTATCGCGACCTGCTCTACCTTGCCATGCTGGCCTTTATGGAGATTCTTGCGGCAGCCATGCTGACGGTGGAGACCGGCTTTCTCACCGCGTTTGCCATGTTTGTGCTGGTCGCGATCGGCAGCTTCATCTGCCTGGAAATCCGCCGCTCGGCGGCAATCAGCGCCCGCACGGGACTCTGCGATATCACTCCAGGCCCGCACTTCCGGGCGCTCTACCGGGCCCTGATGGGCATCACCATCGCTCAGGCCGCCGGAATTGCGTTACTTGGCACTTTAATTTTCTTCGTCCTGCCGCGCCTCTCGAGCGGATACCTGAGCCAACTGTCGCAGCAAAACGACTTGATGACGGGATTCGGCGACCGCGTCTCGCTTGGGCAAATCGGACGGATTCAACAGTCCTCGGCGGTGGTGATGCACGTGAAGTTCGATGGGCTTCGTCCGTCGGAGCTCCGTTTGCGCGGCGCAACGCTCACCGGCTTCGATGGACAGAACTGGATGGCCACTCCGCATGTCGCCCTCGTCGGCGTCCGCGTGTCCCAGACTTTTCAGTTCCCTACGCCCTCGTCAGCCGCCACGCCCGAGGTGCGCAACTTTGCCGTGGGCCGCGGCGCAAGACTGGTGCAATACCGCGTAATCCTGGAACCGCTCGGCAGCAACATCCTGTTTGTCATTCCCACGCCGCGAGCTTTGTTCGGCAACATGCGGCAGGTGTATGAGAATTTCGATCAGTCGGTGGAATCGCTGGACCGCGACCGGCTGCTTTCCAACTACTCCGGCGTCTCCGATATTTCCCTGCCCTATCCTGACGATCTCAAGAAAGTACGCGGCGAAATTCCCTCCGCCATGCCGAAGCGGTACTTGGAGCTGCCGCCAAACCTCGACCCGCGCATTGCCAAACTTGCCGATGAGACCATGCGCAACCAGCCGTCGGTGTACGAAAAAGCCGAAGCCCTGGAGCGATATCTCTCGACCAGCTTCGCCTACACGCTGGAATTGCCCAGCGAGCACCACGCCGATCCGATTGCGCATTTTCTGTTCGAGCGCAAGCGCGGACATTGCGAATACTTCGCCTCGTCAATGGCCGTCATGCTGCGCGCGGTAGGCATTCCCAGCCGCATCATCACCGGCTTTCGTGGCGGCGAATTCAACGACCTGACCGGCAGCTACATCGTCCGTGCCCGCGACGCGCATGCCTGGGTCGAGGCTTACATCCCTAACCGGGGATGGCTCGCCTTCGATCCGACCCCGGCGGGAGACGCCCTGCCAACGCGCTGGAGCAAGTTGCAGCTTTACCTCGACGCGGCCAATGAATTCTGGCGCGATTGGGTGGTCAACTACGATTTTTCGCACCAACGAATGCTGACCGTCACTACTTTGACTCGCAGCCGCCAGGCCGGCGACCGGCTCCGCCAGATGCTCGCCGGCGTCTATCCGCGCATGCTCGGCCTCGCACGCAAGGTAATCCGCAGCGTCTATCGGCATCCGCGGCTATACCAGGCGGCGGGATTGGCAGCGATTGCGCTTTTGATCTGCCTGACCCTCGGCGGCCAGTTCACACGATGGGTGAACCGGAGAGTGCTCGTCGCACAACCAACGCGCAGCCCTAAACACGCGGCTACGGTGCTCTACGAGAAGATGACGCGCACCACCCGGCGCCGTGGCTGGCCGCGCGCCCCCAACCAGACGCCCGAGGAATTCGCCGGCGTGATTGGCCACGCCGGATTGCGTGCGGCGGTCGAGAAGTTCACCACGCACTACGAGCGCGCCCGCTACGCCGACTCGGCCAGCGATGCCGCGCTGCTCCCCGAACTTCTGCGGCAAGTGGAAGCCGCCACAAGGCAAGTGCGCTAGTATTACTACGTTAAGTTATTGACAGTTCTTTCGTCGGGTGCTACCGTTGCGAGCATGACCGACGCCCAGGTCGAGAAGTGCGTAAGGCGCTTGCAACAGTTTCTGGCAGATCTGCTG
>JBEKBO010000216.1:0-4008 GCA_050015355.1 Candidatus Korobacteraceae bacterium | reverse complement strand
CTTGAACGGCATAACCCTGGCTCGATCGCGACGCTGCGGCAAACTATCTCCCGGGTTCTTCTTCGACAGCTCTCCAGTTGTCCTTTTTGTGGCGCTCCCCATTTATAACACAGTAGTACTAGGGGTCTTGAGATCGGCCAGCGTCCTTTGATTCAGGTCGCTAAGATCGAGTTCGTAAAGGCCGCCCGGAAGCGGCCCTCCCCCCGGCTCGAACATCATTGCCGAGTTGCTTTCCCACGCTTTCATGTTGCACTTGGCTGGAACCTTCATTATCGACAGAGCCATAGTGGGGTTCTCGAATTCCTTAAGCCTCCTTAGCAGTTGCAGTCTGTCGAATTCGGCCTGCCAGTGTTTAACGAATGCAGCCTGCTCCCGTTGGACGGATCGGTCCTTCTGCCAGTTGAGAACACGCCCGCGAATTTTCGGATAGAAATTCAAGAGCACAAAGAGCAGGAAAAGTAGCCCGGTCAGCCAAGGGCTACTCTTGGCCCATTCCTTGAAACTTATAATAATCACTACCAATATTGCAGATACAACTGGGGTTACGACGGACTGGATACTAATGCGCGCCTTCGGAGTCTCGGAAGCCGGTTGCTCAAAGCTGCGATTGTTGTCGTTGCGCCAACTCATGCCAGAGATTATAGCCTGTGATCTGCGGCGCGCTCGCGGCGGGGATTTCAGCGGGTGCGGGCTGGGCTGCCGTCGCGCTTGGATTTCTTGAGCGCGTCCTCGGTGCCGTCCTTGTAGCCCAGCGCGTATGCCTCTTTGGACTTTGCGTCGTGCGGCAGAAGACTTTCGATGGCGTCGTGCCGGGAGTCCGGGGAGGCAACCGTGATGCCGGTTCTTTAGGCTGACTTGCTGAATGCCTGGATGGCCGCAGCCTCGTCGTCCTTGATGTCGAAGACAGTGTGCAGTTTTGTGATCTGAATCAGGTCGTGGACTTTCCTGGTCAGGTTGAGCAGTTTGAGCTCGCCGCCCTGGTCGCGCATGGTGGTGAAAGCACTGACCAACTCGCCAATGCCAGAGCTGTCGATGTAATGGACCTCGCCCAGGTTGAGCAGGACATGCTTCTGTCCCTGGCTGGCGAGCTGTTTGATCGTGTCACGCAGCAGCGTGCTGCCCTCGTCCAGGGTAATACGTCCGCTCAGATCGACAATCGTGACTCCGTCCACCTGCCGTGTGCTCACTGTCATAGTCACTTAGAAGCCGCTTGGCCCTCCCGCGTGGCTTGGCGGACGCGCTTTATCATGGTAATTTCCGTTCCGGGGTTCAGGTTACGGAAGCGCACCTCGTCCATGAATGCCCGGATCAGGAAGATGCCGCGCCCCGACTCCTTCAATAGATTCTGTGGCGCCAGCGGGTCGGGGATGGCGGCGATGTCCAGCCCCTTGCCTTCGTCCCGCACCCATACGGTAAAGCTCTCCGGAGCGGCCTCAAAAAGCACGGTGACGTGTTTATGGGGGTCGCATTTGTTGCCGTGCAGCACGGCGTTTTCCGTGGCTTCGCGCACCGCCAGGGAGATGTGATCGGAGACCTCATCACCGAATCCCGCCTTCAGCGCAAATGCTCGCACCGCCGCCTCGGCCTTATCTACGCTTTCCAAGGTGGAGTCCAGTGTGTAGAAAATTCTCGTCGCGTTCATCGTGTTAGGTCTAGACATTAGATGAACTCACCAGCGTAGCAGAATCCGGGTCTCCCCGGCGGCGTGTATGCTGGCCGCCTGGAGCTGGTCGAGGCGTTCCAGCAGCACGTCCGCATGGCTTAGTTCCGATCGCGCATAAGTGGTGGGTATGGCAAAAGCTGTCATCCCCGCGCGGTGCGCGGCTTCGACGCCGGAAAAAGCGTCTTCGACGACGACGCAGTCCCGAGGGTTTAGGCAGAGCAACTCGGCGCCACGCAGAAAGGGAGCGGGGTCCGGCTTTCCGAGCCTTACCTCGTCGGCTGAAACCAGCTTCTCCGGGACCGGCAAGCCCGCCAGTCGCAGGCGCTTGGTGGCCAGTCGGCGGGTGCCGGAGGTGACAACCGTCCAGCGATCCGGAGGCAGGGCAGCCAGCAGCCGGGCCGCTCCCTCGAAGACGGCCAGTCCGTCGGTGTCGTCCAACTCGCGGCGTTCGAGTTCCAGCAATTCCACGGCACTGTCCAGATGCGGAGCGCCCAGCTCAACGGTTTCGATGGCGCGCCGGCCATGGGCAAGTTTGACGATTTCCGCCGGGTCATAGCCGTGTTCGATGGCCCAGCCGCGCCACACTCGCGTCACGCCCGGGGTCGAATCCACCAGCACGCCGTCCAGGTCAAACAACACGCCAGCGCATTCGATGCTTCCCATGCAGTTAACTCGTTTCAGGCCGCAAGCCACGATCCGCGCCAGGGATGTGCCGCGTTCACCCCAACAAGCCCACAGCGGGCTTGCTGGGGACCCTGGCTTCCACCCCAACATGCGCATGCCGGGGAAAGACGGCGAATTAATTCTAGACCGGATTCGCGGAAGGTGTACCCCGCAAAGGAGCCGGGCTCCGAAGCCCGGCGGTGATCATGAGGGGCACGTTGACGGTGGAATTAATTCTTGTCGGTTTCATGCGCTTCTGGCTTGGCGACAGTTGCTAACCGAGGTATTCTCAGCCTAGATGACATCGCTTGCGTTATCTGAATTGCTCGGACAGCCCGTTTTCGACGCCGCCGGCGCCAAGGTTGGCCGTGTGCGCGAAGTGGCGATGGTCCCGCAGGAGGACTCGAACCACGTGGCGCTGCTGGTGGTGCGCACAGGCGACGGCGACCGCCTGCTGACAACGCGGCTGGTGCAGTCCATCAATGGCGGGATTCGCAGCTCGGTTGCCATGACCGAGTGGGGCGCCTTTAGCGGTTCAGAGGGCATGCTGCTGATGGACCGCGACTTGCTGGATCAGCAGATCATCGACGTGCATGGCCGCAAAGTGGTGCGCGTCAACGACGTTGAACTGGAATCGCAGGCGCGCGACGAAGGAGGCATACAGCTTAGGATCGGCGCGGTCGATGTCGGTGCGCGCGGGGCCATCCGGCGGCTGCTGAAGGGCATTGTGCCATCAGCGGCGCTTCGCAGCCTGGTGGAAAAGATTCCGCCCCGGCCCATCCCATGGGAATTCGTCAGCCTGATTGAAACCGATCCGGCGCGCCGTGTACACCTGAAGATTGCCTCCGATCGTCTGGCTAAGCTGCATCCGGCGGACTTGGCCGACATTATTGAAGACCTTGCCCCATCCGAGCGCGAGGCGGTTTTCCAGTCTCTCCCCGAAGGAACCGCGGCGGAGACGCTGGAAGAGGTCGATCCCAAGCTTCAGGTGTCGATCGTCAATTCGTTAGCTTCGGACCGCGCCGCCGACATCGTCGAGGAGATGGACCCGGATGCGGCTGCCGATCTGCTCGGCGACCTCTCGCCCGAGAGGTCGGAAGAAATTCTGCACGAGATGAAGCCCGAAGAGCGGCAGGAAGTGCAGGATTTGCTCGAATTCGAGGAAGATACCGCCGCCGGGCGAATGACGACCGACTATATGGCGTTGAGTCCGGCCGCGAAGGTGAGCGACGCCATCGAGATGCTGCGCAAATTCGAGGGCGGCCTGGAGAGCATGAGCACCATTTACCTGATTGGGGAAGGCGAAAAGCTGCTGGGCGCGGTTCCGCTCGTCAGACTGGTGCTGGCCCCGCATGATGCCGCGCTTTCGTCGCTCGCGGTCGACCCGCTCATTACGGTCCATCCCTGTGCGGATGAGCACGAAGTGGCCGAGATCTTCGACAAATACAATCTGCTGACGCTGCCCGTGGTGGACGAGGAAACCGGAGCGCTGACAGGCGTGATCACGGCTGACGACGTTATCAGCATTCTGCGGGCAAAGCTGTAGGAGCAGACTTCAAGGCTTAGGAATTGCGCATAAATAACTTGTACATGTAGCGAATGTATTGTAGTCTAACTGCATGAAGCGGAATGGACTAGTAGGAGCGGTTCGCGAAAAGTACGAATCACTGCGCAGGGTGCTG
>JBEKBO010000215.1:0-4017 GCA_050015355.1 Candidatus Korobacteraceae bacterium | reverse complement strand
TTGACCGGCGCTTCGATTCGTCGCGACGACGATTCCATGCAGGCCATTTACGGGCGTCATGTCACAACCCGGAACGTATTAATGGGTAACGTCGCAGCGACACCGGCGGCACACTCGTTTCTAAACGCAGTCAGGGGCGCGAAGGCGCAGGCCGTAGCTGCAGAGTAGTAGTTGGGTCTGGAAAGCGCGGGTGCACCCGAGAAAGTTGTCAGGTCTCGGGTGCTCACGATGCGGAGAGAAGGCAACTATGCTGTGGACGATACTGGTGATTCTGTTGGTCTTGTGGCTTCTGGGTTTCAGCTTGCATATTGCCGGTGGCCTGATCCACCTTCTGCTGGTTGTCGCGTTGGCGGTCCTGATTTTCAACCTGGTGACCGGACGCCGGCGTGTACTGTAGGAAATCTAATAAGTCCAAGTTTGAGCGATTTGAAGGGCGCCGAGGGCTTCAATGACCCTCGCGCCCGTTGCCACAACCAAGGAGATATGAATGTTGTCACAAGAGAGTGTATCGTTGAGAGGGCCATTGGCTCGACTCAAGGTGCGTACGCCGGTGCTCGAAGAAAAACTTGCGGCGTTGTTGCGGTTGCGATCCAGCGCTTCGCTTCCAAGCCGGATAGCTGTGATCGGAAACTATCTCCCGCGACAGTGTGGAATCGCGACATTCACGACAGACTTATGCGACGCCATTGGCGCAGAATACGGAAAAGCCCAACTATTGGCAGTGCCGGTCAACGACCCTGGATCGCAGTACAGCTATCCCGCGCGCGTCCGATTCGAGCTCATGGAGGGCGACCCTTCATCCTATGAGGGAGCCGCCGACTTTCTTAACTTCAGCAATGTCGATCTGGTCTCTCTTCAGCATGAGTACGGCATTTTCGGAGGTCCGGCCGGCAGCCACATCTTGCGGTTGCTGCGGCGCCTGAAGATGCCGGTGGTGACCACTCTGCATACGGTTCTGCGCGAGCCAGACGCGAATCAACGTATTGTCATGGACGAGATCGCCGCGCTCTCCGACCGTCTCATTGTCATGAGCGAGCATTCCTCGCGGTTCCTGCAAGAAGTGTTCCGTGTGCCGGAGGAAAAGATCGACCTCATTCCTCATGGTATTCCCGACCTGCCGTTTGGAGATCCCAACTACTACAAAGACTCTTCGGGAACCGAAGGCAAGGCTGTGCTACTCACGTTCGGACTGTTGTCGCCGAATAAGGGGGTTGAAAGCGTAATTGAAGCAATGCCACGCATCATTGCTCAGCATCCGGAAGCCGTCTACGTAATCGCAGGTGCTACCCATCCACATATCAGGCGCCGGGAAGGGGACCAATATCGCCTTCAATTGCAGGCCCTGGCAAGAAAGCTCGGGGTCGAACGCAATGTGATCTTCCACAATCGGTTCGTCGGCCCCGAAGAAATGGCCCAATTCGTTGGTTCGGCTGACATTTATATCACCCCTTATCGCTATGAGGCACAAGCCGTATCCGGCACGTTGGCGTATGCGTTAGGCGCAGGTAAGGCAATCATTTCGACGCCATACTGGCACGCAGCCGAACTGCTGGATAACGGCCGCGGAGTTCTCGTCCCGTTCAACGACTCAAATGCGATTGCAACTGCGGCGATTGAACTCCTGGGCAATGAAGCAACCCGCCATGCCATGCGCAAACGCGCTTATCTATATGCGCGCGACACGGTCTGGAGCAAGGCTGCCCAGTCTTACATGCAGACGTTCGTGCGCGCCCGCTCTGACCGTATGCGCACTCCGCATATCGCGTTCTCGGACTTGAGTGCCGAAAGAACACTGGACAGGTTGCCGTCCGTAAAGCTGGATCACCTGTATCGAATGACCGACCACACCGGGCTTTTGCAGCACGCAGTATTTACGGTTCCAAATTATCGGGAAGGGTACGCGACCGATGACAATGCTCGCGCGCTGATCGTGGCTGTTCTGATGGAACAGCTTGGGATGACGGCGGTGTCCGAGTCGGCCAAGTTGGCATCCTGCTATCTGGCATTTCTGTGGCATGCGTTCAATCCGGCGACCGGCCGGTTTCGGAATTTTCTGAGCTACGAGCGCCAGTGGCACGAAGCCGAGGGCTCTGAAGACAGCCATGGGCGCGCATTGTGGGGGTTGGGAACTGTCCTCGGGCGCTCCAAGTTACCAGGGTTAAGGGGCACTGCGGGCCGGCTCTTTGAATCCGCCGTTCCTGCAATCCACGCCTTCACCAGTCCCCGTGCATGGGCGTTCGCCGCGCTGGGATTGCAGGAATACCTTGACTCCTTTCCGGGGGACAGAGCGGCTCTTCAGACGAGAGACGAGATGGCACACCGGCTGCTTGATATTTATGCGTCCAGCCACTCGCCAGGATGGAACTGGTTCGAGGATGTCCTCGCTTATTCAAACGCCCGATTGCCGCAAGCTCTCTTAGCTTGCGCTTCGCGCACCTCAGACAAAGCGATGCTCGCGGCTGGTCTTGAATCCCTGGATTGGTTTGTCAGGATGCAGCGTTGCGAAACCAAGGGACACTTTGTGCCCATCGGATCACAGGGCTTTTACCGCAAGGGCGGCGAAAAAGCCCGCTTCGATCAGCAACCGGTCGAGGCAGGCGCTGTCGTCTCTGCATGCCTGCAGGCCTTTCGCGTAACCAGGGATGACCGTTGGGTGAAAGAGGCGTGGTCAGCGTTCAACTGGTTCCTGGGCGACAATGATTTGCAAATCGTCCTTTACGACTCCAGCACCGGCGGGTGCCGGGATGGTTTGCACCCCGACCGAGCCAACGAGAATCAGGGAGCAGAGTCTACCCTTTCTTTCCTGATGGCACTGTTGGAGATGCGTCTTTTGGAGGACGCTGACATACCGATAATCAAGCACGAAATGCTAGTCAACTCAGGTGGTTTTAACAGGCCCCTCAATCCATCGGAGATTCAATGAGTGTAGTCAAGAATCATGACGAATCGTTGCTTCATCGCCATCCCTCAAACCCGATCTTGACGAGCAGAGACTGGCCGTACTTGATCAATAGCGTTTTCAATGCAGGCGCGACGCTGCTCGAGGACGGATCGACCCTGCTGCTCTGCCGTGTAGAAGAGCGGCGAGGTCTCTCGCATCTGTGCGCCGCACGTTCTGCCAACGGGGTAGACGGATGGCAAATTGATCCGGTGCCTACGCTCATGCCGAACCCGGCTGAATACCCCGAAGAGTTGTGGGGCATCGAGGATCCTCGACTGACTTACGTGCCGGAATTGCAGCAGTACGCTGTTGTTTACACCTCATATTCCCGCGGCGGTCCTGGGGTCTCTCTGGCCCTCACGAAGGACTTCCGCAGCTTCGAAAGATACGGGGTGATCGCCTCGGCCGATGACAAAGATGCGGCCCTTCTCCCGCGAAGAATCGGAGGGCGCTGGGCGCTCATCCACCGGCCCATGACAGCACTTGGCGCTCACATATGGATTTCGTACTCCCCCGACCTGCGCCATTGGGGCAGTCACAAGGTAATGCTGGAGGCCCGCCGTGGCGCGTGGTGGGACGCAAACAAGATCGGCCTGTCTTCGCCGCCCATCGAAACCGCGAGAGGCTGGCTAGTCCTCTACCATGGAGTACGACAGACGCCTTCAAGCGCTCTCTACCGCCTCGGTTTGGCGCTGTTCGATCTTGAGAAGCCAGACGAATGCCTGTTGCGAGGCGATTCCTGGATCTTCCGCGCAGAAACCGACTACGAACGCGGCGGCGATGTCCACGATGTGGTGTTCCCCTGCGGATATACGATGGCCTCCGATGGCGACACCCTCAATATTTACTATGGGGCAGCCGACTCCTGTATCGGGCTAGCGCACGCCAGCATTCGCTGTCTTCTGGCCTGGCTTGATGCCAACGGAAGTTGCGAACGCGGACGCCGAGCGCAAGATTTATGAAACTCCTGCTTTGGATCTTGCAGTTTGCTTTTGGATGCCATCATAGCCAACTGAGTCGCGTGTTCACCATCAAGAAACGGACATACCAAGTCTGCGTCGAGTGTGGACGCGAAT
>JBEKBO010000214.1:0-4034 GCA_050015355.1 Candidatus Korobacteraceae bacterium | reverse complement strand
ACGCCGCCACCAAACTGCGGCATGCGGCCGCAGGACGGGAAATCAGCACCTATAACCGAGATGTTTGTTTGGAACCTCCTGCTTCTCGATTACAGAACGGTTCTTGTTCAGAGGTTCCCTAGTGGATCGTCTTCGTCTTGCGCGACATGTAATCCATCAGCAGGTACTCGCCCAGCGTATACGGGGTGGTGAAGTATGCCTTGCCGCGGCACATCTCCGTCACCTTCTGCACAAACTGCACCAGTCCGTAGTCGGAGGCGAGCATGAAGGTATTGATCATGACGCCGGCGCGCTTGCACTTGGAAACCTCTTCCAGCGTCTTGCTCACCACCAGCGGATCAAGCCCGAAGGCATTCTTGTAAATGCGTCCGTCCTCGAGGGTAAGGGCCGAGGGCTTGCCGTCGGTAATCATCACGATCTGCTTCATGTCCTTGCGCTGGCGTTGCAGGATGCGTTGTGCCAGGCGGAGTCCTTCGCGGGTGTTGGTGTAGTAAGGTCCCACCCGGACCCGGGCCAGTTGCGAAAGCGGCAACTCCTCCGCCGAATCGTGAAACAGCACGAGCGAGAGCGAATCGCCCGGGTACTGCGTCCGAATCAGGTGCGACAGTGCCATCGCGACCTTCTTGGCGGGCGTGAAGCGGTCTTCGCCGTAGAGAATCATCGAGTGCGAACAGTCCAGCATGAGCACCGTGGCGCAGGATGACTGGTACTCGCACTGATGCACCTGCAGGTCGGAATACTCGATATTCAGCGGCAGCTTCAACCCTTCGCGCTCGATAGCCGAAGCCAGCGTCGCCGTAATATCCAGGTTCAACGTATCGCCGAATTCATAAGGCTTGCTGGCGCCGCTGGTCTCGATTCCGGTGGCCTGGTCGCGGGTGTCGTGGCGGCCGAAGCTGGACTTGCCGAGCGAGCCGAGCAGGTCGCGCAGCGCGCGGTAGCCGAGGAAGTCGAGCGCTTTGTCGGTCACCTCGAAGCGTGGCTCCGCCTGCGGCTTGCCAATCTGGCCGCCCACGGCCGATTGCTGGGCCGGATCATGCGGCGGCGAAATCGAAATATAGTCCTCGGCCTCCATCCGCTCGATGATTTGCTCGATCAACTCGTCGAGTTTGCCCTCGGCCTGCATCTGCTCCATCTGCTGCCGCATTTCCTCATCCATCAGGTCGCTGCTCAGCAGCGCCTTGCGGATGGCCTCGCGCAGCGCCTGCATGGTCTGATCGCGCTCGCCTACTTGCTGGTATCGCGTGAACTGGTCTTCGAAGCCGCTCTGCAAAAGATGGTCGGCAAGAGCCTGCATCAGCTCTTCCATGCTGAATTGATCGGTCAGATCGGCAATGTATTTCGAATAGCGAACTCGACGCATAAAAATCGGTTCCCATCTCCCGGCGTTTGCTTAGCGTGCTGTCCCGAGAGTTCGCGCAACAATCCTTTGAAGTGTCATTCTGAGCGAGCGCAGCGAGCGAAGAATCCATGTATTTGATTTGATTTGTAATGCATAGATCCTTCGCTTCGCTCAGGATGACATCCTGAAACTTATGCTGCGAACACGGGACACTGTCCTCTAGTTAAACGGCCTGCGGTTCCGGCGCCGCGCCTCGAAGTCATCTTGCACTTCGGTCTTGTACTCCCGTTCAGGAGGCTTCGGCCCCTTTTCGCCGGCGGAGAACAAGCGCTCCTCCGAGCGTCCGATTTTCTTGTGCGCGTGCAGTCCCTCCAGCACGAACTCGGCCGCGGAAACCTGCACCTCGGGCACCTCGGAGTTCTCCATCTTCAAAACCGAGGTCTTGTCGAGAAGCCCCTGGATGTTGTGCAGCGTGCCCGCCAATTCAGCCGGGTTCGCCGATTCCAGTAGCTGGATTTCGCCTCCCAGCTCGAACCATTGCACCACCTGCTTCAGGTCGGCGTTCGCGAAGTACTGATCGAAGATCCGCGCGATCGCGGTCTTGATGATCTCGCGCACCACCTGGTCGGCGCCGCGCACTTCGCCCTCGTATTCCAATTCGAGCTTGCCGGTAATGGAAGGCAGGGCCGCAAATACGTCGGCAATCCGCGGCACCACATATTCGGAATCCTGAAACACCGCGCGCCGCTCGGCGTTCGAGATGACGTTCTCGATCGCGCTGATCGGCAGCCGCTGACTGACCCCGGAGCGCTTGTCGATGTGCTTGTCCTCGCGCGCCACAAAGGCGATCTGCTCGATCACTTCATGAATGAAGCGCGGAACCTGCAATTGCAGACCATTGCGCTTGGTCCACGCCTCCTGCGCCGTGATCTCGATTCCCTCCTGGATCGACGCCGGATAGTGCGTGCGCACCTCCGACCCGATGCGATCCTTCAGCGGCGTAACGATCTTGCCGCGCGCCGTGTAGTCCTCGGGGTTGGCGCTGAACACCAGGGCAACATCGAGCGGAAGCCGCACGGGGTAGCCCTTAATCTGAACGTCGCCCTCCTGCATGATGTTGAACAGGCCGACCTGGATTTTGCCGGCGAGGTCGGGCAGTTCGTTGATGGCGAAAATGCCGCGATTGGCGCGCGGCAGCAACCCGTAATGCACGGTGAGTTCGTTGCTCAGTTCGTGCCCGCCCTTGGCCGCCTTGATCGGGTCGATGTCGCCAATCAAATCGGCGATCGTCACATCGGGAGTCGCCAGCTTCTCCACGTACCGTTCGTCCGGTCCGAGATAGGCGATCGGAGTTTTGTCGCCAACTTCGGCGATCAGCTCTCGGCAATGGCGGCAGAGAGGCTCGTAAGGATTGTCGCGGATCTCGCATCCGGCAATGTACGGCAGATGCGGGTCGAGAAGCGCCGTCAAGGAGCGCAGGATGCGGCTCTTCGCCTGCCCCCGCAATCCCAGCAGGATGAAGTTGTGGCGCGACAGGATGGCGTTGACGACCTGAGGCGTTACCGTGTCCTCATAGCCGATAATGCCCGGAAACACCGGCCCTCCCTGCCGCAGACGCGCAATCAGGTTTTCCCGCAGTTCATCTTTCACGTGCCGGGTGCGAAGTCTATTTTCACAAAACGCACTCTGCCGTAGTTCGCCCAAGGTTCGGGGCAGATTCATAACAGAACATCCCTCCGCTCTCGCCTTCGAGAGACCGTTCGCACCAGCATTGATTTAACGCCTCGCCGTTTCGAGCAGAGTTGCAGCTTGACCGGGCGTTAGCTCTTTTGACGTATCTCGCTCCCCAGCGGTTGCAGCAACTTCGACCCCAGGCCAATCTTGGCCGCCAGCAAGGTGAGTGTCTGGTCCCACCAAACTTGACTTTTTCCGCCGGAGAACTTACAAGCGCTGCATGGACCTGTCAGAAAAAGTAGTGGTCATCACCGGCGCATCCATGGGTATCGGCGAGGCCATCGCCAAACTGTTCGCAGACCATGGCGCGGCTATCGTCTTTTCCTCGCGCGACCAGGCAAGGGCGGAGGCGGCGCGCGCCAGAGTTGGACACCCGCAGCAAAGCCTGGCCGTAGCTTGCGACGTGTGCGACCCGGCGCAGATTTCGGCTCTGCTCCGTGCCGCTCTGGAGCGCTTCGGACGGGTGGATATCTGGGTGAACAACGCCGGCTTCGGGGTGATCGATTCCATCGAGCACATGGAGCGCGCGGCCTACCGCCGGATGTTTGAAACCAATCTGTTTGGCGCCATCGAAGCGATGCAGCAGGTGATCCCCGTCATGAAGCGGCAAAGATCCGGGTGCATCATCAACATCTCCAGTGTGGCCGGCTACATCGTGGTGCCGTACATGGGTGCTTACGGGGCAACGAAGCGCGCGTTGAACGCGATCAGCCGCGCCGCCCGGCTCGAACTCGAGGGCACCGGCGTCTCCGTGGTCAATATCTGCCCCGGCTACGTGAAAACCGGCTTCGGAGAGAATGCCGTGCGCGGCACGGAAGGGATGCGAATCACCCCCAAAGTGCAGCGCGGAATTACCGCCGAGCGCGTCGCCCAAGCCGTGCTGCGCGCCTACCAGTGCGACGTCACCGAGACCGTTGTTCCCTGGCACAATCGCATTGCCATTGGCTTGGCATTCCTG
>JBEKBO010000213.1:0-4338 GCA_050015355.1 Candidatus Korobacteraceae bacterium | reverse complement strand
CCGCTCAAAGCCAGTCATCATCGCCAATGTCCTCTGCCTCATCTTCTCAATCCACCTACTCGCTTGCACTTTAACCCGAGTAGCTGTGGAAAGCAGAGAACTTAATCAGAGTCTCCCTAGGCTGGAATTCTAGGCCATTGATTTCAAACGGCTCGAATTCGAGCAGTTCAAAGCGGACGTGGAACCCCTGCCTCTTTTCGTCTCCCAGCGCCTGCTTGTGTTCTGTTTGAGTGCTCGGCTTGAGATAATCTCCGAGACGCTTGTAGAGGTTTTCCGTTTCGCCAACGTATAACGGCTCCAGTCGGCCATTGGGCAGGCAACGCGCCCATCGGTAAACTCCCGGACGACTATACTCTTTCCGCATGAATGCTGTGCGCGGGTTGGGATATTGGTAGCCTGTGGACGCATCTGTTCTCACTGTTTGCCAACTAAATTTGATATTAAGCGCGTTCATGAGAGAACCTTTCTATAGATTCACAAGGCTATGCTCCCGCAACACCGTCAGGTTATCGCCGTACTTCAGCATGTTCGGGATTGCCCTGCCATTCTGGGCGATTCAAAGCCGCACGGCAACAACTTTCATGCTGGGAGATGGGTTGCACTCTTTTCGGTACAGGGTCGGCGTTCGGCGTTCAAGAATTACACTCGATTATGTGGAGTTCTGAACTGCCCCACATTTGCCAACGGAAGGCAAATATGGGCCACCTGCCCAAACCGATGTGCAAGCCTTCAAGCGGCGCAAGTTCATGTGATTGACTGCGCCTGTGGAGCCTATTCTGAGGCGGCCCGTAGTGTAGTGTCCCGGAAGTTCGTGCAATAAATATTTCAGGGGTGTCATTCTGAGCGACCACAGGGAGCGAAGAATCCCAGCACGGCGTGGGGCTGAGACGCAGCCGAAGGACTCCTCAAAAAGCCCGGAACGGCTCTGGGTGGGACAGTTCCCTGGGATGTTTCGCTACGCTCAACATGACACTCCCAAAGTGTGTTTAGTTATGCTAGGTATTTCCGGGCACCATCCCTAGAACAGCCCGTTCTGCTTACCCGTGCGGCGTATTCCGAAGTGATCGTAGGCCAGTTGCGTTGCCATGCGGCCTCGCGGAGTGCGGTCCAGGAATCCTATCTGGATCAGGAACGGCTCGTAGATTTCCTCGATGGCGTCGGGCTCTTCGGCCAGCGCCGCCGCCAGGGTGTTCACCCCCACCGGTCCGCCCTGGAACTTCTCGATGATCGTCAGCAGCAATCGCCGGTCGATCTCGTCGAAGCCATAGCGGTCCACCTCGAGCATCTCGAGCGCCGCCTGCGCTGTCTTCTTGTCGACGTTTCCCGCGCCGCGCACCTGCGCGTAGTCGCGTACCCGGCGCAGCAGCCGGTTGGCGATGCGCGGCGTGCCGCGCGCGCGGCTGGCGATTTCGAATGCGCCCTCGTCGTCGATCTCCACCTTCAGGATGTCAGCCGAGCGCTTGACGATGACGTTCAGGTCGTCGTGGGTGTAGAACTCCAACCGCAGCAGCAGGCCGAAGCGCGAGCGCAGCGGAGCCGAAAGCAACCCGGCGCGCGTGGTGGCGCCGACGAAGGTGAACGGGGCCACGTCCAAGGTGTGCGTGCGCGCCGCCGGACCCTGGCCAATGATGATGTCCAGCTTGTAGTCTTCCAGCGCCGAATAGAGCAGCTCCTCCAGCACCGGCTGCAAGCGGTGTACTTCGTCGATGAACAAAACCTGCTTGTTGCGGATATTGGTGAGGACGGCCGTCAGATCGCCTTTGATTTGCAGCGTCGGCCCCGAGGTCTGCTGAAAGTGGACATCGAGTTCGTTGGCGATGATGGTGGCCAGCGTCGTCTTGCCCAATCCGGGAGGCCCATAAAGCAGCACATGATCGAGCGCCTCGCCGCGCGAGCGGGCGGCCTCGATGGCGATTGCCAGGTTTTCCTTTACCTTCTGCTGGCCGATGAACTCCTGCAGCCGGCGCGGACGCAGCTTGAGCTCAAACGAGGCGTCGTCTTCGACCACTCCGGCCGAGACGATTCGCTCGCGATCGGGATTCCTGGATGAGGGCATCTCTCCGGATGGTACCCAGAAACCTTACCGCCTGCAATCGTGGTTATTGGTCGGGCGTCAGCAGGCTGCTGAAAAACAGGTTTCGGGCGGCGCGAGCCCACAACAGCTTGCACTCTTCACTTCCGGCTTACACGTTCTGTAGCGCCTCGCTTGCTGCTTCGGCGCGTTTTTCAGCAGCCTGTCACCGCGCGCGTGTTTTCTTCCAGCAATTTCACCAGCGCATACAGGGTCTGGTTCACCGGAACCGGGATGCCCAGCTCGTTTCCACGGCGAACGACGTATCCGTTCAGGGAATCGATTTCGGTGCGCTTTCCGCGGGCGATGTCCTGGGCGGTCGAAGAGGTGGCGTTTTTCATGGTTTGCGCAAGATTGAGCGTGCTTTCCACCAGGTCTATGTCCGGCAGTTGCACCCCGGCGGCCCGAGCCACGGCGATTGCCTCTTCCACGGCCGTGCACATCAGTTGCCGGACCAGGGGATGCTCGGCCATGACAATGTACTTGGAGCGGCCCAGGGCGGAAATTGCGTTATAGGCGCAGTTGATTATCATCTTCACCCAAAGCTCGCCTTCGATGTTGTCTGAAACCTGGCAGGGAATCCCGCCGCGAGCCAGAACCCCTGCAAGATCATCGAGTTCGCGACGATCGCGGAGGCTGCCGCCATGACTCTGCGCGCCGCGAGCCGGAGGGCGATCCGTCGCCCGTACCCGGCGCGCAAGCGGCAGGCTGCCAATGACAAAATTGCCGCGTCCGGAATGCTTTACCCTTCCCGGACCGCTCATCGCCGCGGCTACATACACGATCGCGGGAATGGCGCTCATCCCGGCGCTCCTGGCAAACCGCTGCACGTTATCGACTCCGTTCTGACAGCTCAGAACGAGGGCTTCCGGAGCCAGGTGCGGCGCCAGCAAACGGGCGGCTTCTTCGGTGTCGAACGATTTGACGCAGAACAACACGAGCTGCGCCCCTTGCGCCGCGTCGATCTGGGTGGAGGCTGAGACCGGCACATATTCCTGGAAGCGCATCGTGTCGAGGAATAACCCGTCGCGCCTGATCGCGTCTACGTGCTGCGGGCGGCCGATCAGAGTCACCGGAGCGCCGGCGCGCGCCAGCATCCCGCCGAAATAACATCCCACGGCGCCGGCGCCCACAACCGCCACCCTTGGCCAACCTTGTTGTCGCACCACGACTTCCCTTCCCTCGAACCTTCCCAGCTTCCATGGTTCATCCCGGCCCCGGCCAGAGGAACGGGCGCAATTGGCAAACGGCCCAATCTCAACTGCGCAACTGCTCCGGATGCATGCCAGTAAGGCGGGCGATACGCTCGGGGATCGGCGGATGCGTCGAAAACAGATTGCCCATGCTCATCCCCAACATCGGCTTCACGATGTAAAGGTGGGCCGTGCTGGGCGAGGCCGCCATCGGGATGCGTTGCGACCACTGGTCGAGCTTCTTCAGCGCGCTGGCAAGGGCGTAGGGATTGCCAGTGAAATGCGCCCCGGTCTCATCGGCCGCGTATTCGCGCGAGCGCGAGACGGCAAGTTGGATCAGCAGGGCGGCAAAGGGCGCCAGAATCATCATGAGCAACGCCGCGATAGGGCTGCCGCCTTCGCGATCACGTTCACTGCGTCCGCCCATGCCGCCGAATAGCGCCCCCCAGTACGCCATGCGCGCCAGCAGGGTAATTGCACCGGCAATGGTTGCGGCAATCGAGCTGATCAGAATGTCGCGGTTGCGCACGTGGCCAAGTTCATGGGCGAGCACGCCTTCCAGTTCGTCGTCGTTCAGCAGGTTGAGAATGCCTTCGGTGACCGCGACCGACGCGTGCTGCGGGTTGCGGCCAGTGGCAAAGGCGTTGGGCGACTCGGTCGGAATGACGTACAGCTTGGGCATCGGCAGATTTGCCTTCTGCGTGAGCCGGTGCACGATGCTGTAAGCGCGCGGCAGCTCTTGCTCGGTGACCGGCTGCGCGCCCGACATCGCCAAGGCAATCTTGTCGGAGAAGAAGTAGGAAACGAAGTTCATCACTGCCGCCAACACGAAGGCAAAGACCGCGCCGCGCTCGCCTCCGACAAGCTGGCCGACAAAAATGAGGAACAGCGTGAGTCCCGTTAGCAGAAATGCTGTCTTAAATGTATTTCCCATAGATTGCTTTCCCTAGCTTTGTAGATGCTAGGTCTTTGACCATATAAAAATGCACCTATTAAGGCACTTTCTGAGTGGCTAAATGGGTCACATAGTTTGGACATGCAAACCTACCATCGGGTACATGTTCAGCTTGGGAA
>JBEKBO010000212.1:0-4451 GCA_050015355.1 Candidatus Korobacteraceae bacterium | reverse complement strand
TGAAAGAAGGCAAGCGCGGCAAGCGCCTCCGCATCGGCTTTGCGCGCAGCCCCTGGCGCAGGAACTCCGCGGCCAATTCCGAGAGCGTCGTGCCCCGCTCCGCCGCTTGCCGCTTCAAGTCGCGAAACACGGGGTCAGGAATGATCAGCGTAGTCTTCATATGGAAAACCATACGCGATGTACGGAAAAATGTCAACGGAACTATGTTTTCAGTTATCAGTCGTCAGTAAACGATGAGCGCGTCGTAAGATTTGGCGTCCGGCCATAACAGATTGACAGAAGCTGACAACTGAAAACTAAGAACCGAGAGCTTCTAATGCGCTGGATATACAAGTTTCCTCTTCGCCTCCGGTCACTCTTTCGGAAGAGTCGCGTCGAGCAGGAGTTGACCGACGAACTCTCCTTCCACCTGGAAAAACTAATTGAGGAGAAGGTCGGAAAAGGGATGACGCCGCAGGAAGCTCGATACGCGGCCTTGCGGGAGATCGGCGGGGTCGAGCAAATCAAAGAGGAGTGCCGCGATATGCGCCGGGTGAACTATGTCGAGAACTTCTTGCAAGATGTCCGTTACGGTCTGCGCCAGTTGCGCCGCAGTCCTGGCTTCACTGTCGTAGCAGTGTTGACGCTGGCGCTCGGGATTGGGGCTAACAGCGCCATGTTCAGCGTGGTGAACGCAGTCCTGCTCCGGCCGCTGCCCTACCCCAAGCCCGAGCAGCTTGTTATGGTTTGGAAGATGAAGTTCCCGACTGGTGGTCTTGGCGCCTCGCCCGCCGACTTCCTCGCTTGGCGAAGCCAGAATCGCAGCTTCAGCGATATGATCGCCTACATGGCTCAACCCTTCAATTTGACCGGACGGGGTGAGCCCGAGCAGATTGATGGCCTGCGCGTGACACCGAGCTTTTTCGCACTGCTTGGAGTGCAGGCCACGCGGGGAAGAACTTTCCTACCCGATGAGGAGCAGCGGGGGAGTGGGCAGGTTGCTGTGATCAGCGCCCGCCTTTGTCAAACATGGTTCGGCAACGACCGCCGAGCGGTGGGCAGCATTATTAAGTTGGACAGCGAGCTGTATAAGGTAGTCGGGGTATTGTCGTCCTCATTTATTTTCCACCAGCACGCTGAGGTGTTCGTACCGCTCACTCTGGATCGCGGCAGCAGCAACTGGCAGCAGAATTTTCTTTCCGTGCTGGCGAGGCTCCAGCCGGGCTTCTCCCAAAACAACGCTCAGGCGGAGATGAACGTCCTCGCTGCGCGGCTGCGCAGGGAGGCCGGTGAGACATCTCACATCGATCCCAGCGTCGTTTCATTGCAGAGCGAAGTGGTGGGCGACACGCGCACCTTACTGCTGCCTCTGTTCGGGGCGGTGGCATGCGTACTCCTAATCAGTTGCGCCACACTGGCCACACTATTGCTGGCACGGGCCACGACACGAAGAAAAGAAATGGCCGTGCGGACGGCTCTCGGGGCCGGACGCGCACGCCTGATCATGCAGATGCTTACCGAAAGTGTGACCCTGGCCCTGCTGGGCGGCCTGCTTGGGCTGGTGCTGGCGCACTGGCTGCCGGCCCTTCTAGTTGCCGCCGGCCCAAAGGCCTTACCTCGCGTGCAGGAAATCAACCTGGACGCTCGCGTGCTCACTTTCACGCTCGGCATCTGCGTCCTAACGGGCATTTTGTTTGGGCTGGCCCCTGCCTTGCGCGCTTCCCGCATTCAGGTAGAGACCGCGCTTCGCGAGGATAGCGGAGGCTCAGCCGGACGGGGTCGCCAAATATTGCGCTCTAGCTTAGTGGTGACGGAGGTCGCCCTAGCGACAGTTTTGCTGATCGGCGCGGGCTTGCTGCTGAACAACTTCGTCCGGCTGATCAGTGTGGACCCCGGATTCCGGCCCGACCACCTGCTCACGATGCGACTGACGTTGCCCGCCTACTTCTACCGCGATGCGCATCAGGTGACCCATTTTTACCAGGGAGTCTTGGAACACGTCAGGGGCCTCCACGGTGTGGAAAGCGCGGGAATGGCCGACAGCTTACCGCTGGGGCGCGGAGTAGAGCATGTCAGTTTTAGCTTTCGCGCAGATTCCAAGCTTAACAGTGAACGGCAATTTCAACTGCCGTACGGCGAGGCCTGGGACACTCGGGCACTATTCTGGGTCAGCTCGAACTACTTGGCTACGATGGGCACGCCGCTACTCGAGGGCCGTTCCTTCGCGGAGGGGGACAATGTGGAGGGCGCGCCGCCGGTTGCTATCGTAAACCGCACCTTTACGCGCGAGTTTTTGGCGCACCAGAACCCCATTGGCCGCCGAATTCATCTTGCGCCCCGAGACCTGTGGTGCACGATCGTTGGCGTATCGGAAGACATGAAGAACGGGGGATTGGGCGACAATCAGCTCTGGTTAAGCAAACCCCCATTTGCCACGATTTATGTGCCCCATGCGCTGATGCCCGCGTTGATGTACGAACCGCCGTGGGATCTTGGTCGCAGCATGTACCTGGTGGTGCGGACCACGGGCGCGCCCTTGCGTATGACCGACGCGGTGCGCCGCGCGGTCTGGTCTGTGGACCCAAACCAGCCCGTTGCCGAGGTGAAAACTATGGAGGAACGCGTCATGGATTCGGTCGCCTCGCGCAGGCTCGGTATGTTGCCGTTGGTAATTTTCGCTGGGATCTCTTTGGCGCTTGCTGTCAGTGGTATCTATGGTCTCGTCGCGTACGGGGTGGCGCAACGCACGCGGGAGATTGGCATCCGCATCGCTTTGGGGGCCAGCCGGACAAACGTGCTAAGGCTGGTCGTCCAAGATAGCGCGGTGCTGACGCTAGTCGGCATTTTGATCGGCGGTGTGGGTGCGCACTGGCTGAATCGCGTCCTCGCAAACCAGCTCTTCGCGATCAAACCAACTGATTCGCTGACGTTTGCCGCAGCGTCGCTGATCCTTGGCGGTGCAGCACTCTTGGCGAGTTACATCCCGGCGCGGCGCGCAACGAACGTCGATCCGTTGGTGGCCTTGAGATACGAATAAAGTCGTCAGTTTTCAGTTATCAGTTTTCAGTTGGAACCAGAGCGCGCGGTGTTCGGAACAACGGACTGGGCCAAATGTGGCGACGGAAACTCACGGATTGATAACTGAGAACTGAAAACTGAGAACTGGGAACTTCTTCGGGGTTCGCCGGCCCATCGGAACCCTCGATACCGCCTCAAGGCAAGTGGTTGAGCGCAGTGCATGAGTCTTCCGATCCCAATTCGAAAACGCGGTTCCAATCGATGAATCGCTCGTCACGGTTCGAATAAGGTTTCACCCGGATGCAACGGCACCCCGCGTCGGCGAGCGTGACGTTCATCACCAAATACTCGGGAACCACCGACTGCGCCAGAGCTTGGGCCGATGTCAAAGGCACGTTATGGCCGGAAAGATAGCTGTTCTTGACCGAAAACCCCAGTCCCGAGAATCCGTAGCCAATCCCGTAAAGGTCGTAGAGGACGTTCGCCCCGGACGTACTTCCGGTCGGTGGGAATGCACCGCCCGTGAGCTGCCAGAGGGCTACGCCGGCATGCATCATTGCCGCCAGTGTCAAGGGGGCCTGCGTGTTGGACTGATCGGAAAAGCTGAACGCGGCGCAGTACACCTTCTTGTCCACCGTGTCGCCCGGCGCGGCCGGGCAGGCCGTGGACGAATACCCTAAGTCGTCGACGAGGGCCTTGAACACGTTCGGCCAGGTGGCGAGTATGGCCCGAGTTTTCGTGGGGTCGGGCGGCCGGCAGCGCATGGCCACCAAATCGTATGCCGGATTGGTGTCGCTGCCCACATAGCGAACGACGTCTTGGACCGGCATGGCCGGCTCGTAATAGATCGTTGCGCTCACGAAGGCCCGCTTCTGGACGTTGTTATTTCGGCCGATGCTCGTGACGCTTTGCGTCGGGCTGACGTAGATGATCCGCTCGAAATCGTTGATGGCCGCGAACCCTGTGGCCGCCTCGCTGGTGCGAGTGCGATCGGCCACTGTTGCCGGCGAATTCTCCGCAGCCGCCACAGTCGTCACAGGGGGCATGCTGTGGTTCACGGTGGACCCCCAAGTCACAAGAAACAGGGCTCCGATTACCAGGGCCAAGATTGGCAGGGGTTTCTCATTGGCAAGGCGAAAAAGAAGCGTTCTTTTGGCATTTCCCATGGAGATCCTTTCCTCCGACGTTTACCATCGGCTCCCCTTGCAGCGGCCAACAGATCCAGGGCAAGTCAGTGGATCTGGCGCATTTCACTGACAACCGCGAAATCACTTGGCCTGGGGGTGACCCGCATCGAATTGAGGCTCCGCCTCGCCCATTTGCCATAAAGGGAAAACCCTCTCCCGCCGCAGGGGCGAGGGGAGTTGCTTAGGGGAACCAGTCACCCCATGAAGCTTGTTGGAGGTGGACCCCGAAGTCAAGAGTACTTTCGTCACCAATAAGTTAATTTCGGC
>JBEKBO010000211.1:0-4479 GCA_050015355.1 Candidatus Korobacteraceae bacterium | reverse complement strand
CCTGGACGACTTCACGGCGTTGCTGGGTACACGCATCCCCGTGCCGGTTACCTACACGCCGGACGCGACCATCGAGAGGGCATTGCGACAGTCCGGTTCTCCCGTGGAAAGAATTCCGCGCCCGGGGGCGGATCTCATCGCTCGCCTGGGAGTGGCTGAGTACCTCCAGGGGCTGACGATATCGTCCGCGACGCTGGATGCGAATTACCTGCGGCGCTCAGATGCGGAGATATTCTCCGTCCCCAAATCAGGGCGGCCGCCGGAGTAACCGCATGCGAGTGCGTCCGGCGGAAATCAACGACATCCCGCGCCTGCTCGCCATCGAACGGCAATCGCCGAGCGCTGCCCACTGGAGTGAGCGGGAATATCATGCCTTGTTTCCCGGCCCGCGGGCGGATGAGGGCAGCGTGCCGAGGCGTATCTGCCTGGTGGCGGAAATGGCAGCGGAGATTGCCGCGAACAGCAACCCCAATTCCGCCATCGCCGGGTTTGTGGTGGCACTTTGCATGGGCCAGGAGTGGGAGATTGAGAACATCGTCGTTGATTCGGCGCTTCGCCGGCGGGGATGTGCCAACCTGCTCTTGCGGGAGTTGCTCAGCCTCGCCAGCAACGAAGGTGCCGGGAGAGTTCTGCTGGAAGTGCGGGAATCGAACCAGGCCGCCCGGGCTTTCTATGCCCGTTGGGGATTCCAGATGATTGGACGGCGCAGGAACTACTACCGCGACCCTGAGGAAGATGCGATTTTGCTCCATTTTAGGTGCAATAGCCGTTCTCCTTAGGCGCCTTTAATGGTTCTTTCAAAAACGGTTGAACCCATATCTTCCCCCGTGCTAGTGTGTGCAACACGGTTGAACGGCCCCGGAGGTCGCGGAAGCTGCGGCTCATCGGGTACGCCGGCCCGTAGGCGAGGGTAGTGCGCCACCGGGTACCGCAAGGAGGTCCTAAATGGTAAATCTCGTACGCGAGTCGCTCCTGGCCAGCAACGAGGAATTCCGGCACCTGGTTCAGGAACATGCGCAATACTCCCAGCGCCTTGATCACCTCTCGCAGAAGCCCTACCTCTCCGAAGACGATAAAGTTGAACAGGTCCGGCTTAAGAAGTTAAAGCTTCGCCTGAAAGACCAGATGCTAGTGCTCGAGCAGCAATACGTGAAAACGCATCCCGAGCACGTGGCATAAAGCCCGATAATCCAGTTTCCGCGAATTGTTAAAGTCCGTTGAACGCTCGAACCCGGGCCGCCGCTGAAGTGTGTCCGGAGGAATCGCAGTGTCCGGCGCTCAGCTCCCGCTTGCCGCCTGCCAGGCCAGCCGGAGCCGGTCGAAAATTCTTCTCCAAAGCCCCGCCAATAGCTGTTCTATATAATCAGTTCATCTACATGGTTCGCGACGGATTCTATTACGCGGGTGCTTTGCTGCTGGTGGCCGTGGTCGTCGGCTGGTTGACGACTCCTGCCCTGGCGATCGTTCCCTTGCTGCTGGCGGCTTTTTTCCTGTGGTTCTTCCGCGATCCGGAAAGAGTCATTCCGCAAGCCGCTGGGGCGGTGGTTTCGCCCGCCGACGGCAAAGTGACGGAGGTTTCCCCGGTGGCCGTGGCGGGAGCGCAGTGGCTGCGCATCAGCATCTTCCTTAATGTTTTTAATGTTCATGTCAACCGCTCGCCAGTCTCAGGGGTGATCACCGGCGTCGAACATCGCAAGGGCAAGTTCCAAAACGCCATGGGCGCGGCCTCGGCGGAGTTGAACGAGCAGAGTATTTGCAGCTTGCTTACCGATGAAGGCCATCCTATCGTTTTCAAGCAGATTGCCGGGCTGCTGGCGCGGCGCATCGTCTTCAATCGCCATCCGGGAGAGCATGTGGAGCGTGGCGAGCGCGTGGGCCTGATCAAGTTTGGCTCGCGCTGCGATGTTTTGCTGCCTGTCGGCGCGCGGCCGGCGGTCAAGGTTGGCGAAAACGTGAAGGGCGGTTCCACGGTTCTGGCCGCACTGCCGGAGCCGGTGCCACAAAAGGTTTTGGACGTGCACGAACAGCAGTCGGGGAGCTCACGATGAGTGTTTTCCATCGCCGCGGGGAGGACAGACCGCCTCGCCGGATGAGGAAGGGCCTGTACCTGCTGCCGTCTTTGTTCACGACAGCCAATCTGGCCGCCGGCTACTATGCCATTTCGCAGGCGGTGATAGGCAGCGCGGAGGAGCCGTGGCACTTCAACGTTGCCGCCATCGCGATCGGGTTTGCCGTGCTGTTCGACGGCATGGACGGCGCCATCGCTCGCCTGACCAATACGACCAGCGACTTCGGACGCGAGCTGGATTCGTTGGCCGATGTCGTGACGTTTGGCGTGGCCCCGGCTCTGCTCGCCTGGATGTGGGGCTTCCGGCAGCTTCCACTGGTGCTCGATCCTTCATTGAGAGCGCGGATCATCCAGCTTGGCGCCATCGCCTCTTTCATATTCCTGGCTGCCGGCGCGGCCCGGCTGGCGCGCTTCAATATCGCGGTGAACCCGCAGCCTACTAATCCCGGTCGTCCGGGGCGCAAGTATTTTGTCGGCATGCCAATCCCTGGCGGGGCGGCCTGCATCGCCGCAATGGTTCATCTTGTGCAAGGAGACCCGATCGAGAAGTGGTGGTATTCGGTCATCTGGATCGGAGTGGTAACGATCCTGGGATTTCTGATGGTGAGCCGATGGCGATTCTGGAGCGCCAAAAGCATTGATTTCCGAAGCCGGCATCCATTCCGGCTGGTACTGATTATGTGCGGATTTATCGCCTTGATCTTTTATTGGTCTCGTTACGTGCTTTTTGCGCTCGCGGTTCTTTACATGATTTCGGGCGTGTGGGCGCGGTTATTCTACGCTCTGAGGCGGCGCGCGACTTTGCCGCCTGCTCCTCCGCAAGAGGTCACCGGACATTGATGACGAAAATCTCGAAACCAGAGATAAAAAGTTCGAAGCCAGATACCAACCAGGGGGGAGCAAAATTTCTGGTTGCCATTATCGGCGCCGCTACGCTCAAGGGGAAGGAACTCAAGGACCTGCTTACGGAGCGCAACTTTCCGGCCGGCGATATTCGCTTGCTTGACGACGAAGAGTCGCTCGGACAGATCGAGTCGGTGGGCGACGAGCCCTCGTTCATTCAAAGCGTTACGGCCGAACACCTGAGCGGCGTCGATTTTACTTTTTTTGCCGCCGAGGAAGCCTGCACAAACAAGACGTGGGAGATGGTGCGCCGCGCGGGCAGCGAGATTATCGATGTTACCTATGCGCTGGATGCTCGCCCCGAGGCCGTGGTTCGCGCCCCATGGCTCGAGCAGGAACTCGGCGAGGGCCACCCGGTGGAGCTGGTCACGGCTCCCGTGGTCATTGCGCATCCGGCGTCGGTGGTGCTCGGGTTGTTGCTGGTGAGACTCAACAAGCAACACAAGATCCGTCGAGCCAACGCGACGGTTCTGGAACCGGCCAGCGAGCGCGGACGCCGTGGCATGGACGAACTCCACGAGCAGACGGTGAACCTGCTTTCGTTTCAGCAATTGCCGACCATGGTTTTCGGGACGCAGGTGGCGTTCAACGTCGTGCCGGGATATGGCGAAGGGGCCGAGCCGACGCTGGCCGCCGTCGAAGAGCGCGTGCTGCGGCATTACCGTGCCATCACCAATGCGCACGCGCCCGTGCCTTCGCTGATGTTTTTGCACGCTCCGGTCTTCCACGCTCACACCTTCTCCATATACATTGATCTGGCGTCGCCGGCCTCGCTGGATGACTTCGAGGCGGCGCTTGCCGGCGAACACCTGGAGTTTGTCCGCAAGCCGCCGAGCGAGCCCAGTAATCTGAACGCCGCCGGCCAGCAGAACGTTCAGATTGCGGTCCGGCGAGACGCGGACAGCAAGACCGGTTTCTGGATTTGGGCGGCCGCGGATAACCTGCGCGTCTTGGCGTCGCTCGCGGTGGAGTCCGCCGAAGACATGGCTGCCACGCGCCCCCGGGGGAAGGTGCAGTGAAGACTCGCTCATGGGCGAAGGTCTTTTGCGGAGTCGCATTGCTCGCGATCGTGAGCTTGCCAGGCTGCGGCTACCACGTGGCGGGCAAAGCTTCGCGCTTGCCGCAGGACGTTCATACCATCGCCGTGCCCACGTTTCAGAATAAAAGCCAGACCTACCGTATCGAGGCTAAGCTCACCGCGGCTGTCGTGCGCGAGTTTAATGCTCGAACCCAATACCGCATCGTCAGCGATCCCGCCAATGCCGACGCCACCATGCGTGGCAGCGTGTTGAGCACGCAGATCGAGCCGCTGACTTACGACTCGCGGACGGGACGCGCCTCTTCCGGCGTGATCACCATTCGCATGAGCGTGACGCTCACCGGCGGCAATGGCGAAGTGCTTTTCCGCAACCCCAACTACTTGTTCCGCGACGAGTACCAGGCCTCCGAGCAGGTCTCCAGCTTCTTCGAGGAGCAAGACCCCGCGTTTGACCGCCTCTGCCGCGATT
>JBEKBO010000210.1:0-4498 GCA_050015355.1 Candidatus Korobacteraceae bacterium | reverse complement strand
CTGCCGCGGACGCGTCGTGAGATTCAGTACCTGCTTATTACCTGGACCGGCTTCTGCGTCTACTGTGGGTGCAATATCGAGCGACCTCGCTCTCCTTAATACTTAACGTAGTAATACTAGGTCACTGTCGTAATAGATAGTTCAACCAATTCGCTCAACGCCCAGACGTAATCTGCAATCCCAAATCCCAGCTACGCTTGACCGTTTTTCCCATGAGCACATTCTTGCACGTTCTAAGACTACCTGCGATAGCCTCAGGTTTCAAACTGACCCACTACCGGCCTACCGCCCGCTTGTGCTTATCGCGGAATGGTGCGCCGCCGCGCTCGGCAACTGCTGTCGGTTCTGCCGCATCAGGATGCCTACGTGCGCGGACCATCCGGTGAAAGCTAAGGAGTGCTTCGCCAGGAAATCCAGAGCGTTATCGAATCTGGTCCAAGGCGCAGTGAGGAACCTGTGCGCTGGCGACATCTCATCTTCGGGTTTTCGCTGCTGCTGCTCTGTTTCAGCGTTGGCGGTTCATGGCAGAAGCGGCAAATGAAAGAAGCGGAACGGTTGCAGTGGCAAGGCAGGTCCGCCGCCGCGCTCGATCTGTTTCAGTCGCTGCTGGAGCATGCGCCCGCGCTTGGCAAGAGCGCGCAATCCAAGCTCTGGGCCCACATCGGAGAATGTTATTACGCACTGGAAGAGCCGGGCGAGGCGTTCACCGCGTACAACCGCGCGCTGGAACTCGACTCCGATAATCATTCCGCCCGGCTGAGGCTGGGAGAACTCTATCTGCTGGGCGGCTCCGTCGAGGAGGCAGGCGAAGAGGCCAGGAAAGTGATTGCTTCGGCCGGCCCGAGCGCCGACGCCTTCGAGTTGCTCGGCGCCGCGTCTGCCGACGCGGATGCATCCGTGGCAATGGACTCATTCCGCCGCGCCCTGCAACTCGACCCCACGCGAATGAAGGTCGCCGTCTCGCTCGCCCAGCTATTGAATCGTGCGGGCAGGGGCGAGGAAGCGCGGGAGATATTGAAAAAAGCGGCCCAAGCGCAGCCGCGAAGCGCCGCGCCATATCTGGCGCTCGCTCGTCTTGCCGAGGAGGACGCGCGCACCGAAGACGCCGAGCAGGCCTATCGGAAGGCGGTTGCAACCGAGGACACGGTGGAGACCGAACTGCACCTGGCGCAATTCCTGGAACGCTCGGCGCGCATGGAAGAGGCGCAGAAGATTCTCGCCGCAGTGGATGCTTCACGTCCCCAATTGCCGCCTGTTCTGGGGGATTTCGAGCTGCTGGCGGGGGCACCCGTGCTGGCGGGCCGCAACTACGCCGGACGTCTGCAAGGCGGCCCTGAGCCGGAATGGGGTGCGCAACGGGAGCAGAGGAAGCGATATCGCACGCAACTGATCTCGCGTCTGATCGAAGCGGATATTCAGTCCTTTCAGCGGAGCGAGCCTTCTCAGCTAGCGCCGCTGACGAAGTCAGCCCGTGAGCATCTGGCCGCGTTCGGAGGCGAACTCGATCCAGCCACGCGCAGCATCCTGTCGGCGGAGCTTGAACTCATCGACGGAGATCTGACGGTAGCGGCGGCGCAGGCAAGGAAGGCGGTGGGGATAGCGCCGGATTCGCCGGCGGCGCATTACGTCCTGGGATTGCTGTACCAGAGGATGGGCGACAACGCAGGCGCGGCGACGGAGTGGCAGACAGCGTTGCAGGCGCGCTCCGACTTTGCGCCGGCCAGTATCGCGCTGGCGGGCATGATCCTGCGCTCGGGCAACTTCAACTTGGCGGAGCAGTACATCGTTCCCGTATTGCGGCAGGAGCCGGCTAATTTGCAGGCTTTGGTCATATTCTGCCGGGTGCTTCAGGGAAGGAAAATCTACCCGGCAGCTCGCGTGGTGGCGAATCGTGTGGCAGCCATCGACAATGCATCGGCGCAAGCCAGCATTTTGCGCGGGGAGATCGCACTGGCAGAGCATCAGATTGCCGCCGCCCTGCTCAACTATGAACAGGCCATGGTGCTCGATCCCAGTTCCCCGGAAGCGATGCAGGGGCTGATCCGGGTCTATGGCGAGGGAGAAGTTACGCGCCCCATGCTGTTGCAAATGGAACGGTTCGCGGCGAGCGATAAGAATTTGTCGGGCCTTATGGAACTGACGGGACGCCTGTTTGCCGAACGCGGCTGGAAGCAGGATGCCATTCGCTGTCTACGACGCGCCTTCGAGATGGACCGGGAGCGCGATTCCGCCGCCGAGGCCATGGCAAAACTGTTCGCCCGCCACGGCCAGATGATCGCCGCAGCCGATTCGGCCACCAGAGTGCGCGAGCTTTCCACCCTGCTGGCGGGAGTGAAGGCCGAGCGCAAGCACGACTTGGCCGCGGCGGTGCGCAACTACGAAGCCGCGGTGCACGGCGGAGACAACAGCGGAGTTTCAGCCAACAATCTCGCCTGGATTTATGCCCAGCAAGGGCGCGAGCTGGAGCGGGCGCTGGCGCTGGCTAGGCATGCGCGCGAGCTTGCGCCGGAAGATCCGGCCGTGCTCGATACCCTTGGGGTAGTGCATCTGGCCCGGCGCGAGTACTCCAGGGCCGTCGGCGTGCTGGAGCTTGCGCGCACGCTGGCCCAATCACAAGGGCAGAGCGGGGCAGTGGTGCTGGCCGAGGTTAAGCGACACTTGTCTGAGGCTTATCTGCGCGCCGGACAAACCGAACGGGCTTCATTGTCGGTGGGCAACCGTGCGCGGCCTCGCTGAGTGAGGTCGGGCCGATTATTCCCACATCTGCTGACTGCGGCAGATGTGGGGCACCGGCGGGGTGATTATTCCCACATCTGCTGACTGCGGCAGATATGGGGCACCGGCGGGGTGATTATTCCCACATCTGCTGACTGCGGCAGATGTGGGGCACCAAAGAACACGCAACGGCGAAATTGTCATAAGCTGCTTGCGCGTATCTCGCCTCTCGCGATACAACCGAAGCGTGTTCCGTTTGAGAGATTACCAGCACGGCGACTTCGAAGAGCTGTATCGAATCGACACCGACTGCTTCCAGCCGGGGATTGCCTACTCCCGCGGCGAGCTGCAGAGCTATGTGCAGCGAAAGCAGTCATTCTGCATCATTGCCGAACCCGAACCCATAGCCGCCGTCGGCGACGCCAGCGAGATGAACAAAGGCGAGGCGGAGGCGACGAGCAAGCGGACAGAGCGCATCGCGGGTTTCGTGGTTGTCGAACTGCATCGCGAAGGGTATGGACACGTTATCACCCTTGACGTGCGTCGCGACTTTCGCCGCCACCGGCTCGGGACGTTGCTGCTGCAGGCCGCCGAAGATAGAATCCGCAAGCTCGGCGGCTTCATGATGGTGCTGGAGACGGCGGTTAACAATGCCGCGGCGCTGGCATTCTATGAGCGGCATCGCTACAAAATCCTGAGGCGGCTGCCGCGCTACTACGCCCACAATCTGGATGCTTTGTTTCTGACCAAACGGCTGTAGAGCGGTTTCTCCAGTAGGCGCAGCCTCACATATCAGATTGTCATGGCGAGCGAAGTCGAGCCACCTTTTGTTCCTGCTGCTGAGAAACAAAGGGTGGCTCCACTCCGCTTCGCTCCGGTCGCCATGACACTCCTTCGGGTTCTGGGTACACCAATCCGGGAACCGCTTTACCCTGGCGGGCAAAGGAAAAGGGCGCCCGGACGAGCGCCCCTTTCAAAAACTTTCAGTTTCTTTCGAAAAACTTTCAGTATCTTCGGGAACTTTCAGAGTTGCTTATGCGACGTCTTCGTCGTCACGGTTACGATTCTGGTCGGCGGGCGTCTGGTTTTTCCGTTCAATCTTATTCACAGCTTCACGCCCAGCGTCCTTAATTTTCCCAAAGACGTTCTGCACCTTGCCCTTGATCTGCTCTTTCGTGCCTTCAGCCTGAGCGTCCTTGTCTCCCGTCCATTCGGCGACCTGGCGCTCAACACGGCCCTTAATATCCTTGATTTTGCCTTCCACGCGGTCCTTATCCATTTCAGTTGTTACTCCTTCCGTTAAATGCTGATTTACATTCTTGGGGAAACCGGCGATTACCTCAGGGTTCCAACCCCAACAAGCCAACAACGGGCTTGTCGGGGACCCCAAAAGCCCTTCACAAACTCATGCTTCGTCCGGAAATGAGTTGGAAGACCAAAGCGACCACCGCCAATACCAGCAGAATGTGAATGAATCCCCCGAACGTGTAGCTGCTGACCACTCCTAACAACCACAGCACCAGAAGAATCACGAACAGGGTCCAAAGCATATTGCTCACCTCCGTCTGCCCATTGCGGTCGTCAGCGGATTAGACGGGATGGGACGCGGCCGGGGTTGTGAGGAATCGAGGGTTCAAGCGCGATTGCGAAAGGCAGGATAAGTCTAGACCGGTTCCCTAGAAGGTATATACCTGGATTCGGTGAGTGAATTACCCTGGGGATGGCGAGTTCTCCTGCGACACGACAACGATGGCGCGAGCTTATTCCGATGATCTTCGGCGCA
>JBEKBO010000209.1:0-4534 GCA_050015355.1 Candidatus Korobacteraceae bacterium | reverse complement strand
CGCTCGCGCGGCTACGAAGTGGTGGTGGCCGCCATCAAGGAAGAAGCCTTCCCGGAGATCGAGCAGCGCGGCGCCAGCTCGGTTCACTGGATGTCGCTCGGCGAGCTTTCGAAGTTGATCGACACCTTCCAGCGCGAAGGCGTGACAGAAGCCATTATGGCCGGGCAGGTCAAGCACAAGCAGATCTTCAGCAGCATTCGTCCCGACTGGAAGCTGGCCAAGCTGTTGCTCACCCTGCCGATGCGCAATACCGATTCGCTGATCGGCGGGGTGGCCGAGATTCTGGCGGAAGAAGGCATCACGCTGCTGAATTCGACCTCGCTGCTGGAGCCGCTGCTGGCGCGCGCGGGCGTGCTCACCCGGCGCCAGCCGACCGACCAGGAGCAGACCAACATCACTTACGGGCGCGCGGTGGCGCATCACGTGGCGCGCTTCGATATCGGGCAGACCGTGGTTATCGCCGAGGCCGCCTGCGTCGCCATTGAAGCCATGGAGGGCACCGACGCGGCCATCCTGCGGGCCGGCGCGTTGATGAAAAGCCTGCATGGCGAGTCGGCGATGCTGAGCCGCGCACTCACCGTGGTGAAGGTCGCCAAGCCCAACCAGGACATGCGCTTCGACGTGCCGGTCATCGGCATACGCACGCTTGAGACAATGTGCACTGCCGGCGCCACCTGCCTCGCTCTGGATGCCGGCCGCTGCCTGGTGCTGGATGGCGAGGCGGTGATCAAGGCCGCGGACGAGGCTGGAATCACCATCGTGGCCGACGAGACTCCGCACAGAAGCTGAAGTCGAAAGAGCAGCTTCCTGGTTGGTGTATCCGGATTCCCAATAGGATGTCATGGCGACCGGAGCGCCGAGCGCCTGTGGCCGGAGCAGCCAGGCTGCGTACCCGACATTACATTTGATAAGCAAGAAGCTGTTCAGGAGCGGAGTGGAGCCACCCTTTGTTTTCGGCAGCAGGAACAATAGGAACAAAAGGTGGCTCGACTTCGCTCGCCATGACAGTCTGAGTTTATGAGGGATATACCTATCGGGAAGCGCTATAAGCCATGAGCAAAGAACAAGAAGGATTACTCCGCATTGCGGTGATTGGGGTCGGTTCGTTTGGCCGCAATCATGCGCGCGTCTATCGCGAACTGGCAAACGAGCGGCAGCAAGCCGGAGCCGCCGGCAAACTTGAGCTGGCGGCGGTGGTTGACCGTGATCGAGGGCGGGCGGAAGCTGTCGCCGCCGAGTTCGGCGCGCACGCCTATACCGACATAGATGCCCTGCTGGCGAACGAAAAAATCGATGCGGCGACCGTGGCAGTGCCGACGATTGCGCACCTGGCAGTGGCACGAACGCTGCTTGAGGCGGGCGTTGATGTGCTGGTGGAAAAGCCGCTTGCGGTTGACCTGGCAGAGGCGGACGCGCTGATCGAGTTGGCGCGCCGGCATGGGCGAGTGGCGCAGGTGGGACACCTGGAGCGCTTCAACCCGGCAGTGCGCGCGGCGCTGCCGCATGTCACCCGTCCCATGTTCTTCGAGGTGCATCGTCTGAGCGTGTTCACGGCGCGCTCGCTCGACGTGGACGTGGTGATGGACTTGATGATCCACGACTTGGACGTAGTGCTTTCGCTGGTGAACTCGCCGGTACGCGATCTGCGCGCGGTGGGCCTGCCGGTGTTGACCCCGAAGGTGGACATCGCGAATGTGCGGGTAGAATTCGAGTCGGGATGCGTGGCCAATTTCACCGCCAGCCGCGTCAGCACGGAGCGGGTGCGCAAGCTGCGCTTCTTCCAGCCGCAGCAGTACGTTTCGTTGGACTACTCGCGACGCGACGTCTTCATGCTCACCGTCAAGCCGGCAGCAGCGGGCCAGGACGCGTACCCCAGCAATCCAAAAGCGGGCCTCCACCCCAATGAGCCAACGCAGGGCTCATCGGGGACCCCGGGCTTGCCGGGGACCCCGGGAAGCCGTTTCTCGCTGCCGGAAATTGTTCCTTCCAAACCAGAGGTGGTGAGCGAGGAGCCGCTCAGGGCGGAGCTGCGCAGCTTCCTGGAGGCGGTGGCCAGCCGGGCGCGTCCGGTGGTGAGCCTGGAAGACGGCAGGCGGGCATTGGAGTTGGCGCTGCAGGTTCGATCGCGGATGGAGGAGCACAGCCGCCGCGTGGGCCTGCCCGGACTGATGAACTTACGATAGAGCGGTTTTCAAAACAGTCGGCCCCGTGCCGAAGTGTGGCGGCGAATAGCGGCCCAGCCTTTGTTGTCCTCGAAGATGGAATCACCATGCGCCTCGGACTTCCCTTGTCTGCGGCGATTTTCGCTGGCAACGCCGCTCGTCCTATCAGCGTTCACAGGTCAGTATTCACCGTCCCTAGGGTAAAACCCTTCTTCTTGGGTTTGTGGTCGAAAAAGAGGCTCGGAAGGTGAGAAAATATCCTCAGCAACCCCTCGCGCTTCGTCGGGTTTAAGTCATAGGGAGTTTTGTGTCCGCAAACCAAGGTCGGCGTTATAGCGAAACCAGGGAGGATGTATCCCGGAGCCAGAACACTCCAGTCGACGCGACCATCAGTACACCCCAACAGACGCAAAGACGGCGTCTGTCGGGGACCCCGAGGAGCGGCGACCTTGAACGAAACGAAGAAAAACATAGCATCCCTGGTTTTGCCGTAGCCGGGCCGCGTTTTACTAAGACTGCATGGCGAGAATTGAATTTCCATCGCTGAAGACCGAGCCAGTTGCCGAGCCGGAGTTGTCCTCGCGAAGCGGGCAGCCAGGGACGGAGTTCACGCCCATTCTGCTCACTCAGTTGCAGGATGACTTGTCGCGTTCACGGCTGCGCGAGGCCTTCTGGATCTCGCTTGTCGCGCACTTGCTGGGCATAATCCTGCTGGCACTGTCTCCCAAGCTGCTGCCGAATTTTTGGCATCCGGTGGAGCTGCGCACGGCGGAGCAGATGATCCACGACAAGGATTTCACCTACCTGGAGCTGCCGAAGGATGCGCAACGGCCGTTGGCGAAGGCTCCGAATACGAAGTTCCTTTCGGACAAGAACCGTATTGCAAGCTCGAAGATGCCGACACCGGATCGCCAGACTCTGGAGTCGCTGCGCAAGGGGCTGCCGGGACCTCCGGGACAACCGCTGCCGCAAAGCACGCCCTCGGGAGCGCCAGCTACGGCGCAGTCGAGTGGGGCTAATCAGCAACAGGCGAACAATACTTCGCCATTCACCGCGCCCGCAACCCGGCCCACACCGTCGCAGAATCTCAGTGCCTTTGCGGGCCTGTCGGCTGGCTCGTCCATTGAGCAGGCGGCAAGAAACAGCGGGCGAGGAAGCTACTCGACGGGCGGCGGAGGCGATTATGGCCTTCCGAACGGCGGTGGAAGCAAGGTCGGAAGCGGCCTCGACGTGCTCAGCGACACGATGGGTGTCGATTTTGGCCCTTACCTCTCCCGTATAGTGGCCGTAGTGCGGATGAACTGGTACAACCTGATTCCCGAAGAGGCGCGTCCGCCGATGCTGAAAAAAGGCAAGGTCGCAATTGAATTCGTGATCCTGCCGGACGGCAAGGTGACCGGCATGCGGCTGATGGGGCAATCGGGAGACATTGCGCTAGATCGCGCCGCCTGGGGCGGCATCACCGCCTCCAATCCGTTTTCGCCCCTCCCGTCGGAGTTCCACGGGCCTTATCTGGCGCTGCGCTTCTACTTCTTCTACAACCCGGCTCGCGGTGAGGTGTATTAGCAGGCTGCTGAAAAACAGGCTTGCTAGTGTGCTGTCCCGTAAGTTCGCGGCATGAGTTTCAGAGTGTCATCTCGTCCAGACGCGAACGGCGTAGCCATCTTCCTCGGATGACAAGCGTAGTTGCCAGCCGGGCATCTGCGCCAATGGAGTATCAGGCTTGAGGTTGCAGGTGAGCAGCAGGCGCGGATTCTCGCGCGGCACATACATGTGGAGCAAGGCGTCTGCCTGCAGCAGACGTGCGTAGCAGGTGCGATCCGAGGTCTGGGGTGGTTGCGCGCCTTGGGGTGGAAACAGGCTGCGGCGCAGTCGCAGCAGGTTGCGGTACCAGAGGAGCATGTCGTTAGCCTGGTTCGCCTGCGGCCAATTCAGCCGCGAGCGCTCGAAGGTGGCCGGGTGCTGCGGGTCGGGGACCTCGCCGAAAGCGAAATCCTTGAATTCGTTGCGGCGGCCCTCGCTAACCGCCTTTTGTATCTTCGGGTCGGCGAAATCGGTGAAGAACTGGAAGGGAGCCGCTTCATCGAACTCCTGTCCCATGAAGATGAGCGGCGTATGCGGGGCGAGCAGGAGAATTGCGGCCATCAGCTTGCGTACGCCGCGCGGCACCAGCGCCGTCAGCCGTTCGCCTTGGGCGCGGTTACCCACCTGATCGTGGTTCTGAATGCAAATGATGTTTGCCGGTAGAGGCACATCCTTGGCGGATGTGCCGCGAATGTCCTTCCAGAAATGGAAAAACTCCCCCTGAAAGACGTAGCCCTCGTTGAGCACCTTCTGCAGTTGCCGGGGGGCGCCGAAATCCTGATAGTAGC
>JBEKBO010000208.1:0-4545 GCA_050015355.1 Candidatus Korobacteraceae bacterium | reverse complement strand
TGGCAAGGGTGTGGCCGATTCCTGCCGGTGCTGCTACCCGTTCGCCGCCGCAACGCCCAACATGGGGCGAAATCATTCCTCGTTCGCAAATGAAGCTTTGGGCCTTGTAAAACCGCTCACGAGAAGTACAATTCGAGCGATTCAGGACTGAATAGAATCCTGCTAAACCGGGTCTACAACCCTGCAAACACGCCCCTGGGAGACAAGATGGAACTCAACCTGAAACTGAACCGACGTGAGTTACTGGGCTCAGGCTTAGCTTTGCTGGTGACGACACACGCTCAGAACGCAATCGCGCAGAACACCAAGCCAGGCGATGATGCTGGCGGACGATCTCCCGCCTATGGCGCAGCGGCGCTGGGCTTGGGCATTACAAGCACCTTTGCCCGCTTCCTGTCCGGAATCCAATTCGACCAGCTTTCGCCTGCTGCGACTCACGAGGCGAAGCGGGCAGTGCTTGACTGGATCGGATGCGCGCTGGCCGGCAGCCGGCACCCAACCGCGGAAAAACTGCGCGCCACCTTCGCGGAGATTGGCTCGCTACCTGTCGCCACGGTATTGGGTCGCGGCGGCCTCAAGCTTAGCCTTCTGGATGCCCCAGTGGCGAACGGCCAAATGGGGCATGTACTGGACTTCGACGACACGCACCTCGGCGGGGTGATTCTTCACACCAGTACCGCCACTCTGCCTGCGTTGTTTGCCTTGGGCGAAAGACGCAAGTCTTCAGGTCGAGACTTGATCGTCGCGTTAGCCGCGGCTTTTGAAGCCGGTATCCGCGTGGGGCAGGCTGCTCCGCGCCACCATTATGGGGGCTGGCATCTAACCGGCACCCTGGGCACGATTGCCGCCACCGCCGGATCGGCCCGGCTCATCGGACTCGATGATAAACAGACCACCTATGCCTTAGGGATCGGCTGCACCCAAGCTGCCGGCATGCAACAAAACCGCGGCAGCGACTGCAAGTCCTTGCACGCAGGCAACTCAGCCTACCACGGCGTGTTGGCAGCCATGTTGGCATCCAACGGCTTCAACAGTTCGCCGGAAATCCTGGAAGGGAGCCTGGGGTTCGTCAAAATCTTCAGCAGCACGCAGCAAATCGATGCCATCACCGCCGGACTCGGCCAAAGTTGGATGATTACCGGGAACGGTTACAAACCCTACGCCTGCGGCGTGGTGTTGCATCCTTTGATCGATGCCATGATCGAAGTCTCGCGCAAGGCAAGTCGGCCTGCCGCGTCACTGGATCACGTCGAAGTGCTGGTCCATCCGGATGTCATCCGCATTACGGGTGTAGACGCGCCGGGATCCGGCTTGATGTCGAAATTCAGCTCCAATCATGCGGCCGCCGTGGCCTACATCGACTAGGCCGCCGGGGTATCCCAATTCAGCAATGAGCGCGCCAGAGATCCGACGGTGCAAGCTTTACGGAAGCTGATTCAGATCAAGACGGTGCCTTCTTTCCGATTAGATCAAGCCGTCGCAACGGTGTTTACTAAATCCGGCGCGACATACGAAGCTCGGATAGAGCATGCCACCGGAACCGTCAGTAACCCGATGTCCGATCAAGCGCTGAATGAAAAGTTCCTCGGCAACGCGACAATGGCTATCAGCGCCGACCGCGCTCGTCGCGTCGTTGACTTAATTTGGAGGCTTGATTCGCTCACGGATGTTGGCGACTTGGTTCGGGCTTGTGCCTAGCTGTTCGGCGGGGTCTTCCGTTGCTTCCATAGGCGGTCTGCTGAGTGTAGGCAGTGAGATTTGCTGCAAGCCTGTGGCGACGATTCGCAACACAAGTCTCTCTATTTAACTTTGACGTATTTCCTCAGGTTGTGGGCACCGACGTCGGCTGCGTAGATGTTGCCCTCTTCATCGGCGGCAATGCCTGAAGCCGATGTTCCCCACACCTGTTTGTCGAGGTCAGCGGGGTCTGGAATGAAGGCCTTGAGCGACCCGTCCTTCGCGCTTCCAATCACGATGCCCCTCAACTGGCCTTTTTTCTCCTTCGGATCGGAGCATGACGCGCCCACATAGATCGTGTCGTCTTTCCCGACAAAGACAGAACTCGGCTCACCAAATTGCTTCCACGCTGCAATAAAGTTGCCGTCCTGGTCGAAAACCTGGATTCGTTTGTTTCTGCGGTCGGCGACGTACACACGATTCTGTGAGCCGCCAATGAAAATGTCGTGAGGTTCGTCGAACTCGCCAGGCCCACTTCCCAAGCGTCCCCAAGCCTTGATAAACCGGCCATCCTTGGAAAACTTCACCACGCGTGCAGTCCCGTACTTAGTTGCATAGTGGCCGTCTGCTACAAAGATTGTGCCATCGGGTGCCACGGCAATGCCGGTCGGCCGGTCGAATGTATCCGGGCCATTTCCGGCTACGCCCTCTTTGCCGAGCATCATCAGCACCTTGCCGGTCGGACTCAGTTTTAGGACTTCCTGGCCCATGACTACGCCGTCCGCGTTCTTGGCCGGCATGCCGAGCACCACCTCTTCGTCATTCACATCGCTCGTCCACAGGTTTCCATCTCCATCGACGGTGAACCCGTGCGCATATGCGAACAGCCCGGCGCCAAAGCTCGTCAGGAGCTTCCCTGAGGGATCAAACTCCAGGATTGGCGGGTTCGCATCTCCCCGGTTAATGCACGTAGCATGGCCAGGAGGTACGGTGTTGAAGCAACGCTGGAACACCCATATATTGCCCTTGCGATCAAGATGTACCCTGATGACCTCTCCCCAATGGCCTCCATTCATGGTCTTGGGAAGCGTTGGCCAGCCTTCCACAAGGCGATACGGATTAGGCAGTTCGGCTGGATTTGGATATTGGGCTTGTTGGGCCAGTGCTGCCACTCCGCACGTAAAGATGGCGACAGCAGTTGCTATGGATTTGAATACGGCACGACCTGCACACGACATCCTAGTTCTCCAATAGAGAATGCAGGATTCCATGTTGCCACCGAATCCGCGTCTTCAATTTAAGACGTGGCAAGATTCTATACCAGCCCCGCTCGCTCACAACGCTCGGTTGCGATCCAACAAGCTGCCGAAAGCTGGCGGAAAACACTTCAGCTTCAGTCTGCTCATGTTGGAGAAGAAGTCGCCGTTGGCGCGCAGATTTGCTTTATCGAGATCACAACTCTCGCCACAAGCAAAAAACATCTCGCGACCGACAACAAACGGCGTATCTGAGCACGGTTGCTTATGACTGAGGGAACAGGCGCGTCGGAGCAAACTCATCATGCCTTAAAACTTCACTCGCGGTAAACCGCCCGCGAGCGGTTCTAATCAGGCAGTCCATAATCTTGTCCCCCGCCTGTTCCAACGTGGTTTCCCGACTCATGACGCCGCTTACGTCGACATCGATGTGTTCAGGAATAAGTCTACAAGACCTAGGATTAGCGCAGATCTTTACTACTGGAGTTATCGGATTACCAAGATTATTTCCCCGTCCCGTAACAAATACGTTCATCACGGCACCAGCCGCCGCCATAGCTGTAACCAAGTCGGCTGCAGCAGATGAGGTGTTCATGAAATGAAGACCGGGGGCCGACGGGGCTTCAGCTGTGTTCAAAATGCCCATGATCGGGGATTTGCCGATCTTCATAATAGTACCTATGGCCTTCTCCTCAATGGTAGTTATCCCACCGGCGATATTCCCCTGCGTTGGTTGCGATCCAAACAGATCTTCACCGTGTGAGAAGATCACGCGCCTACGATCTGTATCTCACCCGTGAGCTGAAACACGCCGAAATCGTCAGGGCGCCGACATCTCCCACCGTGACGGACGTCTTCATCCAGCAGAAGTGTGAGGTCGCGGCCGGGGTAAAACAGCAGTTGGAAGCGGATGCGAAACGCATTTCGGGTGTGCGCTTATTGGATGGCCACTTCATGGAGATTAGGCAAGCCATGGCAACGCCAAAGAGTCGCGAGCCGGCGCATGCTTATCTCAGCGCCTTCATTGAAGAAATGAAGCGCTCCGGGTTCGTGGCCGAAGCGCTTGCGCGACACCGGATCAAAGGGGCAGCGGTTGCGGCGTTGACCGATCAATAGGGCCGATCAGGCGACTGTACCTACCCCTAACTTTCTTAATTCTTAATCGGCCCGACGTATTCCGTTCTGGGCGCTGCCGTTGATCGGCTGGGCATCCAGGCCGGCCGCCATACCGTGTAGGGACTTGGGCGGCAGCGCGTGCAGGCTGCGGGGAGCCTCATGCGCCGGTGCGCGGTCCCCGCGAAGATGAATCGCGCGGCATGATCGAACCGGCGCTCGAGACTGCGTTTTCCGCGGAGCTTAGGCAACCAAAACTGCCTCCCCCTTGAGGACCTCATCCACCGGTGTGCATTTCAGGCCAAATGCTTCGGCCACACCGCAGTAGGTCACCAAACCGTCGGCGATGTTGATGCCGGCCTTGATGCCCGGGTTTGACGAGGCAGCCTCTCTCCAACCTTTGCTTGCGATAGTCGCCGCATACGGCAGGGTCGCATTGGTCAGCGCCATGGTGGATGTCAGCGGTACGGCTCCGGGCATATTGGCCACGCAGTAATGT
>JBEKBO010000207.1:0-4680 GCA_050015355.1 Candidatus Korobacteraceae bacterium | reverse complement strand
CAGATCTGCCAGAAACTGTTGCAAGCGCCTTACGCACTTCTCGACCTGGGCGTCGGTCATGCTCGCAACGGTAGCACCCGACGAAAGAACTGTCAATAACTTAACGTAGTAATACTAGGTAACCTCCGGATAGCTCGTCACTCGGCCGCAGTCGGCCAGCTGACCCTTTTATCGTTCCGCGACTTTGAACATTGCGCGCGACGCCTTCGCCATGGCGGCGATGTGGTCCGGCGTAGTTCCGCAGCAGCCGCCGATAATATTGACGCCAGCTTCGATCAACTCTTTCACCTGGGACGCCATGTACTCCGGTGTTTCTTGGAATACAGTCTTACCGTCCTCGACCTTCGGCATGCCGGCATTGGCTTGGATGAGAATTGGAATTTCAGGTAATGCCGCCCGCATGCGCTTCGAGATCTGAATCATATTGGCGATGCCGTTGCCACAGTTAGCACCGACAATGTCGGCTCCCGCCGCCGCGGCTCCTTCAGCCGCCCGCTCCGGACTGACACCCATGATCGTGAAGAAACCTCGGGGTTTCTGGTCAAAGGTAAAAGTGCAGATGACAGGAAGTTTCGTGTTCTCCTTGGCGGCCTTGATGGCCTGAACAGCCTCGACCAGGGATGACATGGTTTCCACGCAGATAGCATCGGCACCACCCTCCTCCAACGCGGTTATCTGTCCCATAAAGGCTTCATACAATTCCTCGGTGGATACATCACCATATTCCTCTTTTGCAAAATGGCCCGTGGGGCCTACGGAGGCAGCGACGTAACCCTTCTCGCCCATGGCCTGTTTCGCCAGGGTGGCAGCCGCCCGATTGAACTCCTGCACCTTGTCGGCCAGACCATATGGCTGCAACTTTAGCGAGCTGCCTCCGAACGAGTTGGTCTCGACTATGTCTGATCCAGCGGCGATGTACGCTTCTGCGATCCCCTTCACTGCGCCGGGATGCGAGATACACCACGATTCCGGACACTCGCCTGGGCTAAGTCCCTTAGCATGGAGAAACGTTCCCATAGCTCCGTCTGAAATGAGGACTTCCCCTTGAGCGATTCGTTCCATAAGGCTCTTCATGATCACTCCTCAACCTTCTTGGCGCGTAAAGCTATCCCCAAGCTCGCGGATTGTGTACAGCAGCTTTCCGCCGCGCTAGACTGAGAACTCAGCTCTGTCACTTACCTAGCCTGACGGGCCATGGCCTCGCGGAACCGATCCTCCGATATTTCCTCGCCAGGGTTGATGACGAGGCACTGGCCCCATTTGCCAGACAATATCTGTCGGAAGAAATCGAGCGAACCTGAAAAGTCTTCAAGTTTCAATCCGAAGAATGATGCGAAGCGCTCCGCGTAATCGCGATACTCGGCGATGTCATAGCAGTGGGTATCAACGTAGGCCGCGCGACGATAATTCTTCATGGTCTCGTGGGCGATCCACTCAGCATCTTCCTGCCCCCAGCGCTCACAGCTCTTCAGGTACTCCTGATACGGGTCCTTGCCGGAGACAACCCAGCCCTTGGTGAAGTAATAAGTGGCGGGTTCGCGGTTGAACTGCACAAGATATTCGGCGGCCGAACCCAGGAAAAGGCCAATGCAATCCTCTACGAGGGGCAACACAAGCGTCTTATTCCCGGCCCGAATTCCTTTCAGTGCATTGGAACACAGGCCGTAGCCAAGCAGAACAATATCCCCGTCGTTCAGCCTATCGAGAGCCGCCTGCAACTCTCTATGGAGCTTTTCGGGATATCGATGTAAACCCTGCTCGAGGAATACGGTCTCTATTCCGGACGCGTTCGCCGCCGACCACTCCTCGCGCATGACCTCACAGGCGATTGCTTTGATTTGCGCCATCTACTCTCCACCACCACACTGCAACTTGCAGCTATTCCTACATGCGCCACGCATGTTTCGTTGCAAACTGGAGCTGGACCTAGCGCTCAGTACGAGCTGGGACCGGACTATTCAGTAACCTTCATGCACAGCGGCGACGAGCGCCTTCAGGTTCTCGATTGGCGTGGTGAGCGGAATTGCGCATTCTGGAGCGATTATGTTAACTCCGGCCTCAACCGCATAGCGTACCTGTTTCCGGACGTCGTCCGGAGTCCCTTGGAGCAACGTCTGGGCGTTATTCACATTACCGACCAGGCAAATGCGATGACCGACCTTTGCAACCGCAACCTTGGAGTCCACCTGCCATTCAAAGTTGTAACCATCGAACCCGGCATCGGCAAAAAGCTCGATTCTATCCAGACAATTTCCGCACACATGAAGAATAAGAGGCCCCTCGATCTGTGACGTTATTTCCTGATGTATGGCCAGCAGGTAGTCCTTGTAGTGATAACTGCCAACGAGATTTCCGGTAGCATGGTCGGCGAGGACAACGATATCAGCTCCGGCCTGGAATTGCGCTTTCGCAAATGCAATGGTTACAGGCATCAGTTGTCGGAGCATTTTGACAACCTTATCCTTTTCTCCAAGACCAACCTGGAGGAGCAGGTTCTGAGTTCCTGCCATATGATAGGAGAGAGTCCATGGCCCCATTACCTTGCCTATTATGGCCACTCGCCCCCCGACATGCCTGCGGAGCTTCGAAATGGCATCGAGGACTACCCGCATGGAGGGCTTCTCAAGAATGTTTTCCGGGATGATGACATCCGAGAAATCCGCATATGGAGCGTTCCGGCTGTCGGGCATCTGGTCACGCGATCCCCAATCCACATCGCACCCCAGAGCAGCGGCCTCCTGGTGGACACTATATTCGGGCATTACAGTGTCAAAACCGATGATTTCATGTCCCGCGAGGGCAAGCTCGGCCATTGCCTCTGAATTGACGTGGGCTTCCGGAAAAGATACCCCTGAAGCATCCATGAGGTCATGACAAACAATCGAGGTGACGCTAGCGGCCGGCGGGCGGCTTCCCTTTTTGCCGTTATACAGAGCCGACATGATCAGGTTGTATGGCGTTGATTTCATTTAAGATTTCTTCCTCATCGAGCCGTGAGGCTCTGGTTGGCGCACCGAGACCTGAAATCCCGGCCTTCCCAATGCCACATCAATTGCCAGAAACAAGTTTTCTTGCGAGTTGAACAGCTCCGGCGGCATCTTTTGCATAGCCATCAGCGCCGATTTTTTCCGCGAAGTGTGCATCCACCGGAGCGCCTCCAACCATGATTTTCACACTGCTCCTCAGCCCTCTTTGCCGCATGACTGAGATGACTTTCTGCATCTCGGGCATTGTAGTGGTGAGCAGAGTAGAAAGGCCGAGGATGTCCGGTTTGATCTCCGTAACTTTATCAACTAGCTGTTCTACGCCAAGATTGACACCCAGATCTACGACTTGAAACCCTGCCCCTTCGAGCATCATACTGACAAGGTTCTTTCCGATATCATGAAGATCGCCTTTTACTGTGCCAATGAGCACAGACCCCTTGGATTTCGAATCTTTCCCCTTGAGCAAAGGCTTGATAACGGCCAAACCTTTCTGCATAGTGAGCGCAGCAATCAGCATCTCTGGAACGAAGATCTCTCCGCTCGCGAATTGTTGGCCAACTACATCCATTCCGTCGATCAGCGCTGTATTGATGATGCTACTGAGATCGACCTTCTCATCAACAGCAGTTTGCACCAAGGTTTCTATCTCTTTGTGCTTGCCGCTGATAACAGCCTGCTTTATCTGCTCAAGTGTCCCAGTCATTAATACATCCTCCTGCTGCGCTTGTGTTTGCCACTTCATCAGCGTGGATGACGCTTTCAGCTCCTAGGCGCCGACAGAATCTCGCAAAACAAATCGAGAGAACTGAAAACTTCATCTTATGAATACGCGCCGACATCCAAGTTTGAGCACGACAGCCAAAATGACTGCAAACAGGAAGCCCAATTCCCACGGTTCAGAATATGTCTCGTTTGTCGGTGGCTTTACCGCAAAGAGTATACCGGGAACTTGGCGTAACTGAAAAGATATTGTCATACTGGATCATTCTCCGACTGCTCCTCGATCAAGGAACTTTTGCCAAGCACCTTCCATCGCGACTCTGCCAAATGTTGCTGGCAAAACTCGGCCATAGCACTTACAACACTGGAATCAGCCGGTTACTTAGCGAGTCGTCGGCAATCCGGAAGTTAAGCACTCCGGCCCCCGGTGTCCAGCAACTGGCGATTCGCACAAGATCGGCACACTCGCCGCTTACGAGCGCCGAACCGCACTCCGGGCCTGTGCGCATAGTCGTGCCGGCGCGATTCCGGAACGGTTTAGCCGCCAGAGCGGTGGCCCGCTGCTCGTAGACAGATCCTGAGAAGGCAAACGGGATATAATCCTCCCGCTTTCTTCGTAAAGGAGGAAACGATGGCTACCATGGGCACTCCGCCGTATGCGCTCCCGCAGTCGATCATCGAGGAGCGCACCTTCATCACACGTGTTTATGGATGGATGGCAGGCGGGCTCGTCACCACCGGCCTGGTGGCCGCCTACACCGCCGCAAATCCCGCCCTCCTCCGGGCGATCTTTGGCTCCGGCCTCTTCTGGGTCCTGATCGTGGCGGAACTGGGCATCGTGATGGCGCTCTGGGCCTGCGCATAAATAAAGTCTACATTTCTACTCATGAGGCGAAACTAAATAGTTCCAGTCTCCATGAAAAGCTGCTGGCGCCAAGTTGAGGGTGGCCATTTCTGCATCAGGGATCTTGAT
>JBEKBO010000206.1:0-4711 GCA_050015355.1 Candidatus Korobacteraceae bacterium | reverse complement strand
TTTTGCTTTCCACGCACGCGCCTTAAGACAACTAGAATCACAGCCGAAAACCTGTTCTGGACACGGGAAACAGGAATCCTGTTTATTCGCGCCACGCGGAAGATTATACAACCCCAAACACAACGCTTCTGTGGGGCATCCTGCCTTGGTTTTATCACTGCTACACGCAAGCATCGCCACGCACGGACGCGACCAACATTTAAGCGCCCCCTAATTTAAACGAGGCCCGAAATCGGGGTTCGCGCGAGGGAAATCTTCCACGTATGTAGGATATCGAACAGACACTCACATTAGCGCATGTATAAGTTTGTCAGCCTCTTTGCACAGCCCGCCGCGAGACTGGGTGACCACTGGCGTAGCACTAAGCGCGGGAATCAGACAGCGATGGGGCGCAGCGACGAGGGCCGCCATGAGTCGGGAGCTGGTATGGGTTGAACGACAACGTTTTGCGGGTTGGGGTTGCTCCGAATGCGCATGGGTCTTCAACTCTGCTAACGCGCTCGCCTGCAAAACTTTCGATGAAATGGTGGAGAAGTTTGCGCTGCAGCGCGACAAAAAGTTTACATTGCATGTCTGCGCCGATCACCCAAGAGCCAACAGCACAACGAGCAAAAACGCTGAACAATTCAAACTGCCGTAACCGTCGATAACTGGTCACATCGCGAGCTATGCGCAATGGGTTCTAAAGTGACAGACGGATTCGTTTGTAATCTGCTGAAAACAAAGGTCAGTTTTGATTGGTCGGGACGGCCAGATTTGAACTGGCGACCCCTCGCACCCCAAGCGAGTGCTCTACCAGGCTGAGCCACGTCCCGACGGTGTTCGCTACGCAGGCGCGTAACGTGGGGTAAGTCTATTGTACAGCAAGGGCAGCGCACGACTGCCGCTTTTAAGGCAATTCAGGGCAGACAAGCATTGCCAATCTTTCCCTTGCTGCCGCGCCTCATTTCCTCCTCGCGCCTCACTTCTTGCCCAAGCGATTGGGCGTCACTTCTTTTCCGCGCTGCAGTCGGTGAATGCCAGTTCGATTCGCGTATAGGCCGGCATGCCGGCGGCGATATAGAGTTTCTTCGGCAATTGCAGCTTAGAAACTTCCTGGTAGTTGATTTCAACGTGCAAGTGTATGGGATTGGACGCGCCTGCCTGCTGATAATCAGCTTCGTAGGCGGTGAGCAGAAATCCAGCCGGGCTCTTTTCAAAGGTGGGCCGGATGGTCCCCTCGAATTCCGCGTTGGTCGCCTTCATCTCGGCCACAGTGAGGTCCTTGTTGATCAAATACACGACGTCCGAGTCTCCGGCTTCTTTGTACGATAGACGGTATTTTGGGCCGAGGTCTTCCAGCTTGTAGTCGCCGTCGGTTTCCGGGAAAGGGTCGGTGAGCATGAACGGCGTCCAGGTCTGGAAGAAGCCGGTGACCATCTGCTCCATGCCACCGTAGATCTGCTGCAGGGCCGCCTGGCTTTGTTCGGGCGCGTCGATGCTGTTATGCGTCACCTGGGCTAAATCGGATGATCCGAGCATCACCTGGAAGCGCAAGGGCGTGAGCAGTTTTAATGCGGTCGCAGCCCGTTCAGGGTCGGACTTCCCTATATCCGCGAGCACTGCCTCCCAGTTCGGCACCAGGGTGCATTTGAAACCCGCCAGCCCCTTGGCGCGCAGATATGGATACGACTTCCGCACCTGCGTGAGAACTGCCTTGCGGTCCACCGCATCGGCGCCAAAAGCCGGGTGAGCCATCACCATCGCAGTCGCGCACGCCACCAGCATGAGAATTCGATACCGCCGAATGTTGGTCAAGAATGCCTCGCTGACAGCTATTTCTCGGGCGCCAGGTACTCTTTCGGCTTCTCGCCGCCGCTGCCAAAAAAATACTCCTCCATCTGGAGCACGATGAAATCCTGGTGTTCCTTGCGCCATGGCTGCAAACGATATTCGTTGAGCAGGATTTTCATGTGGTCCTGCCACTGCGCCCAGGCTTCCTTGGATACGTTTTCGTAAATTTTCTGTCCCAGCGGGCTATCGAAAGGAGGTTCCTCGAGACCCTCGGCTTCACGCCCCAGCTTCACACACTTCACCATCCGTGCCATTTATGCCTCTCAGAAAGGAATTGGAGACTCTCATTGTACTAGAGCAGTGCCCAAGAGCGGTTCCGAGTTGGTGTATCCGGAATTATCAGCACCCCACGTCAGCCCAAGAGAAGGGCGGGACGTGGGCCCCCTCGGAGACACCTTCCGTGAATCCGGTCTAGAACTGGTTGCACAAATGCATTTTGGAAGAAACGGCAATTCCCTCAGGGGCTAAAGCCCGCGCCATTACTGGCTTTGGACGGCGCGGCTGAAGCCGCGCCCCTTCAAAGCAGTATTTATGCAACCAGTTCAGGGGTCTGCCAACACTTAGGAAGATTGCTCATGCAACGCGGCCGGCACGCTGAGACTTGCCGCCTCACGCTTTCCGATGACGGCGTTGCGCGCGGGAAGGCTGCTCCTGGAGAAGCGCAAATTGAATCTTGTGCTGAACCGGATCCACGCGGTCCACCAGCACGCGCACGCGGTCGCCGATCGAATAGGTCTGATGGTTTCGCTGGCCGATGATCTGGCGGGTGTTCTCGTGGTAGGTGTAGCTGTCGTCGGTCATGGTGGAGAGCGGCACCAGGCCTTCGATGAACAGCTCGTTGAGTTCGACGAAGAGACCAAACTTGGTGACACTGACGATCAGCCCGTCGAACTCATCGCCCAGACGCTCTTGCATGAATTTAGCTTTCTTCCATTCGAGCAACTCGCGTTCCGCCTCGGCGGCGCGCCGTTCGGTAAAGCTGGTGTCCGTGGCAATCTCATGCAGCCCATCCTCGGAAATCGGCCCAGTGAGCGCTTCTCCCGTCCTGGCGGAAGAGCCGTGGCCATCGTGCGCCCCGTCTTCGCGCCGCTTCTGCTGCGGTCGCGACCAGGGAGAACCCAAGTCCGGCTGATTGTCAGGCGAGGCCTTGGCCGAGCGATTTTGTACGACCGGGCCTCCGCTCCCTAGCGGCACTTGCCCGTCGCTTTGCTCGGCCGATTCGGCCAGCACCGCCTTGAGAATGCGATGCACGGTCAGGTCGGGATAGCGCCGAATCGGCGAGGTGAAGTGCGTGTAGGTGGTGGCGGCCAGCGCAAAGTGCCCCTGGTTGACCTCCGAGTAGCGCGCCTGTGGCAACGAACGCAGCATGAGGTAGGAGAGAATCCGTTCCTCGGGTTTGCCTTCGATCTTACTGGTCAGCTTCTGGTACATGCGCGGAGTGATGTGTATGTCCTTGGGGACTTCCAGGTCACGCGGTCTGTGTCCGGTGCCGCGGCTGGCGCGGCGTTCGCTGCGCAACGCGAAGCGCTCCACCGGCAAGGCTCCTACCCCAAGAGAGTAGCCAAAAGCGGCGGCGAGGGTCTCGAACTCCAAGACGCGCTTGGCCTCCGGTTTCTGGTGGACGCGGTACAGAGAAGCGACCCGTTTATCCTCCAGATAGCTGGCAACCGACTCGTTGGCGGCCAGCATGAACTCCTCGATAATGCGATTAGCGATGTTGCGTTCGGAGCGGGTGACGCCGCGCATCAGACCGTGCTCGTCGAAGGCAATGACCGGTTCCGGCAAATCGAAATCGATGGAGCCGCGCCTTTCCCGCTTGGCGGAGAGAATCAGCGCCAGTTCCTCCATCAGTTCGAACTGCTCGACCAGGGGCGCATATCTTTGGCGCATGCCGGCATCACCATCCAGAACCAGCGCAACGTTGGTGTAAGTCATGCGTTCGGCCGAACGGATGATGCCGGGGCATAAGTCGTAGCGCACGATCTCGCCGCGCGGGTCGATTTCCATCAAGCACGACATGACCAGCCGGTCGGCGTGCGGGCTCAGGGTGCAAATCCCCGTGGAGAGCTCAACCGGCAACATGGGAATGGCCCGGTCGGGGAAATACACGGAGGTTCCGCGCCAGCGCGCTTCGCGGTCCATGGGCGAGTCCTCGTGAACGTAGTGCGCCACGTCGGCGATATGAACTTGCAGCTCATAGTTGCCGTTTTCCAGGCGGCTCACGGTTACGGCATCGTCAAAATCGCGGGCGGTTTCGCCGTCGATGGTCACGATCGGCAACCGGCGGAAGTCGCGGCGGCGGCGCAACTCGCGCGCCGGGATGACCGCTTCGACCGCTTGTGCCTGGGCAAGCGCTTCCAGGGGAAAACGATGGGGCAGATGGTGTTTGCGGATGACGATCTCGACATCCACGCCGAAGTCGTCTTCGTAACCAAGAATCTCGATGACGCGGCCCTTCGCGCTCTGCGTGACGGTTGGCCATTCAAGGATTTCCACCTCGACGACCAAGCCCTCCAGATCGTCCCACTCGCGGCGGCGCGCTTCGCCGCCAATGATGCGATCCTCCGTCGCTTCTGACTTGCGCAAGGTGATTTTTTCCCGACGCTGGGCGGCTTCGTCGCGAACTTCCACAGGCCACTCCATGCCCCGTGGAATCAGCACGTCGCCGGTGACGCGATCGTCCAGCGGCCGGACCGAATGAAAGCGCGGCCCATGGTGGAAGACGCCGACCACCGTCGCGTTGGCGCGATTGGTGATGCGCAGAATGCGGCCCTCGGTGCGTCCATCGCCGTGCTGGCCTTTCAGCTCGACCAAAACCTGGTCGCCGTGCATGGCCGAGCCGAGCTCCGCCGGGCTGACAAAAATGTCGCATCCGAGT
>JBEKBO010000205.1:0-4768 GCA_050015355.1 Candidatus Korobacteraceae bacterium | reverse complement strand
CGATCCTCGCAGATCTCCCAGATTTCGCGACGCTCGGTTTCATTCAGCGGTGCCATGGCCCAGTCATCAATGACCAGAACGTCGATGCGACTCAGCCGTGCCAGCAGGTGGCGCAAGCTTCCGTCCGCTCGGGCCAGGGCCAGATCACGCAGTAAGGCTGCCGCCCGCAGATAGAGAGCCGAGTGGCCGTCGCGACAGGCTTTCTGCGCCAACGCCAAAGCGATAAAGCTTTTGCCCACGCCGGTCGGTCCCAGTACAAAAACGTTCTCGTGATTGCGAACCCAGGCTGAGTCTTTTGCCAGAGCACGCATCACCGACTTGTCCAGTCCACGTACAGCGCGATAGTCGATGTCTTCCACACAGGCCGGCCCTCGCAGCTTGGCCGCTTTCAGCCTGCGCGCCAGCGCCTGATTCTCGCGCCAGTTCCATTGTTGATCGACCAGCACAGAGAGCCGTTCCAGGAAACTCAGCTCGTTGACCGCTCGATCTTGCTCCTGCGCCTTCAGGGCGTCGACCATGCCCTGCAACCGCATGGCCAGTAGTTTCTCCATCATCGGTTCGTTCAACATGAGGCTGGCCCTCCTTGCTCGAAGTACTCGGCACCACGGATGTTGTCATGCGTCAAGGGCGGAGGGTTGGATGGCGGGGGAGACAAGGGAAGGACGTCGAGCGAGTTCTTTAAGATCGATTTTACGCTCTGATACCGGCACGCACCTGCGAGTAGTGCCCGTTCCGCAGCGGCTTCCACCCGCTGCGCAGAGTACTGCTGCGCCAAGCGAATGATGCCCAGACAGGAACGATAGCCCATCTCCGGGTGGGGCTTCTCGTTGAGGATTCTCTCGAACAACTGCGCCGTGTTCGGACCGATGCTGCGTGCCCAGTTCACCATGCGCGAAGGCGGCCATTCCAGATGGGCCTGATGACTCCTGGGGCGGTGCTCGTTTTGGGTGATGCTTTTACCACGCTCGCGACTGCGTATGTGGGAAGCAATCCGATTGCCCTTGTGAAAGATCTCTACGGTGGTCGGGGTGGAGCGAACCTCCACGATTTGCTGAACCAATGTGTACGGCGCACTGTAGAAGTTGCCGTCAAAGGCGACGTGATAGTCGATGTTGACGGTGGCACGCAACCACTGGCTCATGTCGAAGCGCTCGCCCGGCAAGGGTGCCAGAGCTGCCTTCTCTAAGCTGTGAAACAGACTGGCCCGCGATCCGTCCCGCTTGCGGAAAGGGCGCTCGTTCAGTCGCACCAGCAGCTCGCGAATCGCCTGGTTGAGCTCTGGCAAGCTAAAGAACTTCCGATTTCGTAATGCCGCTACGATCCAGCGTTCAACGACTTGTACGCCACTTTCTGCCTTAGCCTTGTCCCGCGGCTTGTACGGCCGGGCTGGCACCACTCCCATCCCATAGTGCACCGCGAACTCTTGGTAGGTGGGATTCAGATCAGGGTCGTAGCGGCAAGCTCGGGTGACGGCCGTCTTGGTGTTATCGGGTACCGCCAGAGTCGGGACTCCACCGAAAAACTCCAGCGCGTGGATATGCGCCTGAATCCAGGCTTCCAGTTGCTGATCGCGAGTCGCTTCTGCGTAGGTGTAAGAACTGGCTCCCAGCACAGAAACAAACAACGATGCTGACCAAGTTTGCCCCGTCGTGCTGTCATAGACGGGGATCGTCGCCCCAGCCCAGTCGACAAACATCTTCTCGCCGGCCTTGTGCTCCTGGCGCAGCACCACATCCAGGTGTCGCCGCCAGTGCTGGTAGCGCTCGCAAAACCAACTGTAGCGATACCCCTCGGGATTCGCTTGCCGATATTCTTCCCACACTAACTGCAGGGTCAGATGGCGATGCTGTTGGAGTTGCTCATGAATGGTTTTCCAATCCGGTTGCGGCCGCTGCTCCACCGCTTTCGCCCGAACCGGCTGGTTCCCAAACAGCTTAGCTTCCAGTTCCTCTTCGCTGAAGCCTTCGGGCAACGGCCAACCGATCCCAGCCGTCGTCGCCCGTTCCAGATACTCGTGGACCGTGCCCAGCCCCATCCCACAACAGCGTGCGATCTGGCGCTGCCCGAGGCCCAACTCAAAGCGTAACCGCAGGACTTCCTTCGTCTTCCGCATGGACAATCTCCTGGCCGGCACCCTGATCTCCTTATTCGTGGAGTTTCAATTGCCGGATTATTGTCCAGTGCCGCTGCCGCTCCTCCTGTCCATCGAAAGACATTCCGCTCCAGACCGAACGCCATTCCGGCAGGCGACAAAAACTGTTCGCTTTCCCACCGGAATCGGCGTTCACTTTCAGACCGGAATACTGTTCGGATTCACAACGGAATGGTGTTCGGCTTCAGACCGGAATCGCGTTCATCTTCGACCGGATTCCCCAGGCTGATCGGATTGAGCACCGCTAACGATGTGATCTGACCAACACCGAGGCGGATCGTGCGGATCACGAGCTAACCGGAAGTTGACAACGGGTCACGGCTTCAGCCGAGAGCATGGCGGGCACATGAAGTCTCAACTAGTACAGATCAGCGGCCGTGCGGGGGCCTAGGACTGACGAAGGCTCCTACGAGCATGTCATGAAGAAGCGAGATACTCGAATCAAGTAGTGCAGAGGTCCAGAGTGATGCTCCGGACTAACCTTGGTGGGCAAGAAAAAGGGTTTTGACAACCTTTCTCAGCTATGGCGAAGTTGCGTGTCAACGTCAGGGGGAGATCATTCGAGGCTTGGCAACACCACAACAGGCCGTGCAATCAAATGCCCACGAGATTGCGAAGGAAGTGTGCAACATATTGCGCGATTCCGGTGTGGGACATGCAGGTTAAATGAACGCCAAGTGCCCAGCAACGGGAGCGCACGGCGGCTGGGCATCCTGAAAAGTGGATGGGAAAGTCCGCATCGCAAAGCTTGGCAGGTGCGGCAAACCGTTATGCCGCGTCGCCATGCAGCGGTATTACCTTCGCCCCTGCCTCGATCGAATCGAGATAATCCGCCCAGTGCTGCATCATGCGCTCACGCTCTGGCAGGTATTCGGCGCGGTTGTACGCACCCCTTACCGCGTTGCGTTCGCAGTGGGCGAGCTGGCGCTCGATCACGTCAGGTTTGAAACCGGCTTCGTTGAGAATGGTTGAGGCCACCGCACGGAAGCCGTGACCGGTCATCTTGCCCTTGTAGCCCAGGCGGTAGAGGGCAAACAGCATGGTGTTGTTGCTGATCGGTTTATCGCGGTTCCGGCCGGGGAAAACGTACCGGCTGCCGCCTGATATTGCCTTGAGTTCGGTCAGTAGGGCGAGACCCTGCCTGGTAAGCGGGACAACGTGCTCGGTTCTCATCTTCATGCGCCCAGCGGGAATAATCCACAGCGCGTTATCCAGATCAATCTCCCCCCATTCAGCGCCTATCAGTTCACTGGTGCGGACAAAGGTTTGCGCCAGGAGTTGCAGGGCGAGGCGAGTTTGCTTGTCGCCTATTTCGTCATACTTGGCAATCGCCCGCAGTAAGTCAGGCAGTTCCTCGGAGCGGACGGCTGTTTGATGTTGCTTTACATGCGGAGTCAGCGCACCGCGTAGATCGGCGGACAGGTTGCGGGTGCAGCGCCCAGTGGCGATACCGTAGCGAAATACCTGCCCGCATACCTGTAACACCCGGTGGGCAAGGTCGTAGGAGCCACGGGCTTCTATCTTGCGAATAGCCTGCAACAGCTCCGGCGCTTCTATCTGGTCAAGCGGACGTTTGCCGAGGACGGGGAAAATATTGGACTCAAGACGGCGCTTCACGTCGTCAGCATGGTGCGGCACCCAGGTATGCAGTTGTTTGTTGTACCACTCCAGCGCCACCGCCGCGAAAGAGTTTTCGGCGGAGAGCTTTTTACGCAGGTTCGTGGCCTTGCGCTCGGCGGAGGGGTCGAGGTCGGCTTCCAGTTGCTTGCGTAGCTCTTCGCGCTTCTTCCGCGCATCGCTCAGGGTGACTTTGGGATAGACGCCAATGGAGAGGGATTTTTCCTTACCAGCCTGCCAGTAACGCATCCGCCAATACTTCCGGCCATCGCGGTAAACCCACAGATAAAGGCCATCGCCATCGTGGAGCTTGCGGATACCCGCCCCATTGCTGGTGGTGTTCTTACATTCGGCAGCGGACAGCAGATTCGTGGCCATCGTGGTAACTCCTGACCGTGGCAACTTGCGTACCACGATTCTTACCACGATTCACGCCCGGATGCAATAGGATGTTACCACGCAACTTTGGACTACTAGACCAGAAAACATCCATTATTTTCTAGCACTTATGGACTTTATTGGACGGGTTAGGATGTGGAATTGGCGGAATGCAGTCCCGAGCGAACCGCTCTCTGGCCAGATTCCCTGCTAACAGGGAAAAATACAGGGAATTTTGCCGATTTCGGCCCATCTAATTCGGCTTTTGCCGCCGTAGGCGTCTCATTTTGTTTAAGTTGTGGGATCAATCGCCAATTTCAGAGTCGAATCGAATAGGGAATTATCACGGGCGCATCAGGGAATTAGATTCCCTGATGACGGGTTGCCGACTAACGCCCAAAATCATGACTGGCTTCCCACAACGCGGTTTCGGGCCCGTTGGGGTTTTTCGTATGGCTTACAGGCGTCTCCGAATGACCGTGGGTTGTCAGTGGCAGATCTGTTCGGAATTGCGTCCGGCGCATACACGACAGCTTGTGTTGTATGTTCCAATTGGAATGTTCGCAATCGCCTTATTGCTCAACGTGTCGATGGCGGCCCGCAATCTCACCGTTCTCCAGT
>JBEKBO010000204.1:0-4805 GCA_050015355.1 Candidatus Korobacteraceae bacterium | reverse complement strand
AAATCCTCGACATGCTCCAGAAGCTGCCCAACGTAAGGCACATCATCTACAGCGATCCTCGTGGCATGCGCAATTACAAGCATCCTCGGCTGATCAGCATGAAGGCCGTGGAGGAGAAGGGCCGCGAGCTCGCCCGCTTGCGGCCGGAGTTGTGGATGCAGAATGTCGAGGCAGGCGCCGCCACCGACGTAGCCATCATTTGCTACACCTCGGGCGCAACTGGCTTTCCCAAGGGCGCGATGCTCACCTTTCAGAACCTGCTCACCACGGCGGAAAACTTCAACAAGGTCGACCCCAAGCTTCCAGGCGACGAGTTCGTCTCGTTTCTGCCGCTTGCCTGGATTGGTGAGCAGATGATGTGTCTGGCGAGCGCTCTCACCGCCGGATTCATCGTCAACTTCCCCGAAGAGCCGGAAACGGTAATGGAGGACATCCGGGAGATCGGCCCCAATCTCATCTTTGCACCGCCGCGAGTCTGGGAGAACATCGCCTCCACCGTGCAGGTGAAGATCATGAGCACCAGCCGCTTCAAGCGCTTCATGTACAACCTGCTCATGCCCGTGGGCTACAGGATGGCGGACCTTCGCCTTAAGCAAGGCCGGGCATCGTTGGGATGGAAGCTCGCCTATCAACTCGCCTATTGGGGTCTGTTCAGGGCCCTGAAAGACAGGCTGGGACTTAGCCGCATCCGCAGCGCTTCAACGGGCGGAGCGGCATTGGGACCTGATGTATTCCGATTCTTTAATGCCCTCGGTATTCCGCTGAAGCAGATCTACGGTCAGACCGAAAACAGCGGCATCGCCTGCGTTCATGCGGTGGACGACATTCAATTCCACACCGTGGGCCGGCCCATCCCAGGCACCGAGATAAGGATCTCCGATCGCGGCGAAATCCTCACCCGCGGCTCCTCGGTGTTTGTCGGCTATCACAAGAACGAGGCCGCCACGCGCGACACCCTGGCCGATGGGTGGCTGCACTCGGGCGACGCCGGTTACTTGACCGAGGATGGTCAGTTGGTCGTCATCGACCGCCATCAGGATCTAATGAAGCTTACGGACAACACCCGCTTTTCGCCGCAGTTGATCGAGAACCGGCTTAAGTTCTCTCCTTATATCAAGGAAGCGATGGTGATCGGCAACAGCCGTCCCTATGTCGCCGCAATGCTGTGCATCGACAGGAGCGTTGTCGGGAAGTGGGCCGAGGGTCAGAAGATCGCGTTCATCAGCTATAGCGATCTCTCTGCCAGAGGGGAAGTCTACGACTTGTTGCAAAAAGAAGTGGACAAGGTCAACAAAACGCTTCCGGCGGTGGCCAAGATCAGGAAATTCGTTTTGCTCTACAAGGAACTCGATGCGGATGACGAAGAGCTGACGCGCACCCGGAAGGTGCGTCGCCGGCTGGTGGAGGAGCGCTATCGGGATGTCATCGCCGCGCTCTACGGCTCATCGGCGCAGGTGCCGATTGAAACCGTCATTGGTTTTCCGGATGGCAAGTCCATGCAGATCAAAACCACGCTGCTGGTGCGTGATCTGGAAACGGCATAGGAAGGCGGCAGCGGATGGATTTTTCCTGCAATTGCTCCTTAACGGCGTCGTGGTGGGCAGCATCTACGCGCTGGTCGGGATGGGGTTCGTAATCATTTTCAAGTCCACCAGCGTGCTGAACTTCGCCCAGGGTGAGTTTCTTTTGCTGGGCGCATACATCAGCCTGGCAATTACGACCTCATGCAAGATTCCGTTTTTTGCCGCCATGCTGTTGACCCTGGCCTTCGCGGTCCTGCTTGGCATCGCTATCGAGCGGTTGATCTTGAGGCCGATGATCGGCAAACCGGTTATCTCGATCATCATGGTGACGCTTGGGCTATCGAGTATTTTGCGGGCAATCGTGCAAGGCATCTGGGGCACGGACACGCGGCCCTTCGAGGAGATTTTTCCCGCCGCGCCGGTAAGGATCGGCCCCGTCCCGGTCTCGCAGGCCTACCTCTGGAGCATCGGTTGTGTCGTCGTGCTGCTACTTCTGTTTTCCCTCTTTTTTAAGTACACCCGCACCGGAATCGCCATGCGGGCTACTGCGTTCTCGCAGCGGATAGCACTTTCCATGGGCATTTCCGTGCGTTTCATGTTCGCGCTTGCCTGGGCGATGGCGGCGCTGGTCTCCGCCATCGGCGGCATTCTGCTGGGTGCCATACGGACCGGTGTCGATGCCTCTCTCGCCCTCATTGGCCTGAAGGTAATACCAGTGGTCATCCTGGGCGGACTCGACAGCATTCCGGGTGCGATTGTCGGCGGGTTGCTGATCGGGGTACTGGAAAACCTAGCGGGCGGCTACCTGGATACGCTTGTCGGCGGCGGAATCAAAGAAGTCGCGCCGTTCGTAATTCTAGTCACCATCCTGATGATCAAGCCGCACGGCTTGTTCGGCAAGGTGCACATTCAACGTGTTTGACCGGCATTTGCTTAGGGGCTCGCTCGTCTCGCGAGGATGGCAACAATGATTCGATGTGGCGATTTCAAAACCTCGTACGCCAAGGACATGGCGATCTTCAACTCCGGTTTAGCACGCTGCTCCCTAGCGCTTTTCCTGCTCGTGCTGCTGGCTGTTCCACTGTATGCCACCAGCTACTGGATGGACGTCCTCAACCGCGTGGGAATCGCCATTATCGGGGCCCTGGGCTTGAATATTCTTACCGGCTTTACCGGTCAAATCTCGCTTGGCAATGCGGCGTTCATGGCGACAGGCGCGTACAGCACTGCATATCTAGCATCGCTTGGGCTGCCGTTCGTCATCACGATCCCGCTCTCCGGCATTTTGACTGCTGTTGTGGGAATGATTTTCGGCGTCCCTTCGTTGCGCCTTAAGGGACTTTACCTGGCGATGGCAACCTTGGCTGCGCACTTCATCATCGAGTTCGGCGTCACTCACTGGAACTCGGTCACTGGCGGCGTCAACGGCACGAGCGTTCCGGCGGCCTCGCTGTTTGCACTGAAGCTCGATTCAGATGGAAAAGTGTTTTACCTCATCTTCTCGCTCATGTTCTTCCTGGTTCTCTTTGCCAAGAATCTATTCCGCACCAAGGTCGGCAAAGCCTTTGTCGCAATCCGCGACCAGGACATCTCGGCGGAAGTCATGGGAGTGAATCTGTTCAAATACAAACTGATGTCGTTCGGTGTCAGCTCGTTCTATCTGGGTGTTGCTGGTTCGCTGCTTGCTTATCAGGCTAAGTACATCAGTCCGGAGAACTTTCCCATTACGCTTGCCATCGACTACCTGGCGATGATAATCATCGGCGGCATGGGCAGTATACTGGGCTCGATCCTTGGGGCGCTTTTCATCACAGGCTTGCCTGAAGCGCTGCGCCTTGCCACCTCCGTACTGAATGACGTATTCCCCGCCCTCGTGGGATTATTCGCCTCCCTGAAGTTGGGAGTCTTTGGGCTGGCGATCGTGCTGTTTCTGATCTTCGAGCCCGACGGCATGGCTGCGCGCTGGCGGAAGATCAAGACCTACTGGCGGCTTTATCACTTCTCTCATTAGCAGGCTGCGTAAAACGCTAATGATTCTAAGGGCGTTTTAATGAATTTTCTGGCGGCGGCTGTTGAAAGGGCAAAGAACCAAGGAACTTGGATCAGTGAGTAAAAGTCGCAAGCTCGCTACCGTAGAAAGTGCTTTGTCAGGACGCGGGACTTGATTTAACAGGAGAATCTCATGAAAGTAATCGCCGCAAAGATTTATCGAGTCGATATCGGCGGGCGGCACCCAGTGTTGTTGCAGCTTTTCACTGACGAAGGCATCACCGGAGTAGGCGAAGCCGCACTGGCGTACGGCGTCGGCAATAGCGCGGCAGCGGCCATAGTTGAGGACCTGGTAGAGCGGTTCGTGCTGGGCAAGGACCCCGCCAATATCGAGCCTATCTGGCACGAGATGTACGATCATACTTTCTGGGCCAAAGGCGGAGGCTCTATCCTCTTCCCCGGCATGAGCGCGATCGAGACTGCTCTCTGGGACATCAAAGGCAAGGCGCTGGGCGTTCCCGTTTACGAAATGCTTGGCGGCCGATTCCGGGATAAGGTTCGGGTCTATGCCAACGGGTGGTCCTATAGTTGCCGGACCATCGACGAGCTCGTGCGTGAGGCCGAACGGGTGGTGAAGCTCGGCTATACGGCGCTGAAGTTTTATCCCCTCGCGAGGCCTATTGCTCCGCATTGGCTGCTGAAGCATGTCACCTTGCGCGAGGTCGATCGCGAAACCGAGAAGTGGGTGATTGCAAGTACCAAGGCAATTCGTGAAACCATTGGACCGGATGTTGATCTGATGGCTGATATGAGCGCCGGCATGACTACTGATGTCGCCATCCGGCTTGGCCGTCAGTTGGAACAATTTAATCTCTATTTCTACGAAGAACCTGTTGACCCCTCTGACGTGGGCGCATTGAAGAAAGTGTCGGAACACGTCAACATACCTATTGCCGTCGGAGAACGGTTGTACACCCGTTACGGCTTTCGCCAGATTCTGGAAAACCATGCCGTCGATATCATTCAGCCCGACCTCGGCACCACCGGCGGCATACTGGAAACCAAGTACATCGCGGCCATGGCGGAGATCTATTCCGCGCGAGTGCAATTGCATACCTGTGCCAGTCCGGTATCAACCGCGGCAGCTCAACAACTCTGGGCCTGTCTGCCTAACCTTGCACTCCAGGAGACCTATCCCTTCCGCATTCCAGAGCATTGGGCAATCGTGGATCATGCCCCAGAGCTTGATATCGAGAACGGATACATACCCATCTCGAATCGGCCGGGATTGGG
>JBEKBO010000203.1:0-5470 GCA_050015355.1 Candidatus Korobacteraceae bacterium | reverse complement strand
GGTGCAATCGTCGTTTAGCGGAGTGCCTCCGCAAAAATCGGCGACGGCGGTGAAGACGTCTTCCATCGAAGCGCTCTTGCCGGCCACAAGTTCGAGGCGTTCGCTGTCGAACATATCTCCGCGCGCGTTTTCGGCTTCGGTGACGCCGTCGGTCACCAGGATCATCCTATCCCCCGGCCTCATCTGGCAGCAATCGCTCGAGTACGTCGCATCCGCCAGCAGACCTACGGGCAGGTTGCCGTGCGATGGCCGCAGCACTTCATTATTATTGCCGCAGATCCACACCGGCGGAATATGTCCGCAGTTGACGTATTCGAGATCACCGTCGTTGCGCAGGCGCGTAATGATCATGGTCGCGTATTTTTCACCGATGTTTTTGTAGGTGAAGAACCGATTGACCGCCGCGACGATTTCCGTGAGTGGCATGCCCGAAATGAGCTGCGAGTAAACCATTCCCTGGAGAATGGAAGCGAGCAGAGCGGCTGAGACTCCTTTGCCGCTGACGTCGGCGAGCACGACGGCCAGGCCATCGGGCGTGTTCACGGCTTCGAAGAAATCGCCTCCGATTTCCTTGCAGGACATATTGCGTCCGTTCACCCGCGCAAAAGGAGGCGCGCATTCTCGACCAACTGGGCCGCTTCCGTCGCGATCGCTCGCAGAATATCTTTGCTTACGCCGGCGATATCGCGCGAGGCGAAGCGCGAATCGACATAAAGCGCGCCCATTACTTCCCCGCCGGCCGGTTGCTCGGCGCGGGTGGCTTGCACGAGCGGCTTGCGCAACGGCATACAGATCACAGTTCGCAGGTCAAAAGCGACGATGCTTTGCCGCTCCTTCACATCGAGCATCTGACTGGTATCCGTGACCAGATATTCGGAGTTGGAGGTCAAGGCGCCTTCAAGGACGGATCGAGAAATTGTTTTGTCGTCGAGCAGCGGCTCGCCCTTCGAGTTACGCCCGGCGGCGAGCGTCAGGTTCCCGCCGGCGTCGCGAAGGAAGATGTATCCACGTTCGGCGCGCGTCAGTTTGAGCGTGGCCTCGATCAGCGTAACCAGGATTTCATCGAGCACGCCGATGGTGTTGAGCTTGCGCGCCGCCTCCATGAAGAGCGTGAGTTTATCGAGGTCGCTGGCCTCCGGAGCGATCTGGATGCTGGAGATTTGGCTCAAAAAATCGCGCGCCGTGTTCGAGGTTGTGTGCAGCGGGTGGAAGACCAGGTAAGCCCCATCGCGCGCGCCAAATTCCAGCCGGTCATTGCGCTGCAGCTTGCGGCGGTCAACCTTCTCGCCATTGACGAAGGTTCCGTGTTTGCTGCCCACGTCTACGACAAAAAACTCGCCGTTTTCTGAAACGATCGAAGCATGCTCGCGGGACACGCGCGGGTCGGCGATCACCAGGTCGCGATCCACCTTGCGGCCCACCGTGTAGGGAGTGTGACTTAGCGATAGTGTCTGCTGATCATTCCCCTGTACGAACTTCGCGATGGGAAAGACGCTCGATACGCCCGAATGCGACGAGGCCGACATGTACGCTGGACTCTCCTGCGGCCGTCGTACCAGGAAAAGACGCCATCGTCCGGCACGGGCTCCAGAGCATTCTACGACGGCCCCGGCCCTGCCGGAGCAGTAAAAGTCCCCCGATAACAATGGAGCAGCATCAGGGCAGCCACTCCTACTGGGATCTGAGGTACCGTCCAGGCGGGGATTGCCCAGGCTCGCTCGACCGCCTCCTGCGGCAAAACGAAGGAAAGCCCCGCCAGCGCAGCGCTCGAGAGCCAAGGCCACGCAAGTAATGCGGCAACAATGAGCAGGATGGCGCGGCTGACGAAGTTCCGTTCCCAGATCGTTCTTCGGTCTCGCGCGAGCAGGAGGATGGCGGGAAGCAGCAGCACCTGATTGTAGAGAGAAAAAGTGGGCACCGCGAGTACGGTCAGCGCCATCACAAGACAGGTGGATGACTGGAATGCGCCTGTATTTTCCGGCTGCTTGCGCCGGTTCCAGCAAACCAGCGCGGTGGTTGCGGCAAACAACACTTCCAGAAGCCTGCCCCAAGGGGAGGGGAGGACTGCCTCCAATATTGGGACGGCCTGCGTGTATTGCCGGTACTCGCCAGCCGCATGCCAAAAACGCCCGATCCAGTGCGGCAGCAAGCACTCCGCAGCGGCGCAGAGAACAGCCATGACGATCAGAAATGAAACAGCCCAGCGGTAGCGGCGCTTCATGTCGCCGAGGCTCCATATGCCGAGCCACAGCAGCAGAGGCAGCACAAGTTGAGGCTTGATCGTCGCCAGAGCCAGCAGAATACCCGCGGCAATCGGACGGCCGGCAACCAGCAGCGCCATCGCCAGGGCGCACATGGCGGCAACGAGCAGAGTCAGTTGTTGGAGTTTGAGTCCCTGCAGCACGGGCACGCTGCCCAGGGTCAAGGCCATCATGGCAGCCTGAACCGAGGGAGCGACCGGCCAACTCAACACGCGAAGCCAGAGAGGAATGCTGGCTAACGTCACGCCGACCAGAATCCAGAAGAATGCCCTTTGGACGACTCCAAAGCCAAGATGGACGGTAGGCGCCAAATAAAAAACGATGTACGCGGGATAAGCGAAAGCTTGCTGGTCTTTTGGATCTCCGGGGCGGGACGGATCGAGGGGGCGGCCATAGTATCCGGCTTGAATTTTGCGCGTGACATCGGGGCTGTAAGGGTCTCGGCCATGCAGAAGAAGTTCCTGAGCCCCGATCCAACGGGGATAGAGGTCGGAAAGATTCCCGCGCGGAGTGCCATGAACGGCGGCATAAACTACCTGATGCGCGATCAACACGCGCTGCACATACAACCATCCGCCAACCGCGGAGAGCACCGCTGCCAACACCAACCAGATATGCGCACGGACAAAGGTGGAGTGATTCATGCTCAGGCTGGCACCTGCGCTGGAGCGGGGGTCAGAATCAGCCTCAGATAAAGCCACAGCAAAATGAGCGAGAACCAGAAGAAACGGTTGACCGCGAGCAACAAGAAAATATAGAGCGGAGTCAGGAACAAGAGGACGACCAGCAGAATCGTCCGCGCGTCGATTTTCTTCCCTTCAACACCGGCCAGTGGGGAAAGCAAGAAAAGTACCATCGGAAGCAGCAGAGTGAGGTCGTAGGAAAGCGCATGAAAGCTGACCAGGATGGTCGTGACCGCGGCCAGGCTGGACGCGAAGAGGATGGAGTCTCGCCCGTTGCGGATCCGGCGCAGCGCCACAAAGAACACGACCATCGACGCCGCGAGGACGAGCAGGGCGGTGACTGGGCCTGGGGCGCGGAGTCCAGGCAAGTCCGCGATCAGACCCCGGAGGTTCGGCACGGCGTGCGGGCCAAAGCCGCCGGCGCCTGTTCTTTCCACGCGGAGAACGAAACGCACATAGTCGAGGGGACCGCTCCACCCCATGATGGCCACGGAAATGCCAGCTAGAAGAAGAGCGACAGGTGCGAAGCCGACCAGAATCCGCCAGCGCCGAATCGCGAGGAGAACAACCAAGGGCACGACCAGGTGAGGCCGGAAGAGGCCCGCAGCCAGAAGCGCGCCAGCCGCCGCGTCGTTTCCCCGGTCGAGGCAGATGATCGCCAGCACAAACAGGAGCAGCAGGAGAATCACGTCCTGCCCTTGAATGATGCCGATCGCCACCGGGAAGAACGCGGTGGCGCCCAGGCCCAAGACGATGGGAGGAACAGCCGCGAGCTGGGGAAAGCGCCTTCTCAGAAGGGTTACGCTCACGGCCAACATGATCAGGTTGAGCGCGGTCCAGAGGAGATAGGCCGGCCAATAATTCAGCAGCGCGAAGGGGACGAACAGAAGTGCTTCGAACGGCGGGTGGTTGTAGGGCAGCGGTCCTTGCCGGATTGGGACATTTGCAAATGTAAGTTGCGTCCGATATTGGGTACCCAGATTGTAAAGAGCGGAAGCCTGGCCATTTCGGAGGAGGCGACCGCCGGTGTAGAAGATGGTGAAATCCTGGTATCCATTCCGCAGCTTCGGCATCACTTGGAACAGCAGGGTGAGGTTGCAAAACGTCATCGCCAGCAGAAAGGCCGCGACGAGAAACCTCCGGTTTCGGAAGAACGCAATCATAAGGAGCTTTTACAGACAACTGATTCTATAATCCCGCCCAATGGTAACGTTCAGAATTTCTCGCTGGAACGGACGTGTGGTTTTCGACGGCATCCTGCTGTTCGGCTTGCTGGCGATGACGGCGCGCAACGCAGTCGCTCCCGATCTCTGGTGGCATCTGCGCACCGGGCAGTGGATATTGGAAACCGGCCACGTTCCCCACTCCGACCCTTTTTCCTTCACTCGCGCCGGGCACGCTTGGGTGTCGCATGAGTGGTTGTCGGAGGTCGTGTTTTACGAACTCTGGAAACGCGGCGGCGCCGCTGCGCTGATCGTGTTCTCCGCGATGGTTACGACGGCTGGCTTTATGCTGCTCTATCTGCGCTGTCCCGGAAAGAGGCAGTGGGCGGCCGCGGCGACGGTTTGCGGCGCTTTGGCTTCGGCTCCCTCTTGGGGTGTGCGACCGCAGATGTTCACCTTCACGCTGGCTAGCCTGCTTCTGTGGCTGGTCGAACGTGGCACAGAAAAAGATCGGCCCACGCTCCTGTTTTGGATACCACCGCTGTTTCTCCTATGGCTGAATCTGCACGCCGGATTCGCGCTCGGCCCGGCGCTGTTGTTGGCGTATGGTGTCGGCCTGATTATGGAGACAGCCGTCGGCAACACGCCCTGGCGGCAGGCGCGGCCCGTCCTCCTGCGAGTGTTGCTGCTTCTGCTGGTTTGTTTGGCGCTCGTGCCTCTTAATCCCAGCGGCGCTCAACTCTATCGTTATCCGTTCGATACTTTGCGCTCGTCCGCGATGCGGTCGTTTATTGACGAGTGGCACTCACCGGATTTTCATGAATGGCTCTATCGCCCATTTTTATTAGTATGGCTGCTGGTTCTGACCGCACTCGCCAGTTCCCGCTCGCGGCCCAAGGGACGTGTCATCGTGCCCCTGATCCTCACTTCTTTCGCGGCTTTGGACGCCGTCCGCCACATTCCAATTTTCGTTTTGCTGGCGATACCGGTGATCGCCGCGGCTTTCCCGGTGGCTGTAGCAAATCCAGAATTACTGCGGCCGCCGAAAACTGCCGAGCTGCACCCGGCTTGGACGGGCGACTCTTCGCGGTTCCGGCCACTTTTCAACGGGGCGGTTGTCATTCTGATGGCAGTGTTTGCATTGGCGAAGTGGGTGAGTCTTGCCCGCTACCAGGACGCTCGTGAGGCGGAGCAGTATCCCCAAAAAGCTATCGCGCTCTTGCGGGCCGGCGACTATCCCCGAAGAATCTTTGTTTACTATGACTGGGGAGGCTATGCGATCTGGAAGCTTTATCCCGAATATCGCGTATTTGTGGACGGCCGCGCGGACCTCTATGGCGACGATCTCCTGGGCCAGTTTACG
>JBEKBO010000202.1:0-5051 GCA_050015355.1 Candidatus Korobacteraceae bacterium | reverse complement strand
AGCACCAGGGCCAAGCCGCACTGTTATGGCAAGCGGGGCTGGACATCGCGGCAACCATTCGCGTTTCCGGCGGAGGGAGAAAAATGTTTCTTGACATCCCCTTTTATAGAACCGGCGTTCTCGCGGACTGGCATTGCCAGCGCCAGACAATAGGCGGCGGCTCTCTTCGGCCGTAAGCCAGTTCCCGATGCGAACGCCGAGGCGACGGACACCCCCTGGTAAAAGACAAGGTACTGCTGTCTGGGACGGCGTGAGTTCAATTAGAGTAGAAGCAACATCGAGCATTGAGGGAACGAGAGCATGGTTATGCTTTCCCGTGAATTTCAGATTTTTGCTAAGCCTGCCGGGGCTCTCTGCAACCTGGATTGCCAGTACTGTTACTACCTGAAAAAAGAACTACTATACCCCGGAAGCAGGCCGTTTCGGATGCCCGACGATCTGCTGGAGAAGTACATTGTTCAGCAAATTGCCATTGTCCCGGGGAGCGAGGTGCTTTTCTCTTGGCACGGCGGGGAACCGACGATTCTCGGGCTGGACTATTTTCGCCGGATTGTGGAACTCCAGCGCAAACACTGCCCCGTTGGCAAACACATCGCTAACAACATCCAAACCAATGGCGTTCTCCTGACAGACGAGTGGTGCAGTTTTTTCGCTGTTGAGAACTTTAGCGTCGGCCTCAGCCTCGACGGTCCGAGCGCGCTTCATGACGCTTATCGCGTGGCCAAAAACCAGGGCCCTACGCACCGGCAGGTGATGCAGGCCTATCGCCTGTTGCGACGGCATAAGATCCCCGTCGATCTTCTCTGTGTGGTTCATGCGCAGAATGTACGGCATCCCCTGGACGTCTATCGCTTCTTTAAGGAGATCGGGGCCCAGTACCTGAGCTTTATTCCGCTGGTGGAGCCGCAGCCGGAGTCCCCGGACGGTGTGAGCGAGCGCACCGTACCAGCCGAGGCCTTTGGCGATTTTCTCTGCGCCATCTTCGACGAGTGGGTCCGGCACGATATGGGGCGGATCATCGTCCAGAGCTTCGAAGAAGCGGCGAGGCCGGCCTACGGGTTGGGCCATTCGCTGTGTGTCTTCCGTCCCACCTGCGGGGATGTGCCGGTGATCGAGCACAACGGCGATTTCTATCAGTGCGATCACTTCGTTACCCCCGAGCACCGGCTGGGCAACCTTCGCGAAACCCCGCTTGCGGAACTTCTCGACAACCCGGCACAAGAAGCCTTCGGGCGAGCCAAGCAGGAGAAACTGCCGCGTACTTGCCAGGCCTGCGAGGTTCTGGAAATGTGCAACGGGGGCTGCCCGAAAGATCGCATCGTCCAGACGTCCGCCGGCGAGCCGGGCCTGAACTACCTCTGCGCCGGCTATCGGCGCTTCTTCACGCACTGCCGTCCCTACACCCTCAAGATGGCGGCGCTGCGGTGGAACGGGCAATCGCCGGAATTGCTGATGGAGCAACTCCGTGCTGAGAAAACCAGGGCGCTGCCGAGGGCAGGGCGCAACGACCCCTGCCCCTGTGGAAGCGGCCGCAAATTTAAGAAGTGCTGCCTGACCTCTTGACGGGGTGGGTTAATCTGTGTGTGGCTGGAAAGGAGAAACCATCATGCATTCCGAAGAGGACTTGCAGAAGGCCATCAAGCGAAGAGATTTCATTGCCGGGACTACCACAGGAGTGTTGGGGATATTGACGATGGGAGCGGCCGAAACCACACAAGGGCAACAATCCCCGGCGCCGCAGCAGCCGGCGGCGGCGCCGCCGGCGGGCAGAGTTTTTTACAGCGCCATTTCGGGCGAGACCGTGCAGATGCGCGGGTTTCATGACGACACGATCGATGCCTACCTGGCGCGCCCGCTGGGAAAGAGCAAGTACCCCGGGGTGGTGGTTGTCCATCACATGCCCGGCTGGGACGAGCCAACCATCGAGATCACGCGCAGGTTTGCCCAGCACGGCAATACCGCGATCTGCCCGAACCTGCATTTCCGGGCGGGCAAAGCGACGCCCGAGGCCAACTCCGCCGCCATGCGCGAGGCCGGTGGGCCGGCGGATGCCAGCGCTATGGGCGATATCGAAGGCGCCATCCGGCACCTCCGCGCCATGCGCAATCTCAACGGCAAGGTGGGGATCATCGGCTACTGCTCCGGAGGCCGGCAGGTCTACCTGGCCGCCTGCACGCTGAAGGAAATCGACGCCGCGGTGGCTTGCTACCCCGGCGGTGTGGGCGCGGGCAATGCGGGGCTGACGCCGAACCAACCTGTGGACCCGCTCGACCTCACCAAGGACATGAGCTGCCCGCTGATGGGGATCTTCGGCAAGGAAGACAAGCGCCCCTCACAGGAACATGTAGCCAAAATGGAAGCCGAACTCACGAAACTTGGCAAGACGCACGAATTCCATTCGTATGACAATGCCGGGCACTCCATCTTTGCAACCGACCGTGTCGACTACCGCCCCTTGGCTGCGCAGGACGGATGGAAAAATATCTTCGCATGGTACGAAAAGTATCTCGGATGAGCGCGCAGCCCGCGTTCCGGGTTCCCGAGATACGTCTGCGGCCAACATGGAGTCTCCTAACGATACGCCGAGCCAATCCTGCGACTGTTCAAGTCTGGCGGCCTCAACGAGTGGAGCGCCAACGAACGTGACCGTGCGTGAGTGCATTACCGCCGGACCGACCGCGAGAGCACCGCGTAAAGGTACTCCAAGCTTGAGCGCCTCGCACACCATGTCCGCGCACCGCACCATGAAGGGGGCGATGAAATGCTCGACCAATGGCACTCACAGAAAAATCGTGTCACTGAAATGGGCGTGGCGCACGGGCAGAACACCGAGCACCGACCCGCTTTGGGTTTCACTAAATCGAACGATGGTGTATGTCCGTATCGCATCCTTCGTTACGGCCTCGGCGATCAGTCTGGAGTAAAGAGCGGTGATCTCGCTCAGCCCCTTTTCCTGGAGAAGCGCAGAGAAGCCGAGGACATCTAACACGGCCAGGAGATAGCGACGTGTCTCAGGAACATCGGGCTCCTCCGTGGGCAACGGCGGGTTTTCGTCGGGTCCCGTTGAGAGGTCAGGTTTGACCGTGCCGAGCGCTTCGCACCGAATCTCCATTGACGGGTCCTTCTGGGCCTCAAGCTCGTCAGCGACCCGGTAATGAATGTAGTCCTGAGTGCTGTTCGCGAGCATGCTCTCAATCGAATGAAGGGGGTCGATAAGGACCTTGAAAGGAAACGCGGACGAGGTGTGACACTCGTCCCACGCCTTCCGGCACACGGCGGTGTACTCGTCCACCGTCAAGCCACGGCGCGTATGGAGCCCTTCTGAGAGGAACTCAGCGACCGTCTTCTCGAACTTCTGTTCTTCGCTCTCGGACATCTATTAGCCGCCCTAGTCTTCTGCGACGGTTAGTTTTGGTCGCATTCGGAGATTATATTGGCATAGATCGCCGAGGAACGTGCCTTTCCGACCTCGACCTGCACTTTGACGGATTACGCCCAATCCGTAGAAGTGCCGACCCCGTCTCGTCCGTATCGTCGGCAATCTGGCAGTGATTCAGACGCTGGCATTGGATTAGTATCGGGGAGTCGGCTTGGCGTCAAGGATCATATCCAGCGCAGTACGATGTCGCCTGAACGCTACCGGAGGTCTTGATCTCCGGGATCAATGTGAAATCATCCCTTTGCGACAAGCGAGCGGTTCCGACGGAGCCGCGCATTGATCTTTTCCAGATGCAAGACCTCTGCGTTGAATTCCTCACCGACCCATTCGCGCATCTGTTGAAAGTCTTCATGCGTCGGGTCGAGAAGGATATCGACAAGATCGGCATACCCGGTGGTGCCACCACAATCTTCCGGAGGGCAACTGCGGGCTCCATCCAACACGCGGGGATAGTCTATTCCCGGTTGGGCTGAAAGGACCGCCTCCAGATGAACGGAATGCTGCCAGTAATCTCCGAAGTCGTAGACATAGAGAATGCGCGCCTCGAGGACAGGTAGCACTTTCGACAGATGGACTTTGCCTTCGGCAATGACTTCGCTGGGCCCATCGTAGTGCAAATCTGGAGTTCCATAACGCTGGCGGCCCACGATGAATTCATGCAGGTGGGAGTTGGTCCATCCCATTGCGATCTGCAGGATGCGATGAAATTGCTTGAGCGTGGTCTGGCTGGTGAGTTCAATACACCGCCAAATAGGAGGCTCGATATTCAGCAACGATACGTGAACGCGGAAAATGACCATGCTGCCCCCGCCGCCATTTCAGTCTAAGTCTTGGGGTTGCGAAAGTTGAGCTGCCGATGCAGATCCAGGCGAACCCGTCTGCTCTTCTGCCTCCTCTGTCCTCCCGAAGACCTCTTCTCGAATGATTCGCTCCGTGGCCTCATTCAAATACTCATCGAGGGCGTTCTTGATCTGGAGAAACTCTGGCCAAAGAGTGTCGTTGATGAACGTTTTCGGGGCCCGCAGAACCACTGTGGAGTACCGCTGGCGCGCATACCTGTATGGCTTAAGCCCATAGCGGCGGCATAGGGCGGTGAATAGGCGCCTATGCCAGCGATCAGCCAGTCTAAATTGCATTTCGATCGTCTGTTCCGTTTGCTCTGCAGCACTGAGTGCGGCCCGAATCCTGTCGAGCGCAGCAGCCGCTGCATCTCGCTCTCCTGCGGAAGTGGCGCCCTCGAACAGTGCAGCGATCTTGCGCAACTTCTGCCGAAGCTCGTGTTCAGTAGTCATTTAAGAGATTCTCTTGTCAGATTAGAGTCGAACTCAAAGCGCTTACGGACAAGAAAAGTCTATCGTCCGGTATCGCTTTCGCGCTACGGTCCCGTGGCGAGGCGGCCCCGCACAACGACGCTTTGTTCGCGCACGCCTGTTCCTTGGGGCGGACCGGGATCCAGAACCACGTGGGAAGCCGCGAATGGATGGATCGAGGGGCGTTTGAACTAAGCCGCTAGCGCGGCGGACGCTACCGCGTGGGTTGTCCCCGAGCATTGTCACTCGTGTAAGTTGTGGGTCACAAGGAGGTCACTGTGACCCATCTTCGGAAGCTGATG
>JBEKBO010000201.1:0-5056 GCA_050015355.1 Candidatus Korobacteraceae bacterium | reverse complement strand
GGCGCAGGCCTGCTCGCGGCTGAAGCGCCGTTCCACCTCGAGCAATGTCCTCGGGTAATCCTCGCTCACAGCCCCGGACACTACATCTTGCGTTCGGTGGCGTCAAGTAAATACCCCCATCAGGGTAATCAAGTAAGTTCTGCCCCATACAGCGTTGGGCTTGATACTGATTAGGAAAAGTATGAAAAAACTCATTGGTTTGTTGTTCGCCGGTCTACTTTCGATGGGGGCCTGCGTCATGACCGGCTCAGCCTTCGCGCAATCGGGGCTGAAGAGCATCGAAAGCTATATCCACGCCTTTGTTGAACGAAATGGGTTCTATCAAAAGAGCGGTCCTAATGGCGAGTTCTACAGCGAATGGGATCGCATCGTCTTCGACGGCTGCAACGTCACCATACACGTGTTGACGGTGGGCGCCGATAAACCGCCTTACACGAGAGAATCCGTCAATCTCGACGTTCTATTCAATCTCAAGGATATGAACCCCAAGGTTGTCGCCAGTCCCAAGGACTTGAACGACAATACGCTCCCGAACAACAGGGAGTGGGTCATTCTCAGGACTGCGGACGGGTATCGGTCGATAGTGATTCGGCGTGGGACATCCATTGCGAGTCCGATCTCCGTCTTCCCGATGCAGGGAGGTGCCAACCACGCAGAGAGCCAAAAGCTGGCTGACGCATTCAGTCATGCCATCGCGATATGCAGCCAGAAGTAGAGAGGAACCATCAAGCAGATTATCGGTATCTGCGCCGGCGGATCGCAGCGTTGTTGATCCGCTGCGTGTTCCCTGGCGGCGGCAGGTCTGATCAGGCTCGCTGCTCAAAGTTCGGTGCCCTCTCAGCGAATCCACGCGGCGAGCGCCCGCCGGAACTCCTCCGGGTTTTCCAGGTTCGGAAGATGTCCGGCCTCTGGTATCTCTACGAATTCGGAGCCACCCATTGCCGCATGCATTTCGCGCATTACCTGCGGCATCACTCCATCGGCCGCTCCGCACAGTAAGAGCGTGGGAACGCGGATCTGCGGGAACGACTGACGAAAATCGAATTGCTGCAAAGCGCGCGCGCAGGCGATGAAGCCCTCGGCCGGCGTATCAGCGATCATGCGCCGCACCTTATCAAGCACCGGCGGATTACCGGCGACGAATGCGGCCCTGAACCAGCGCTGGACAGTGGGCTGGACCAGCGCCTGCATCCCTTGCGACCTGACGACCGCAATGCGCTCCTCCCAGAGTTCGGCCGCGCCCGCCGGATTTACCCATGGACCGTCGCAGGCTATCACCCGATCCAGACGCTGTGGGTGCAGCGCCGCGAAGCGCAGTGCCGTCACGGCCCCCATTGAAACCCCCAGCAGCGTTGCGCGATCAATTCCAATAGCGTCGAAAATCGCCAGTACGTCGCCGACCAGTTGGTCGAAAGTGCAGGGAGTGCTCGGAACCGTTGTTCCTCCGTGGCCGCGCTGGTCGTAGCGCAAAATCCGGAACTCATTACCCAAGGCGGCCACCTGCTCGTCCCACATGGAGAGGTTGGTCGCCAACGAATTTGAAAAAACAAGCCATGGCCCCTGCCTGCGTCCATCAATGCGGCATTTGAATCCGAGTCCCTTGGCTTGAAGTTGGAAGCTGGAACCGGGGCTGAGCATTGCGGCCTCGGCTTCTGATTTGTCTGCCATTCTGGCTCCTTGCGAAGCTACTGCGGAACGAGCACTTCTCCAACTATGCTACTTCCGGAAGTAAGGGGCGTGGCGGCCGGAGCAACGATTCTTGCGGGCCAAAGTTCTACCTCCCCATTCGTTGGTTTTAGAGTGTCAGCAGCGAGCGGATGAGCTCACGCATATTGCTCACCTCTTCCAGGGCGTTCACCCGCTGAATAAGCTCTTCCGTGCGCTTAGCACCCAATACAGGCGTCATCAGATCACGCGCCTTCACGTTCATGCCCTCCGTATCCACCGGATTCTCCTTCGTGCCCGGGGGAAACCGCGTGAAGTGGCTTACGGTGCGGCCGTCGCGCAGGGTCACCTCGACCAGTCCGCTGCGTGGCGCGGCGGGGTCGTTCAGTTTGGCATCTCCGACCACCTGCACGCGTTGCATGACGGCGCGTATTTGCGGGTCGGCCATGTGCTCGCGCGAGTGGCTATTGGCAAACGAGACGGCGCCGTCTATCAGGGCCGTGGCGATGAGGTACTGGCAGTTGACGTCTGGCATCGGACTGTTACTGACAATGCCGGGCCCGTCCTCCGGCAGCCGGACAACTATGCGCTCGACATTGTCGGCGCGCAAGCCATACTGGCGGCGAAGGGTAAAGAACGCATCCAGGGGGGCCTGGTTGGGGTAGCCCACGGAATAGGTCTTGATGCCCGTCTCCGAGACAAAATACCGGCTGCCCAGACCGGCCATGATCGCCTCGGGGTGCGACTGGGAGGAAAGCGCCTCGATCGCGTTGTGCCTTCCGCTCAGTACATCGCGGACACCGGTAAATCCCGTCTGGACCATGACCACCGCAGTCACGCCGTTGCGGGCGCCCATGCCGCCGATGTCAAAGGCTTTCTCAATGTGATCGGGATCCTGGACCCAGCTCCAGAGGCCTGACACCTGCTGCGCGCCATAGGAAAGCGCATAGCGCATCCCGGTTTCGTCCAGGCGAGCCAGTGAGGCCGCCGCTGCCATGCCGCCCATCGTAGAGACGGGACACTCGATGCCGCGGTGACCGCCGCGCACCAAGTCCGGTCCAAGAGCGACGACGAAACGGCAACCGACATCGTAGCCAAGCGCCACCGCCCTGATCACCTCCATTCCAGAGCGTTGCTCGCGCTCCGCCATGGCCAGCGCGGCAGGAACCACGCCGGAGCCCGGATGCGCTTTGGTTAACGGGTCGACGTCATCGGTTTCGTCCGCGTGCGCGAACATCCCATTGACCAGCGCGGCGTTGATGGCGGAGGTCTTGATATCGGTGGCAAGAACCGACGCTTCCGGCACGCCGCCTTGCGCGCGTACGAAGCGGATGGCCAGTTCTCCGGGCTTGAGACGCGATCCCGAAACCATGGCACCCATCGTGTCCAGGACACGATGCTTAGCGTCCAGCAATACCTTTGGCGGCAGACTGCGCTCCCGGGCCGTCACCATGTAGCGCGCTAACTGACCGCTGAGATCGGCAGCAACCGTCGGAGATGACTTCGCAGGCGCTTGGTTGAGGGGGAGCCCCGCAAGCATTGCTCCATTTGCCGGAAGCGCTGAGGCTGCGATGAGTCCACCTGCTCCCTGTAGAAGACGGCGGCGCGTTAGAACGGAGCGCTCTTTTTCCTCAGGCATGTCGTTGCGATTGTCTTCCACCTGTTCCTCCTCAATTAATATGGAATGTGCGTCCTGGCCGCCATACTGTTTGTTTCAGCCATCGTGGATAATACACAATATGACCAGCAGAGTCCTGACTTTTAATTTGAGCGCCATTTTTCTGTTTCGATGGCGGGGTCTGCCTTTCCAGAGACGCTTCAGCATAACGCTCCGTGGTTGAGGGAAGATACGCGCGGGTCTGCAATGACACCTCGCGTAGGAGAGGGCATGTCCGGAAAAAAGAGACTCGTACCTTTGCCGCTGCAGATGCTTTTAGGTCTGTTGCTGGGGATAGTCTTCGGCTTTGCGCTGCCTGGAACGGCAGCCAAGTTAATGCCCATCGGTACCGCATTCGTGCAAGCCGTCAAAATGATCGTCGTTCCGCTCGTATTCACGGCGATTACGCTTGGCATCTACCAGATGGGAAATCAGTCGCGGGAGTTAGGCAAGGTCTCGGGCATCAGCCTGGGTTTCTTCTTTGTGGCGACGACTATCTCTCTCTTCATTGGCCTCGGTCTGAACTCTCTGTTTCGTCCAGGCTTGGGCGCCAATCTAGCGGCGGGCGCTAACTTGCCCAAGAACATCAGCACGACGCTGGACTGGACGAAGTTTTTCCTCGATATGATCCCTTCGAACATTGTCGCGGCAATGGCCGGCGCAAACCTGCTGCCTGTGCTGCTGTTTGCCACCATGTTGGGCCTGGCACTCGCGTCTGTTGGGAGCGCAGCCAAACCGGTGGTTGACGTGTTGGAATCGCTGATGAAAGCGGTGTTCAAGATGACGAACTGGATCATCTCGCTTTCGCCGATTGCGATTTTCTCGATCATCGCATGGTTGTTTGCGACTCAGGGCGTCAGAACCCTTGTTTCATTGGCGAAACTTGTCGGAGTAGTCTACCTCGGGCTGTTCATCCTGCTGATACTCCTCTGGATCGTTCTGAAGGTTCTTGGGGAGAGCCCGTTCAAGGTAACCAAAGCAGTCAGCGAGCCCATCATTCTCGGTTTTGCGACCCGTTCGTCGGAAGCCACGCTGCCGCTGCATATGGAAAAGCTGATCGCGATGGGAGTGCCCAAGGCCATCGCTTCGGTTGTGCTGCCACTCGGCTACGCATTCAATCGCGACGCCTCCATCATGTACTTCGGCGTTGCCGTGGGCTATCTCGCTGATGCCTATCACGTCCCGATGAGTGGGCCGACGCTGCTTTCCGTCATCATTGTGACTTCGCTGGCAAGCAAGGGCAGCGCCAACGTGCCGTCAGGCGGACTCGTCGCCATCGCGATGGTGTTAACGGCAATCGGGATACCGATCGAGGCACTGGCTATCATCGCCGGTGTCGACGCATTCCTCGATATGGGCCGAACGGCCATGAATGTATTCAGCAATACCGTCACCATCAAGGTGGTCATGAAACTGGCGGGCATTCCTTACGAGCCGGTCGCGAGCGACAAGTTGGCCGTCAAAGATGCCATCGTTGCCGGGTAAAGCCCCACGCAAGAGGAGCGGAAATGAAAGACCTATTTGCAGCAAAAGGCGCTAGAACGATTGTGGATAAATGCGCCTTCGTGAAAGAAGGAGAGTCGGTCTTCATCGTGACGGATTTCGAAACGTTTGCGGAAGCCAAGCTAATCGCCGAAGCTGCCGTCGCCGCTGGCGCAAACGTCACCATGGGATCGATGTCTACACGAGAGCTTGATGGGCAGGAGCCCGAGAAGACCTTGGCGGCCGCCATGA
>JBEKBO010000200.1:0-5075 GCA_050015355.1 Candidatus Korobacteraceae bacterium | reverse complement strand
CCCCACCAGGAGCGTGAAAGCGGAGAGCGCCCTGAACGGCAAGGACCTGAAGAGCGCTGTCGGCGCCGCCTGTGCCGCCTCGGTTCAGGGCGCCCGGCCACTGAGCAAGAACGCGTACAAGGTCGAGGCGACCAAGGGGGTACTGGAGGAAGCGCTGAACATGCTCGCTTGACGACGATTGATAGGGCCTGATCGCTCTTGCGGTTGACTGCTTTTTGTATTTGGATAGCTGTCCAGAACACCTATCCATTCGGCATTGGACAAAAACGCCTCATCTTGTCCAATGCCGTGCTATTTTGTCCTGATTGGCGGGGGATTCTAGGCATTTTTGCGTCCGAGTGCGGAACAAAGCGAGAGAATGTAGGTTGGTTTTCAATCGCGGCGGATCCACTCTTGAGTCTATTCGAGAAAGCAAAGCTGGCGACGACACGGTAGAAGTGATCGGAACCACAACCAAGCTTCAAGTAAAGCTCGATGCTGACAGACGGAGGCGTAGTTAGCCGTGGCAAGAGATTCCATAGATAACCCGCAACGGGATGAAATCAAACCATTTCACGGAGTGGTGGTGCAGCTTCCGTTTGCGTATGGGCAACAATTGGACAGAGCTTTTGACCCGTTCGCGCTTTACAGGGTGTGGGCAAACAGCCGCGATACAATCTTCCCGCCTCACCTCGTCTTCGCTAATCTTAAACGTGATGAAGGTCATTCTTCGCTGACCGCCTTCCTCCACACATACGGCTCCCCCAATAGACCAATTCCTGTAGAGAAATCGGAAATGACCGATATCTTTGGTGCAGATTGGAGAGGGCGAGTTGAAGAACTCAGAACGGGTATCATCGCTCCAAGCGCTGTCTGGATGTCCACACTTCATCGACTGCCAATCTTACCCAATGTGCTCGGAGTAAATGAATCGACGTGGTCGAAAATAGATGTAGAGGAGTTCTGGCGCGATCAAAGGCAATTTTCCGATCTCTACTGCAAGTGGGCAGCGACTAGAAATTCGCGAACTGACGAAATCAGGCCAGATCAGATTTCTGAGGCTGAAAGAATCCTTGCTCGCGAACTAGATCGAAGAATGGTGAAGCCGGTAAAGCCGAGGGTACTTCTTGGTCCGGGAGGGCTGTGTTCATCGTGGCGCTGCGATAGCCTGCTTGACGCGATGTATCTGATGTTCTTCTTGGACATTTGGCATTGCCATGGTTCTTTCAAAATCTGCAAATTCGCAATGTGCGACTTAGTGTTTTCCAATGCCAAGCCGAACGTCCGATACTGCTCTCTTAACTGTGAGCGGAAAGCAAGTCATTACGATTGGTATCACGCAAAAGGTAAGGAATACCGCGCCAGGAAGAAAGAAAAGCAAATGGTTTAACGACCTCAACCCCACTCTCATCACATCTGAACGGCAACAGCTCTGGCGCCGCCCGCGGTCGCAAAAGTTCTAAACCGGAATCTTGCTTTTCAGTAGTGAATTCCCCGCGTTGTACGGCACCGTCCGTATGCGGCTTCAGTAGGTGAGCTAAAAACCCCCTCTCCGGGGGAGTCTTCGCACCCCTCAATCGAAAGGGTTTAACGGGGTCGATTCCGGTGAGCTAAAAACTGATGTTTGTTGCTCATTATCGGACGACGGCGAGTTGCCCCCGACGAAACCCCGCCAGCCCGACCGTTTTCCCGGTGATTACGATTTGGTGGTTTCCTGCAACTGATACTGTTGCTGATTTGCCCGAAGGCGGTGCCGAAGACCTAAACGCCGACCGTGGGCAGCGGTGTGGCTGAATCGTCTGCAAGCCGGAAACTGGGACTCTCAACCAATAACTTGTGTTCGGCATAAGGCTGGTGAATCATGTATTACTTATCTACGTTCCTGGAAAACTCTTATGCCACAAACAACACACATTGAGCGACATTTTACTGGATCCGAAACAGTTAAAGACATTGTGATCGGGATGTCAGATGGATTGACAGTTCCGTTTGCACTAGCAGCGGGTCTGTCGGGCGCGATTAATACAACGGGTATCATTGTGACCGCGGGCCTTGCAGAGATCGCGGCAGGTTCAATCGCCATGGGGCTGGGCGGTTACATGGCCGCCAAGAGTGACGCGGAACACTACTTCAGCGAGAGGACACGAGAAGAATTGGAAGTCAATGAGAAGCCCGACATTGAGGCGGCCGAAGTTGCCGAAGTGTTCCATGCCTATGGCTTGACAACAGAAGAAAGCAGGCCGGTCGTGGATGCGCTAAGAACACATCCGCAAGCCTGGGTTGACTTCATGATGCGATTCGAACTCGGCCTTGAGAAACCTGATCCGAAACGAGCGGTTATCAGTGCAGGAACGATTGCAGGAGCTTATATCGCGGGCGGCTTCATCCCGCTCGGCCCGTACATTATCCTCACTAGGGCGAGCACGGCTCTTATTGTATCGGCAATCATCACTCTTACCGCGCTAGCTGTTTTTGGCTACGTCAAGGGCCGCTTTACGGGTGCGCCACCGCTCCGTAGTGCGATCCAAACGGTGGTCATTGGTGGCCTAGCTGCAACAGTGGCGTTCATGATAGCGCGAGTGATTTCGTGACAGCCACCCGGGGAATCGCCCAGTGGGGTCATATTCCCGATTTGAGACGGTAGACCCTCACTGTTCACTTTTGACCAGATTTCGCCATCCTGTCCTTCGATAATAACGGCGGCTAGATTTCCGCGCGGGGCGTGAGGGCAAAGCTCCGATTGCCCCACATTCGGAATCTTGCATCACTGGCTGCAATCCGCGGATCTTTCATGTGGATTACTACTCTGAAATGGAGAACAAATGCGGACGCGTTTATGTGCACTGTTGGCGTTTTTGCTGTTCGTTACGGCGCAAGTCTTTGCCGCCGATGAGTTCACAATCGATCCCGCCCATTCCTCGGCGAATTTCGCGGTGAAGCATTTGATGATCAGCACCGTGCACGGCAGGTTCAGCGATGTTTCGGGCACGATTTCCTACGACGAGAAGGCCCCATCCAAGTCCTCAGTACTGGCTGTGATTAAAACAGCGAGTGTGAATACCGACAACCAAACACGTGACAAGGATCTTAGAAGCGCCAATTTTTTTGAGACCGACAAGTATCCCGAGATCCGCTTCCAGAGCACCAAGGTTGAAAAGATCGGCGACCAGCTTCAGGTGACCGGCAACCTGACAATGAAGGGTGTTACGCGCCAGGTCACGTTACCCATCACGCTTGCGAAAGCCGAAATTAAGGGTAAAATTCGCCTCGGTATCGAGACCAGCACAAGCCTGAACCGCTTCGACTACAACGTCTCATTCGATTCCACCGGCACGACGGTTGGCAAGGAAATCAAGGTCGATATTAACGTGGAAGCAGTGAAAAACCAACCGTAAGCTGCCATGGAGCAGGCTCGGCCACTGGTGGCGTTTTTTCCGACATTGACCGATTACTTGCACCTGATTGAGGTATGACGAATCAATACGGAAGGGAGTAGCTCTACTCAAGTGCGGCGATGCATGCCGCTCGTGATTCGGCGGCAACCGAATGCATAGGGCCCGCCTTGTAGAATAGGGAACGTTCGCGGGCGCTGTAGTTCCCACGGAGAGCTTAACCGAAAAGCACGAAGAGCAGCCCTAACAAAAGCTGCGGGGCACAATCCGGGAAAGGGGAATCGAGATGCCGAGGATGACAGCCGTTCAGGCGGCGGTTCGCGTATTGGAGAGCGAGGGCATCACGATGGCGTTCGGTGTCCCGGGTGCCGCCATCAATCCGTTCTACGCAGCAATGCGCGAGCATGGTGGCATTCGCCACATCCTGGCCCGCCACGTCGAGGCCGCTTCGCACATGGCAGACGGCTACAGCCGGGCTATGCCGGGAAAGATCGGCGTCTGCATCGGAACCTCGGGGCCGGCTGGGACCGACATGATTACCGGCCTCTACGCCGCCGCCGCCGATTCAATCCCCATTCTGTGCATCACCGGCCAAGCACCTCGGGCTAAGTTGTACAAAGAGGATTTCCAGGCGGTCGACATCGAGTCGATTGCCAAGCCGGTCACGAAGTGGGCGGTCACCGTCCGTGAGCCGGGGCTGGTCCCCCGTGTCTTCCAGCAGGCCTTCCATATCATGCGCTCCGGCCGGCCCGGGCCGGTGCTGATCGATCTCCCGATTGACGTCCAGACGGCTGAGATTGAGTTCGATATGGACACCTACGAACCGCTGCCCGTCTACAAGCCTACAGCGACCCGGCGTCAGATCGAAAAGGCCATGGAGATGCTGGAGGCTGCGGAGAGGCCGTTGATCATCGCGGGCGGCGGGATCATCAATGCCGATGCTTCCGATCTCCTCGTCGCGTTTGCGGAGACGACGGGCGTCCCGGTGATCCCGACGCTTATGGCTTGGGGGGCAATTCCCGACGATCATCCTCTGATGGCGGGGATGGTTGGGTTGCAGACAAGCCATCGTTACGGCAACGCGACGTTCCTCAAATCCGACTTTGTGCTCGGCATTGGAAACCGGTGGGCCAATCGTCATACGGGCTCGATCGAGAGCTACACGAAAGGACGCACGTTCGTGCATGTCGACATCGAGCCGACGCAGATCGGCCGTGTCTTCAACCCCGATTTTGGGATTGTTTCCGATGCGAAGGCGGCACTCGAACTCTTCGTCGATGTAGCCAGGGAACGCAAGGCGGCAGGCAGGCTCAAGGATCGCAGTACGTGGGCGCAAGAGTGTGAGCACCGCAAGCTGAATATGCTCCGTCGCAGCGATTTCGAGGATGTCCCGCTTAAGCCGCAGCGGGTGTATCAGGAAATGAACGAGGCCTTCGGTCGCGACACCTGTTATGTCACGACGATCGGCCTGTCGCAGATTGCCGGCGCCCAGTTCCTGCACGTTTACAAGCCGCGCAACTGGATCAACTGCGGCCAGGCCGGCCCGCTCGGTTGGACTCTCCCGGCGGCGCTAGGTGTCCGTGCGGCCGATCCCGAGCGCGAAATCGTTGCACTTTCCGGCGACTACGACTTTCAGTTCCTGATTGAGGAGTTGGCGGTCGGAGCGCAGTACAAGCTGCCCTACCTGCACGTTGTGCTGAACAA
>JBEKBO010000199.1:0-5112 GCA_050015355.1 Candidatus Korobacteraceae bacterium | reverse complement strand
AGGATGCAAGCCAGGATGCGGGTCGCCGCCAGCAGCCTATAAGGGTTCACCGCAGATGCCTCGATGGCATCGATCTGCTCGGTCACTTTCATCGACGCCAACTCCGCGCCAATGCCGGCGCCTACTCGGCCACTCACTACCAGACCGGTGATGATCGGACCGGTCTCGTGGATGACGGAGAAAACAATAGCTGCCGGAAGGAGCGATTTTGCGCCGAATCGAGTCAGGCTGTAACGGGCTTCCAAAGAGAGCACAGCCCCGGTGGCGGCGCCGGCCAAAGCGACCAGCGGCAGAGACTTTGATCCGATCTCGTCGAGTTGTCGAAACAGTTCGCGGAATTCGAACGGCGGCGTCACTGCAGCCCGCACAACTTGCCAGAAGAATATGCCCAGATCGCCGAACCACTCGAAAAACTCATTGATCAGGTCCATGGAGGAACTCAAGGTGCGGGATATGAGCAACATCCCTCGCCCCGGAAGTGGAGGGTTCACGCCTGAGACCGCCATGAGTTTACGGTCGCTCATCGATTTGGACCCTGATCGGGCGCGCCGTGCGCATTGTTTAAATGCATGCGAGAAAGCAAGGAGTGGGGGCCGCTATAGAGGAACTCCAGGGCGATGTTCCCGCCCACAAATGCCAGCAGGCTGTAGTTGCCCATTCGGAACGCATCTTTGGCATCGTAGCGGCCGGGATACCAGCCATAGACGGCCGTCATCGCGCCCGCATAGGGTGCGATGAGCGCAGGGAAAGAGAAGACGCGGTGGCCGTCTTCGCCGCGGCGTCCTGTCAAGGTCGAAATCACGGCATGGCTCAGTCGCGGTAACAAGCCTGTGCACTCACAGCGGTAGTACAACGTGTCTTCCTTAAAGGCTTCTGCTAGCGCATAACGCGTCGTGGTGCTTACCGCTGCGATTGCAAAGGCGGACCCGAATCGCTTGCCGTAACCCTCAGCACCTTGCTTCCACTCCGGCGGAGTACTATCCGCCTGGCTGATGCCAGCCACGACTGCGGCGCCGACAATGGGGTACGGTCCGAACGCGTCGAAAAAGTAGTTGCGGAGCTTTGTAGTCTGCATGGGACGCGTGTAGGTTACCTCAAGTTGCGCCGGGGTTGTGCTTGCAAGAGTGCCAAAAGAATTTCCCGAATCGGCCAGTGATTGAGCCTTTGCCAGCATGGGTAGAGCTGCGAGACCCACAATTATCAACAGCACGCTTCTTATTCGCGTAATGCGCCGGCGCGGATCGGGCGGACGGTCGTTGGGACGGCCTTCGTCATCCATTCGCGACCAGGCTTTTTCGTCGCGGAGGCGCTCTTCGCCTTGTTCGCGGGATCCTGTACCGTCGCTCAATTCAGCGTGCTCGAAAGTGTGTTTCATGAGGAAAGGGCCATGGTCTACGTTTAGGCTGAACTGGCGCTTCGTGTTCGGTAGTCGAGGCTCTGGGATGCCACGAGCAGACATTACACACCTCCGCAAGGTTGGGTTGGGCTAATAAGATCCCTCCGGTCAACAAGGGGTAGACCTTAAGATTGGCTCACGCCGTCCTACGGACTAAGTTAACGATCAGAACCACCACCGCAATAACGAGCAGCAGGTGGATCAGGCCCCCGGCGATATGAAAGCTGAAACCGAGAAGCCACATGACCAGGAGGATCACCATAATTGTCCAAAGCATATTCGCCTTCTTCCCGCATCGTGAGGACCCGAGATCTGACATTCTTCTCGGGGTGCCGCATTTCTTGCTTCAGTGGCGTTCGCAGCGCACGAGGCACTTCTTACGGTAACGGGTTCAGACGAGGTTGTCTGAGCAATAACGCTCACGCGACCACGGCGGTTCAGCCGTGTGTTTGAGACGGTTTGTGCTGCTGCGATCTGACCGTTTGCGCGTCTCTGGTGCAATGCGCCGCTTGGGTCAACGCGAAAGCGGATCACATGCTGCAGTGTGCCCTTGTCCGTTTTGGGATGAAGCCCAGGCCCGTTCCAGAGATGATCAATCCTGCTCAGACTTTAGAAGGCTACGAGATTATAAAAGTGACAGCCCTCAAAGCCGCAACTCAAGCTTTACGAGGACATAAAGGAGAAATATGGATACCAGCACGAAAGACAAATTCAAGGGTAGCTTCCACGAAGTAAAAGGGACAATCAAGGAGGAGGTTGGAAGAATTACCAATAACCGCGATTTGAAAGCCGAAGGGAAAGCCGAAAAGAATGTGGGCAAGCTTCAACAGCGGATAGGTCAGGCTAAAGAAGCCGTCGTGAAGTTAAAAGGAAAGCTAACAGAGTTAAAGAACGAATAGGCTGTTCAGAAATGGATCGGCATTGAAAAGGCCATAAGGGTAGAAGCACCGCAGAGCTGGACAGTTTTGACAAAACCAATATGGCACCGAAACTAAACAACCGTTGTGGTTCCCGGATGATCCAGATTGCTGCTGCGTCACCAGCGTTATTTATGAAAGCGTGATCGATTCCGGAAGCTCGCCAAAAACTTGAAGAAGGAAAACTGCATGTCAAAGACGTGGGAATTGGCTTACTATTGCGCGGCTCGTCATCATGAGCGTGCAGCCTGCCATTACAAAGAGGCGGCGAAATGCGAGCAGGCCGGGGAGCACGAGAAGGCCGCGCATCACGCCTACCTCGCTCACGGGCACACGCAAAATGCGATCGATTGCGATGCTGAAGCAGCGAAGCTGCATGCCGATCACTTCCTGCATGTCGACTACTGCGACCGCTCTGCGGCAGCAGCTTCCGAGCAAGAAGGCAAGAAGTATAGTGCTGCCCAAGTGGGAGTGATGGAGATGCCGTATCGCTAATCCGCGTTGTTAGTGATAAATACCGTGTTTGCGTTCGTGGCCGTAACAATCAGAGTCACTGACTTCCCCGCGGCGATTGTCTGCGCACTTGCAGTCATGCTGACGACCGTCGCCGTCGGGACCGACGACGTATTTGGCGAACCGCCAGTTTGGCCGCTAGAGGATGATGAACTGGCTCCTTTACCACATGCCGAGAGAAACAACAGCGTGAAGAGCACCACGCACAGGGTCAAATGCCCGCAGCGTCCAGCGGAAAATGATGGCATCATGACACCTTCCTGTCCAATTCAATTGCTTTTTCAGCCGTTTGTTCGGCTCTGCCGGTCTTCAGGATAAGGCGCAACTTCATGCGCGCCTTATGAAGCTGAGATTTGGTATTACCGGTCGTGCAGCCCATCATCTCAGCGGCTTCGTTATGCTTGTAGCCTTCTACATCTAACAGCACAAAGACGTTCCGATAGCCGGATGGAAGCCCCCCAATCGCTTTTTCCAGAGTGATGCGGTCGATGGACCCCGCCAGCAAGTTGTCTTGAATGCCAAAATATCTTTTCGTACCGTCTCGTTCCTCGTGGTCTAAGGGCTCGTCTAGCGAGACTGTGAGGAGTCTTTTTTTGCGGAAGTGCATCAGCACGACGTTCACCGCTACCCGGTGCAGCCATGTGGCAAATTCCGATTGCCCGCGAAAGGTCACGATCTTGCGGTAGACCTGCAGGAACGCTTCTTGCGTCAGATCTTCCGCTCCGGCCTCATTGCCAATCATCCGAAGGCAAAGAGAATAGACGCGACGCTTATGCAGGCCATAAAGAGTTTCGAAAGCCACGCCATCCCCCGCTTCGCCCGCTCAACCGCCTCCGCCTCTGACATGCTGAAAGCAGTAGCGTTCATTTGGGAGCCATTGGCGGGGTTCCGCACGGCCCTAGTTAATCTTTGCATTGGCAAGCCCGGTGCGAGTCTGGGAGTGGTGGGGCTGTTCATGTTGTCCTCATCTGACCGAGGGTTACCGGTCTGTTTCTGGTTGCAAAACGTTGCTGTTCATGCGCATTGCCGGCGCGTCGCGAACGTCTTCTCTAGATCCGTGCCAAATACTATGCAGCGCTACCGTGTTAAAGCGATGCCCCAAACGGGACATGCAGTGATAACTCTCATCAATTTCACTGCGAGAATGCCTTTAGGCCGATGCCACCAAGGAGCGTCTATCTCGGCGCCTGCCGGGAGTTGATCCTGCCCTACTTGCATTCTCCTCATTGATTTTCTGCAGCGCGGCATAGAGTTCCTGCGCGGCAGTGGCGGCGCGACTCGCCAGAACCGAAAGCGACAGGATACCCTCGAGTTCGTTTTCATCATTGACCACGACCACGCCACGGGATTGGGATTGTGAAAATCTTGCCAGCACGGCATAGGCGTCATCCTCTGGGTGGCACACTGCCGGTGCGCGAGCCATGCACTCTCCGGCAGGAACCGTGGTGGGATTGCGCCGCTGGGCTACCACCTCCAGGCACACGCTCCGCTCCGTAACCACCCCTAAGACTTGTCATGACAGCTGGTTCAGTACGGGCACTACACCGCAGTCCGCTTTGCTCAGCAAGTGTGCAACAGTCTCGGCCGTGCAGGATTCCGCACAACAGATTGGATCCTTGATCATCACATCCACAACCCGCATAAACCCCCCAATCAATCGGCTTCACGCACGATGAGAGTTTCTCCTCAATGTTGAAAATTAAATGCAGGTACTCACAATGTCTGCGCAATATTGCTCACTTTCGCATACCTTATTTGCGCTGATTACTGTCCGAGCAAAGTTTGCGGTGGTGGACTATCTCGACAGTCGATTCGTCAATTCATAGTCCAGAGCGTAGTTGGGAAGAATTCCTGCGGTAGATAGGGCGTAAAAAGAGGGAAGTCGGCGGGTTGTAAGTGGGTTCTTTATCGCGCTATCGCTAAGTTTAATCGGTCTTCGAAATGACCAGCGCACGAGTCGAACCAACAGTAATCTTGCTGCACGAACTACTCATCAGTGCAGTTTCTAATAATAATCCGGAGGTTGCAAGCATGTCAGTCATATATGAAAGTCAGGGCCCTCATGAAGATCTGTTTGGTAAGCGCGTTCCCGCCGAGTAAAGGCGGGTTGAACGAGTACGGGTATCACATCGCCAAAGAGCTGCAGCAAAATCCGTTGCATAGCCTTAGGAATTGCGCATAAATAACATGTACATGTAGCGAATGTATTGTAGTCTAACTGCATGAAGCGGAATGGACTAGTAGGAGCGGTTCGCGAAAAGTACGAATCACTGCGCAGGGTGCTGT
>JBEKBO010000198.1:0-5122 GCA_050015355.1 Candidatus Korobacteraceae bacterium | reverse complement strand
CAGGAATCGGCCACACCCTTGCCATCAGCTCTTACAATAGAGGCAAATAGATGATGTGAATAGCTGTTGTATTAGCCGTACTCGCATGCGAAGCTCGCTGTGAAACGTGCGCTCTCGTGCATGGAGAGTACGAGAGAAAGCGGTCAAAGCTTTCGAGTTTAAGAAAGGCTGGAGATACTCATGATTCGCCCTAAATTTATGTTGGCTGTTTCGATCGCTACGCTGTCTCTTGTCGCTTCACTTTTCGCCCAGGCGCCGCCAGTCATCGCCGTGCGAGCCGGAAGACTGTTCGACAGCAAGTCCGGCCAGTTGTTGACCAATCAGGTCATCGTCATCCAAGGCGAGCGCATCAGCGATGCCGGCCCAGCCGCCCAAGTCAAAATTCCGGCCGGCGCGCAGGTGATCGACTTCAGCCAGGCCACCGTGCTTCCGGGTCTGATTGACGGGCACACCCATGTATACGACAGCCTCACGCCCGCCGGCCGCGTGGAGACATCCCGTGAAGCCTGGACGCTACTCGCGCTCAAGGAAGCACAGACTGATCTGCGCGCCGGCTTCACCACGATGCGCGATGTCGGCACGCACGGCGAAGGATACGGCGACGTTGACATCCGCGACGCCATTACCCGCGGCATGTTCGACGGTCCGCGCATGCAGGTCTCGACCCGCGGACTCAACACCGGCCCCGCTAGCATCGGCACGCCGGACGTCACCATTCCCGCCGGCGCGCAGACGGTCGCCGGAGCCGAGCAGGCTCGCGCCGCCGTGCGCGATCAGATTCGTTATGGCGCCGATTGGATTAAACTCTTCGCGGTGAGAGAGTACTCGTTCAGCCCCACGGGCGAGCTGCTGGCTGATCCCACCTTCACCTTGGACGAAGTGCAGGCCATCGTCGACGAAGCCCATCGCCATCATCGCGGTGTCGCCTGCCATGCCTTCGGCGGCGAAGGTTTGCGCAACTGCATCATGGCCGGCGCAGACTCCATCGAGCATGGCGAGGGCCTTGACGAATCCGAGATCGCCATGATGGTGCAAAAGGGCCTCTACTACGTGCCCACCGGCTTTCGCTACTCGATGCCCGACGTGGTCGAGCACGATCGCGTCACCTCCGGCGGCAAGTACAGCTTCCCCGCTCTCGGAGACAAGGTTTTCCGCATGGCCCTGGCCCGCGGCGTGAAAATCGCCTTCGGCAGCGGCGCCGACGGTCATCCTTATCTGCATGGCACGCAGGTCAACAAGTTCGAATGGATGGTCCGCCATGGCATGACCACAGCGCAGGCCATCCAATCCGCCACCACCGTCGCCGCGCAAATGATGGGCTGGCAGGATCAGATCGGCTCAATCGAGAAGGGAAAGTACGCCGATCTCGTCGCGGTCTCCGGCGATCCGCTGAAAGACATTACCGAGCTCGGGCGTATCAAATTTGTCATGAAGGGCGGCAAGATCATCCGCAACGACCTTGACGCCGCCAGGACACCGAGCACCGCGCGGTGATGGCAATCGTGCCGACAACTCGCTCGTAAGCGGCCTGCGTGACTGCTGCCGCAGGCTCCAAGCCGAGGCTCAGCTTTTGTCCCGCAGAGCCTGAAAGCTGGTGATGTAACCTGCCAGCGCGCTGGCCGCGACGGTGTATGGGCTGCCAAGCCAAACCTTGCCCGGCCCGGAGCGCCCAGGAAAGTTTCGGTTGATCGAGCTGATCGTGACCTGATCTTCGTTCGTTGACTGGCCAGGACCGCAGTTGGCACACGCGCCGCAGCCTGGCGAGACCACTTCGGCGCCTACTACCTTGAACGTCTCCAGGTATCCCTTCGAGATGCAATAGTCCCTGACCCCGAGGGTGCCGAATTGCAGCACGAGCTGTGTGCCCTTGGCGACGCGCATGCCGCGGTCAAGTCCCCACTTGAGCACCTCGTGATAGAAGTCGAAGTCCCGGCGCTTTGCCCCCGTGCAGGAACCGCCCAGCGCGATGTCAATCCTGATCTGTTCCTTGATTTCGGCCAGCGGCAACGAGTCTCCGGGATCGCCCGGGCGGGCTACCATCGGCGACAGCCGGTCGCAGTCGATGCGGATCGTATGCTTGTAAGGAGCCCCCGGGTCCGAATGCATCCAATCTTCGATCTGGAAGTCAATGCCGCGGCGTTCGCGCAGGAAGGCCACCGTCGTCTCGTCGGGCTCGATGATCCCGGTAAACCCGCCCATCTCCGCGATCATGTTGGTCGGTGTCGCCCGTTCGTCCATCGGCATCGCCTTGACCACCGGCCCCGTGTATTCGAAGACCGCGCCGATTGCGTTTCCTTTGTGGACCAACTCGGTTTGCAGGAGATATTGCACGATGTCTCTTGCCAACACGCCGGGGCGCAGTTTTCCCGCGAGTTCCACGCGCAGGACTTCCGGCATCTTGCAGCGTATGAGCCCGGTGACCCAACTATTGGCAATATCCGTTGCCCCGCCACCGAAGGCCAGGCATCCCAGCGACCCGGAGTGTGGGGTGTGCGAATCAGTGCCGACAACCACCTGTCCCGGCAAGGCATATTGCTCCGCCATCATCTGGTGACAGATTCCTTCCGATCCCGTTTCATCGCGTAGTTCGCCATGGGCACGCACCCGGTAAGTTGATACGAACCGCTGGTGCGCACCGTGCAAATCGTTGACGGCCGCAATCAGATTGTCCTTCACGTGAGGGAAGCTCTGGCTGGCCAGGATCAGATGGTCTTTGAAGGCGATGATCCCCTCCGGTCGCCCCAGAGTAATCTCGGACCCGAACGCATCGTGCATGAAGTGGGCGGCCATGCCGGTGAAGTAATCGTGGCTGAAGCGCCAGTCCGCTGAGAGAAACATGCCTTCGCCCGGTTTCACCTCGCCGGCGGGCATCACTTTCCGGCGAACGATTATCTTCTCAGCCAGCGTCAGTGGCCCGGCCCCCGATCCACTCTCGTAGGTCCGCTCAACTTGTTTACGTGGCAGATGCGCCTTACTGTATGGCAGTAGGCCGCCGCAACGGATGACATCCTGCGTCACTTCGTCGCGGCCTTCCAGAAACTTCTCCAGCGGAATCGCCTCTTCGGCCGCAATGCGGTTAATGATCGAGAAATCGGTAGTAGTCAGGATGCCGAGATTGTCGCAGTTCTGGCGATAGATACGCTCGAAGCTGCGGGCGACGATCAGCCTGATGCCCGCCGATTTCTCCGCCAACGGGCTGTGCTCGCGCGATGAACCTTTGCCATAGCGCTCACCCGCAACGATTACCTCGAAGCCGCCGTTCTTGACCGCATCAACACCGATCGGCAGTTCACCGCCGACCTTCAATCCAACGTGAGCATAACGTCCCAAACGCGCGTCGTAGATCAGCATCACGGTGACGCGCGTGATCTCGTCGGTCGAGACGTTATCACGCAGCGGGCACTGCTGGAGGGTAAGGTCGGTTCCGTTGAGCTGCGCGCGTATGTCCTCGACGCGCGAGGAAAGAAACAGTACGCGCCCGGTGAATCGAATTACGTTGTCCATGGTCAGCACCTAATGCGAAAGTTTCTCAAGCGCGACGTCCCTGGTGCGCGGGCCCATTATTCCGATGGCCAGCATCACCACCAGCATCGCCGCCGCAATGAAGACAAACACGCCGGTCACGCCGAAACGGCGCAGGAAGAACGCGATAATGAAGGCGGTGAAGATCGCCGAGAAGCGGCTCCAGGAGTACACAAAGCCAACGGCTCGGGCGCGGATCCCGGTCGGAAACAGCTCAGTCTGATAGGCGTGATAGCTGTAGGAGATGATGTTGCCGGCCAGCGTCAGGCAGATGCCGATGACGATCAGCGACACCTTGGCCGTCACTTGGCTGAAGATAAGCCCGCAGACGACGTTCACCCCGGCCATGGTCACAATCACCGTTTTGCGCTCGAACTTGTCGGCGATGAACAAGCCGATGATCGGCCCGAATGGCGCGGCAATCGCGATAATTGTCGTGTACAGCAAGCTTTGCGTCACCGTGATGCCCTGCTTGATCAAAAGCGTCGGCACCCAATTAGCGAATCCGTAGAAACCCACGGTCTGAAACACGTTGAAGATGATCATCATGATCGCCCGCTTGCGAAAGGGCGGCATCCACATCTCGCGGAATTTGCTGTGCGCCACGACCGGCTCCGGGGCCGCGGGAGACGGCAGCGGGCGGCCATACTCGGACTGGACACGGCTCTCAAGCCGCGTCATGATGCGGTCCGCTTCCTCGATCCTCCCTTTCTGTGCAAGCCATCGCGGGCTTTCCGGGAGCTCTCTCCGGATCCACCAAACGAAGAGAGCGCCGTGCGCTCCGATCAACACCACCCAACGCCAACCATCAAGACCAAACGGCGCTCTTGGCACCAGCAGGTACGACAAGTAGGCCACGACCGGAACCGCCGTAAAGCCGAAAACCTGTTCGCAAGCGAAGGCGCGGCCGCGAATATGCTTGGGCACGAGTTCGGAGATGTAGGTGCCGATGGTTACTAACTCGACGCCGATACCAAGGCCGGAAATGAATCGCCAGAGATTGACTCCGAAGGCGTTGTGCTGAAACGCCATGACCACGTTCGCGCCGCAATACCAAAGCAGGGAATAGGTAAAGATAGCCCGCCGTCCAAATCGGTCGGCGAGAAAGCCGCAGGCGAGTGTGCCGATGAACAATCCGGAAAACAGCGCGGCAATGAAGCTGGCAACACCGGAGGTGCCGAACAGCCCGGGTGTTGTCGGCGTGAGAATCCCGCTCTTGACGAGTCCCGGCGCTACGTATCCGGTGTACAGCAGATCATAGAGTTCGAAGAAGAAACCCAAGCTCAGCAATATGACCAGCTTCCAGACCGAGCGCGTGGGGGGCAGTCTGTCCAGCCTTGCGGAGATAGCACCCGCATCTAACGCGGCGTTCTCCCACCCAACGCTTCTGGTTGGAGGGGCGGAGACTGACTTCTCCGAGTTCAAATCACTTTCCTCCGTAATCCGATGTACGCCGAGACTGTCGCGCAATCGATTCTCGCAAGCCAAGCGGGCAGTCCCGAAAGCGCCGGCTAAGCCGAGACGGGGCCCTCGACCGTCCCGTCCATAAGCAAGCGTATCATCTCCCGCACGGTGGTTTATCATCTACTCAGCCGGCTCT
>JBEKBO010000197.1:0-5126 GCA_050015355.1 Candidatus Korobacteraceae bacterium | reverse complement strand
TTGCGCCGAAGATCATCGGAATAAGCTCGCGCCATCGTTGTCGTGTCGCAGGAGAACTCGCCATCCCCAGGGTAATTCACTCACCGAATCCAGGTATATACCTTCTAGGGAACCGGTCTAGCCAAAAGCGGGCGAACCTGGGGCACCAACCGACACCCGCCATCGTTGTTGTATCCAGTAAAGACCCCACCCTAGTCGTAAAGAGGCGACTAAGGATGGGGCACCCGCCCGAGCCCCACATTAGCCAACTGCGGCAAATGTGGGCCACCAATGGACTCATCGAACTTTAAGCAACTACCCCCAGGTTAGCGCCTCAGCCCCACGCCGTGGTGGGATTCTGAGTTCCTTCGCTTCGCTCAGGATTTCGGCAGGCGGCTCAGACGCCGCCTCAACGCCTCAACTTCGCTTGCTGCGCTCGCTCAGAATGACACTGCAAAAGGTTATCGCGCGGACTTGCACCGCAGCAGGTGGCCTCTCAGGCGTTCTGTCCGATGGCTTTCCTGAGCGGGATACGCAGGGCGAAGATGGCGAGTCCCGCGGCAACGCCGAGCGCCGCCAGCGACAAGAAGAACGACTGTCGCGACATCTTTTCGTAATAAGTGCCCAGGTATCCGGAGAGGAAGTTGCCGAAGAAACTGGAGAGAAACCACATTCCCATGAGCATGCTCACCAGTCGGGCGGGAGCGGCTTTGGTCACCAGCGAGAGGCCTATCGGCGAAAGATAGAGTTCTCCCACGGTGTAAATAAAGGTGCTGCCGATGAGCCAGAGGAAGCTGATCCTTTGGTCGGCACGGAGTCCGGTTGTAATGTACATGAGAGGCAGGAAGGACACCCCCAGCAAGCCGCAGCCCATGGCCATTTTGGTGACGCTCGCCGGTTCCTTGCCGCGGGCCGATTGCCAGCCCCAGAAAAGGTTCAGCAGCGGCGTAAACAGGAAGATGAACATCGGATTGACCGCCTGAAACCAGGTCGAGGGCATCTCCCAGCCGAAGATATGCCAATCGGTGTTTCTGTCGGCGAACAATTGAATGGTGTTGCCCTGCTGCTCGTAGACGCCCCAGAAAACAATATTCAGCATGCAGAGAACGACCAGCCCGACAATTGCCTTCCACTGGGCGGGCGTGAGCTTGGCGTGCTCGGTGTGCGTCTGCCGGGCGCGCGCCAGTTGATCCGGCACCAGGTATCTTTGCCCCCAGAGGTAGAGCCCCAGCCCGGCCACCATGCCGAAGCCGGCGGCGGTGAAGCCGTAGTGCCAGCCGAAGCGCTGCCCCAGCGTTCCGCAAACCAGCGGCGAAAAGAACGCGCCCAGGTTAATGCCCATGTAGAAGATGGTGAAGGCGCGGTCGCGGCGCGGATCGCCCGGCGGATAAAGGCTGCCGACCTGGGTGGAGATGTTGGGCTTGAAGCAGCCGTTTCCCAGGATGAGGAAACACAGCGCGACCAGAAACATCGACTCGATCGCCATCAGGAAGTGTCCGATCGCCATCAGCACTCCGCCAATAACCACGGTCTTGCGCTGCCCGAGCAGACGGTCCGCCAGCATGCCTCCGAAGAATGGAGTGAGATAGACAAAGCCGGTGTAGAGTCCGTAGATCTGGGACGAGATCGGCTGCACCGTCATCGGTCCGAAGAGGGACTCGATGGCGTGCCGCAGCGGAGCGAATCCGAAAACGTACGAGCTGCCGGTTTCGGTGCGGCGGATCAGGTAATCGGCCATGTACAGGACCAGCAGCGCCCGCATGCCGTAGTAGGAGAAACGCTCCCACATTTCGGTGAAAAACAGCACAAACAAACCTACCGGATGACCCAGGATCGTTCTTTGCGTGCGGACGGGCGGCAAAGAGCCAGCCGCATTGCTCTCAACACCGGTTGCATTCGTATCGCTCACAGGCCTCTCCTCAGCCAAAGCGCTTTTAGTATAGATGTATGGATCGGTGGCCGGTGTTCGTATGATAGACGTTACGGCGTCCACTGGACGCGAACGCGTTCGACACGTATAAGGTTGAGGCACGAAATGAACTACCAGACACTTACGCTCGCCGAACAGGGTGGAATTGCCCTCCTGACTTTCAATCGCCCCGCCAAACGCAATGCGATCAGCTACGAACTTATCGATGAGTTGCTCGCGGCGCTGGAGAAGTTGCAGAGCGGGCCCACCAGGGTTTTGCTGCTCACGGGAGCCGGGAACTCCTTCTGCTCAGGGATGGATCTGGAAAACCTGAAAGCGATTACCGGCCGCACCGCGGCGGAAAACCGGAGGGATTCGGAAACCATGGCGCGCCTCTTCCGCTCGATTTATGAGTTTCCGAGGCCGACGATCGCGGCCGTGAACGGTCCGGCGGTGGCGGGCGGGTGCGGCATCGCGACGTTGTGCGACTTCACCATCGCGTCGACCGAGGCGAAGTTCGGATACACGGAGGTGCGAATCGGGTTCGTGCCGGCGCTCGTCTCGGCATGGCTGGTTCGCCAGATTGGAGAGAAGGCGGCACGAGACCTGCTGCTTACCGGACGCATCATTTCCGCCGGCGAAGCCTTGCGCATCGGTTTGATCACCGAAACCGTTGAGCCCGCCCGGCTGCTGGAGCGGGCGCACGAAGTTGCGTTGCAGTTATTGAAGAATAGCCCGGCTTCGCTGGCGGCCACAAAAAGATTGCTAAACAGCTACTCCGGGCGCGATCTGGAGTGGCAGCTCGAAGCCGCCATCGAGGCCAATGCGGCCATCCGCGCGACGGAGGATTTCCGCGAGGGGATCAGCTCGTTTCTGGAAAAGCGCGAACCCAAGTGAACCGGGGGGTAGTGTCCCGAAAGCTTGTGACAAAACTTAGGGTGTCATGCTGAGCGTAGCGAAGCATCCCTGGAAACTGTCCCACCCCGCGCCGTGCAGGGATTCTTCGCTCCCGGTGGTCGCTCAGAATGACACAGGGTTATTACGCGAATTTCCGGAATAGGACACCGCAGCCTGATCATCTGAGGACAATACGACGGCATGTGACAGGCGTCACAGCCCCAGCGGCAGCACATCGTTATAGTCGCGCCCATCACGCCCGACTCTTTAGCAAAACCAGGGACGATGTATCCCGGAGCTAGAGCGCTCCAGTCGACGCGACCATCAGGGAGCGGCGACCTGAACGTAACGAAAAAGGACATGGCATTCCTGGTTTTGCCGTAATTCATGCAGTTTGTCGCCGATGGTGTGTCGGCCGGTGGCCCTTGGCGATCTCGTTCCATGGACTTCCAGCATGCTTGATGTGGGCCGCAACATAATTTTCCGGGCGCATTTGAGATTTGCGCTATAGGAGGTTGTCTATGGCATCGCCAACCACGGGTGTTGAAGGCTTTGGCAAAGCGCCGCAAGCTGACGCGCGAAACCGGCTGGTCAGATGGCTCGTGCCCATCGGGCTCGGAATCATTATTCTCCTCATTCCCAGGCCGGACGGTCTGACGCCCGCGGCGTGGCACTACTTTGCGCTGTTTGCGGCGGTGATAGCCGCCTTGATCACCGAACCCATTCCGGGGCCGGCCCTGGGATTCATGGGCGTCAGCGCTGCCGCCGTGCTGGTGCTGGTGGGCAAAACGCCGGCGGAGGCGATGCGGTGGGCGCTCTCGGGCTTCTCCAACGACACGGTCTGGCTGATCTTTGCGGCCACGATGTTTGCGGCCGGCTATGAAGCAACTGGACTTGGCCGCAGGATTGCGCTGCTGCTGGTGAAGGCGCTTGGGCAAAAGACACTCGGCCTGGGCTACGCGATTGCGATTGCCGACCTGGTGCTTGCGCCCTTTATGCCCTCGAATACGGCCCGCAGCGGCGGCACGATTTACCCGGTCGTCAAGAACATTCCCGGGCTCTACGATTCGTCTCCCACGAAGAATCCGCGCAAGATTGGCGCCTATTTATGCTGGACCGCATTCATGACGACCTGCGTCACCAGCGCCATGTTTCTCACCGGCATGGCGCCTAACCTGTTGGCGTGCGAGCTGGCCAAGAAAATTGCCCATGTCGAAGTTACCTGGACGAGCTGGATGATGGGCTTCCTGCCCTGCGGCCTGCTGATGTTTCTGGCGACGCCGCTGCTGGTCTACCTCATCTATCCGCCTGAGATCAAGGAAGGCGGAGAGGTGGCCAAGTGGGCGGGCGCTGAACTCACCGCGATGGGACCCATCTCGCGGCGGGAAATCACGATGGCTTTGCTGGCCGGGTTGGCGCTGGTCGCCTGGATCTTCGGCGCCCGCTGGATCGCGGCGGTAACCGTGGCGCTGGCGGTGATTTCGCTGATGATTCTTACCAAGGTGGTCAGTTGGAACGACATCATGCAGAACAAGCAGGGTTGGAACATCCTGGTATGGTTTGCCACCCTGGTCACCATGGCCGAAGGACTGAGCCAGGTAGGGTTCCTTGTGTGGTTCGCCAAACGCAGCGCGGCTGCTCTGGCGGGCATACCGATGGTGCCGATGATGGTTGCCCTGATCGCACTGTTCTTCTTTGTCCACTATCTGTTCGCCAGCACCTCGGCCCACACCGCGGCAGTTCTACCGGTTTTCCTGGCGGCAATCGTTACGGTCAACGGCCTGCCGGTAAAGCCGGTGACGCTGATGCTTATCTACTCGATTGCCTTGCAGGGCGTGCTGACACCTTACGCGACGGGACCGGCGCCTATCTGGTACAGCGCCGGCTATATCAGCACAAAAGATTTCTGGCGGCTTGGGTTTATCTTCGGTGTGTTCTACCTGAGCATAATTCTTTTGGTCGGCCTGCCTTATGTTCTACGCTTCATGCGGTAGCATGGCACAAGCGGAACCGCTCTAGCAGGCTGCGGAAAAACTTCGTAGCAGTGTCATCCTGAGGTCACGCCGGTTTTGCGCGACCGAAGGATCTGCTTTATCTCCAGCACGCGCAAACAGCAGATCCTTCGCTCCTCCACCCCAGCAACGGCAAAAGTGGCCGTTGCCGGGGACCCCGGCTGCGCTCAGGATGACACCTCGGAGAACAGTTTTTCCGCGGCTGCCAACCCGATCGGCTACCGCATCGCTTCTTCCATGTGCTCCATCAGGGTGAACACCACCGGGCCGTCGGCGGTCACCAGCACGTTTTCTTCCAGCCGGGTCGTCTGCTGCAATCCCGGATGGCC
>JBEKBO010000196.1:0-6156 GCA_050015355.1 Candidatus Korobacteraceae bacterium | reverse complement strand
GATCCCTGATGCAGAAATGGCCACCCTCAACTTGGCGCCAGCAGCTTTTCATGGAGACTGGAACTATTTAGTTTCGCCTCATGAGTAGAAATGTAGACTTTATTTATGCGCAGGCCCTTAGTACCGAACAGGCCAGCGACATCTTACGCGCTTTCCGCCGCAAATTACCGGGAGGACGGTCGCTGAACTCGGCCCCGGTTACCCTCCGCCGGCTGACGTGGGACGCCAGGGGTCGGCTGTGATTCGTAGGCGATGAGCGATTAAGCGATTTCAGTCCCGGCATCCTCATGAGTCTTTCGTTTGAATCTCTGCGGCGAGTGCTTTAGTTCGATACGCAGTCTTGTTGCACATGTATTCGGCGAGGTCCTTCAGTTTTGTCGCTTTCGCGACATGCTCGGCATAAAGTCTTTCCCAGCTGTAGAAAAGAAACTGTTCACGCGATTTCTCAGGAAGAAGCTCGTGAATGAATTTTGTAGGATCCTGAAATTCGAGCCGTGGATGATACTGTCCTTTACATACGATATTAACTAGGCCCCACCTCACGTCTAGTTTTTTCGCCATGTAGATTGCGAACACAAGGTTGCGGTACAACTGCGAATAAAAGGGTACCGATGATGACTGCGCGAGCAGAGCATCATTTGGCAATAACGTCGGCGCATATCGCTTTAGAATTCCCTCTCGCGACTTCGGCTTCTCATTTGTGACATCAGGAGTTGCACTGGCGATAGTGTTGCCTGAAGTAAACTTGGCCTCTATGAGGATGAGAAACCGCCCCGGCACATACAACATGACGTCCGGCTCGGTTAGGAACTTCGTAATACCTTTTTCGAAGACGTCGCGGGCGCATTTTAGAGCGGGGAACAATGTAGGGGCGGACGAATCATGAAGGCAGACTTTAAGGCCCCACAGGTACAGTTCAGGCTCGTTCTTCAGGGATCGGCATGTGAACGTGGATAACAGCTTTGAAAGCAGCTCACCGCGCGCTAGTCTGGAGAAGACGTTCCAAGTCAGAGCATCTTCGCTTGTTTCGTGGCAAATCCGATGAGTTTCGGCTTTAGCTGCGTTACCCAGGATATGTTCTTTGAAATAGTCGCGTTCGAATAAGATGTTTCGCAAGGCCGCATTACGCTTCGAAGCTTTATCCGGACCATCGTAATAGACGAAACTTTTCGCGTGGATTCTAATGCGATGCACAGGACAGTAAGGCATCGCGCCCCACTGACTACTTGCTTTTTCAAGAAGCGCGGAGCAACCGGAAACAGGGCAGCCACTTACTTTGCGCATCGGCGATGCGAGATTTCGCATGTCAAAGTACGCATCGGTTGTCATCTTTCGCCTTCCCGTTCTTGGCGATGCCGGTCTGAACTCTGGTTCAGGCCGCTTCCGCCTCAACCGCCATGGCGGTCGATGTGACTTGCGTGCACCACTCGGACTTCTGCGAACAACAAGGCAGAATACCCAACCAAGCGATAACAAGAAAGAGGGAAAATTGTACGTACTCCGCCGCCCCCACCCTGCCGCGTCGATTTCACAACCAATCAGCGTGCCTGGACAAACGAGACAGACGTGAATTTGAGCCGGACTGGCCAGATTCTGGCGAAGGTGGCTAAATTGCCGACATTCTCCCGGGGGTGACGTCGGCACCTGCGCCGCGCGGCCACTCGGCCCGAGCCGTAACCTCCGCAAGCTAACGTTGGACGCCAGTGGCTCCGCTATGAGCGGAAGGCCATCCGCATTAAGATGGGCTCCACCCTTCAAGATCTTATCTTGAGATTTGGGTTGAGGAAACGAGGCGTCCATGAACTATCGCATTCTTTCTCTGGATGGCGGCGGTACTTGGGCGCTAATCCAGCTCAAAGCATTAATTGCTCTCTACAGTGAAGACACTTCCGGTCGAACCGTCTTAGAGGATTTCGACCTCGTTGCGGCGAATTCGGGCGGAAGTATCGTGCTTGGAGGATTAGTGGAGGATCTCACGCTTGGGGAGATCCTTGCGTTGTTCCAGGAAGAAACCAAGCGAGAATCGGTGTTCTCCCCGACGCACTCGTTCGGGGACCGCGTACTCCACGACCTGACGGGCCTTGGGCCAAAGTACAGCGCGGAGAACAAACTTTCCGCGTTACAAAACGTACTGCCCACAACAGGCACCGTCCCTCTCGATCGTGTCGTCGCGGGTGTGCGGCGCGCCGGCTCGAATGACGACGTGCATCTGCTCATCGTAGGATTCGACTATGATCGCAACCGCGCGACATTCTTTCGTTCGTCCCCAGCCAGCGGGCCAGCATGGGGAACCGGCGAGACAGCGGATGTCACGCTTGCTGAAGCGATTCATGCTTCGACAAATGCGCCTGTGAATTATTTTGACGCCCCCGCCATTTTCCCTGATCGTCCGGGCCGTTACTGGGACGGCGCAATCTCCGGCTGCAACAATCCTGTTCTGGCGGCAGTCACGGAAGCGATCGTGAAAACCCAGAACTCCATGGAACTTGCGGTGCTAAGCATTGGGACAGCCTCGGTTGCTCTCCCATGGCCACAGCCGGGGCAGCCTCCTTCCCCGTATGTCCAGCAAGTCGTCGACCCAACGTTCGTCACCGATTTGCGCAAGCTTGCAACGTCGATTCTCGACGACCCGCCGGACATCGCGACGTTCTTGGCTCACATGATGACGGGAAGCGGCATTGGGCTTAATAGGCCGCCCGCTGACAATAGGGTAATCCGCATGAATCCGCTGATCAGCCCCGTAATGAACGCGGGAGTTTGGTCCGCACCTGGTCCCATGAGCGCGGCTCAGTTCACCTATCTGGCAAAGCTAGACATGGATGCGGTCGAGCAGGCGCAAGTGGACGCGATATCCAAATACGCTGATCTGTGGGTGCAGAGCGTGGCTCCGAACCAGCCAATACGGATGAACGGAGACACGCTCGTTTCCGAACTCGGGCAGACTCGGTTCAAAAATGCGGTCGCTGCCTGGAACGCAATTAAATAGGAGCGCTGGAGGGCTGTCTCTCGACGCGGTTCCTTTCGATGGCCTCCTGGCCGAGAGCTCACGATGCCAGGGCGATGCGCGCTCAGTCCTGAAGGTCTGTGGCGATGCATTTCGTTATAGAATCGCAGCCACGGTGTCGTTCCAACCTGCGTATCTCGAACTCTACCAAACGGGCGAGCTGAAGCGGCGCGCCGAGCGCGCGATGGCTATGCTGAGTGACTGCACGCTCTGTCCGCGTGTTTGCAACGTGAATCGCGCTGAGGAAAGAACTGGCACGTGTGGTAGCGGGCGTTATGCCATCGTCAGTAGTGCCTTTGCACACTTCGGCGAAGAGGGCTGCCTTCGCGGTAGGTGCGGCTCGGGGACGATCTTTTTTGCGTGGTGCAATCTGCGCTGTGCCTTTTGCCAGAACTGGGAGACCAGTTGGGAGGGCGAAGGCCGCGAAGTTACGGCCGAAGAGCTCGCATCGGTCATGCTCCAGTTGCAGGCGCAAGGCTGTCACAATATCAACTTGGTGAGCCCGTCGCACGTGGTCGCCCCGATTTTGGCAGCGCTCGTCATTGCGTTAGAGCAAGGGTTGCGGCTGCCGTTGGTGTACAACTCAGGTGGCTACGACTCGCTTGCAGCCTTGGCGCTGCTCGATGGCGTAGTCGACATCTACATGCCAGATTTCAAGTTCTGGGACAGCGCCCAGGCCGAGCGCTATTGCGCTGCGGCGGATTACCCGGAAGTTGCCCGCCAAGCGATCCGCGAAATGCAGCGTCAAGTCGGCCCCCTGACGCTTGATGACAGCGGCATAGCGCAGCGGGGCTTGCTGTTACGCCACCTTGTGATGCCGGGCGGTGTGGCGGGCACGGAGGCCATCCTGGAGTGGGTAGCGCGCGAGCTCGGCCGCGACACCTACGTCAACGTCATGATGCAATATCGTCCCGCGGGGCGGGTGCGCGGTGGTGAGTTTTCCGAAATCGATTCTCCCGTCTCTGAAGGTGAATTCCGCCGGGCATTGGAGGCTGCACGCAAGGCCGGCTTGATTAGGTTGGACCGGCACTCTGCCGCACGCGACTAGCCGATTGCACGAACGGGCGGAATCTCCTGCGTGCACCCATCCAGTATTTCGATATCTCACCACAAACAAAAATGGCAGCCTGCATCCTCAGAGAGGATTATAGGAGCGTGTCGGGCACCAAGTGATGGTAAGGTTTGGTGCGAGCTGTAAGCGGCCTCTGTCGGCCAATTTTTCCAATAAACGTGCCGGACGTTACCGCAGGGGCGCGAACCGGGTACTCCAAAAGCATTAGCCGACCGTTCGCTCAGACGTATTCAGTCCCAAATATTGTCATTCCGCTTGAGGATCAGCCCAAGAAAACTTGTCGCCTCGTAAACCGTGAAGAGTACGAGCGAGCACCAGGGATCATCAGGGACGGACGCAAACTGGTATGCGAACACTCGCCCAATCGAATGTCGACCCTCCTGGCTGACGAATGCCAGGAAAGGTTGGAGTTGCTCCATTACGTCTGGGGTAAAGCCGTCAAGCGCTCTTGCGGTCGCAACGTAATCCGGAGGCATAAGAGCACTACGTTCGAAGCAAAACAGCCCCCGTGTTATTCTCGCGGCAACTCGGTTCAGACGAACAAACGAGACGTCGTACGCCACGCCGTTGCGAATGAAGAGCCCCGAGGGCGTTCGGAGCTCCGCAGCATGAAGAGTTTTTAAGAATGCAAAACGGAATCCAGTCGCTTCTGGGCGGGATAAATGCTCGACTGCACGTAGCGAGGCGTGTAGTGCATCCGCATTTGGTGCGGCTTCAGCTCTGGACGCAAGAACCAGCCAGAAGTAATCGTCGTCGAGACTAAAGGCTTTGTTACACTTGGCACACGCGCAGACGGTAATGAGATTCGGCGGCGGGGGCTTGTTGAACAGGCTTTTCGGCGGAATGTGATCGCGGGTGAGGTCAGCGGTGCTACCGCAGTAGACGCAAGTTCGATTTCCGAGGAGTTTCACGTTCGCAGTTTAACCCGATTTTTGGCAGGGGCCTACCCTCATTCCGGCCCTGCCGAAAAACCCAACGTACAGTCCTAGGGAATCTCTGATCACTAGGGAATCTCTGATCAAGGGCCGTTGTGCCGCTACGTGTGTAAGTTCGCGGTTTGCATAGCGGCTTTGGTGCTTCCTGAGGTTACGTTCCTGCCCGGCGGCACTCCGCCGTGATGCCGTGGCCGGCGTCCAGCAGCACTACAGCACTACACGGCCGTGCGCAGCAGTCTCCTGCGCACCAGGAACAGGTTCACCAGCGCGCAAGTGGCGAACAGTCGGGTGGCGTTCTTCTTCAGTCCCCGGTAGCGCACCTTCACGAACCCGAACTTCAGCTTCAGCACTCCGAACACGTGTTCCACTTTCGACCGTACCCGCGACTTCGTGCGGTTCTTCGCCCGTTCGATTTCGTCGATTCGGTCCTTGTAGCGATACTGCTTGTGGGTCATGTCCTGCGCTTCAGGAGCAGCTTCGCGGATCGCTTCCGTCTGTCCGCGATACGCCTGATCGCCCCACACCTTCGTCTCTTCGCCGTGCAGCAACTCGGGCAGCACCACCGAATCGGCTACGTTGGCCGCCGTCGCCACCACCGAGTGAATCAGCTTCGTCTGGCTGTCCACCCCGACGTGCGCCTTCATCCCAAAGTACCACTGCTTGCCTTTCTTCGTTTGGTGCATCTCCGGGTCGCGCTTCTGCTCCCGGTTCTTCGTCGAGCAGGGCGCATGGATGATGGTCGCGTCCACGATCGTCCCCGTCGTGATCTTCACGCCCTTACTCTGCAAGTACAGATTGACCGCTTCCAGGATCTTCCCGCCCAGTCCGTGCTCTTCCAGCAGATGCCGGAACTTGCACGCTGTCGTCTCGTCCGGCACCGGCTCGCATCCCAGATCGATCCCGACGAACTGCCGCATCACGACCGAGTCGTACAGGGCCTCTTCCACCGCCGGGTCCGACAGGTTGAACCACTGCTGCAAAAAGTAGATGCGCAGCATCCGTTCCAATCCCACCGGAGGGCGCCCGTTGCCCGCCTTCGGATACACTGGCTCAACCAGCGCGCACAACTCAGCCCACGGCACCACCAGTTCCATCTCTTCCAGAAACTCAGCCCGCCGCGTCTTCTTGCCGTACCGCTCAAACCC
>JBEKBO010000195.1:0-7441 GCA_050015355.1 Candidatus Korobacteraceae bacterium | reverse complement strand
CGCGGATCATCATTGTGGCCCGGAGATAATCTCCACCCAGAGGCCGGATACATTTACGCAGACTGTAACTTCGCTCCCAACAATCTCCCCTTGCACTCAGGCGGCGGACCATACATTCGGGGCAGCGACCTGCGACGTTGGCCACCTGGCATAAGGGAAATCTTTATTCGTAACTATTTTCTATTGAACCGGCCGTGCCTCGCGCGTTGAACGCTGGTGAAATCTATTGATGTCGGCTGCTTTGAGCGGTACAAAATCGTGTACAAGTGAGTACATCCTCTGTGGCGTGCCATGGGCTGATTGTTTGCGCCATCGATGTCCGTTCGGGAGAATCGGCGCGGCTGGGAATACCACAGGAGCTGACGGGCATCACAGCTCACTACATCAGAACAAACTGTCCCATTGCCGCAGTCACAAGCACAACGATCCATGGCGCCACTTTCCAGACCTCAAGCATGGCGAACGCGACCAGCACAGCCGCGACATCGCGGACGTTTCTGACGCCGCCCGTGAATACGGGATTGTAAAGTGCGGCGAGAAGAATTCCGACGACGGCAGCGTTAGCGCCTCTCATCGCTGCCTGCACCCAGGCCTTGGAACGAAGTTGATGCCAGAATGGCAATAAACCGCCGATGAGGAGCGATCCTGGGAGGAAGATCGCGAATAGACACCACAGCCCTCCAAGCCAACGGTAGGGCCCCTTCATAATTGCGGTGCCGAGGTAGCCGGCAAAAGTGAAAAGCGGACCTGGGATGGCCTGGGCCGCCCCGTAGCCAGCCAGGAATGCGTCATCGTTAAGCCACCCGCGAGGAACAATCTCTGCTCTCAGCAAGGGCAGGACAACATGCCCACCGCCGAAGACCAGCGCACCGGATCGGTAGAAGCTGTCGAACATTGCGATGAACTTGTTCCCGGTCGAAGCGGCCACAATGGGCGTTAGTGCAAGTATTGCCACGAAGGCCACGAACGCCGAAAGCGCAACGAGATGTGACTTGATACCAGTTTTAGGCGGAGCAGCTGACTCTTGAATGGCTCTGTGGTACAGCCACCATCCTACAAGTGCTCCTCCAAAGATAACCGCGACCTGGAAGAGAGCGCCCGAAACTGCAAGCACAAGTGCCGCCGCCACTAAACACATAGTTAACCTGGTGCGATCGGGACATAGCTTCCGACCCATACTCCAGACCGCCTGGGCCACAACCGCAACCGCCGCCAGTTTCAGTCCGTGCAGCCAGCCAGCATGTCCCAGGTCACCGATCGCGCTAACGCCGTAGGCAAAAGCAATCATCAGGACAGCCGACGGAAGCGTAAAGCAAAACCCTGCAAGCAGCGCCCCCGGAAGTCCGGCACGCAGCATGCCAAGCGAAAAGACCACCTGACTGCTGGCAGGCCCCGGAATGAACCCACACAAGGCCACTAAATCGCCATAGGCCGCATCGTCCAGCCAGCGACGCTTCGCCACGAATTCAGCTCGCAGATAGCTCAAGTGCGCGATTGGGCCACCAAACGAGATCAAACCTAACTTTAGGAATGCCGCGCCAATTTCGAGCAGTCCACCGATGCCTGTGCGCCGTTGCATCGGCGGATCGTTCGGAGAGTTCCCCGAGGCGGAAGCCCTCTCGCCCTCCAAGTCCCGCACTATCTCCCCGCCTGCCACGGGCTGATTGTTGAGCATGTCTCCCTCCCTTAATTGCTGCCAGCCGGAACGAGTTGACGCTTCCACTTAGCGCTCACTTCTATGGCTCCGGATGCACAAACATCCAAATGCCTAAGGCGAGAATAATCCCGGCCGGGGTGGGGAAGTCACCGGGCCCCTGCCTCGTTCTCTTCTGTTTTCCCTGGAATTAACACGAGCAATCCAATGCTGCCCACTACGGCAAAGACTGCGCCGTAATAAAACACGGCTGCATGGCCGATCCGGTCCCAAAGCAGCCCAGCAACAACGCTTGCCACCAGTCCCAGTAAACCAACGGTTGTGCTGTACCAGCCAACTCCACTGGCGCGCAGGTGCTCCGGCACGAAATCTGAAGCAAATGCCTTGCCGACGGAGCGGAATATCCCCTGAAATAATCCGTAGAAGATAAATAAGATGGCTATCGCTACGACGCTTCGGGTGCGCGCAAAACCGAGATAGGCGATGAAGAAGATCACGAACGACAGCAGAAGAATATTTCTTCTGCCCCATCGGTCGGAAAGAGATCCCGCCGGATACGAGATCAGTGCGGCCACCAAATTGAACCCGGCATAAATCAAGATGGTCGCCTCGAAAGAAGCGCCAATGTTCTTTGTTTGCAGGATCAGAAACGAGTTACTCGAATTGCCGATTCCGAACAACGCTGTCACCAGTAAATATTTCCAATAAGGTTTAGGAAATTGCCGCAGACTGACATCAATCTTGGATTTTGCGGCCACCGGTACGGGTCGTTCCTGGACCAGCAGGATCATGAAAAAGGCGAGAAGACCGGGAATGATGGCCAGATAAAAAATCCAACGGATGTCGAGACGGAACGAGATGAAAAGGACAACGGCGAGCAACGGCCCCAAGAACGCGCCTAAATTATCGCCAATACCCTCAAGGCCAAAAGCTCGCCCTCTGTTTTCCTCAGCCACCGAAGATGCGATGAGCGCATCGCGCGGAGCGGAGCGGAATCCGGAACCAAGTCGGTCCAGAAACCGGCCCCCCAACACACCCGGCCATACCATCGCAAGACCGATCAGCGGTTTGGCTACCGCCGATACGAAATAGCCGGCCAGCGCAAGGGATTTTCTCTTTTGGAGCTTATCCGACAGCCAACCAGAGAAGCCCTGCACTATATTCTGTGTTGCCTGCGCAATGCCCTCCACCAAGCCGACGATGGTGCCGCTTGCACGCATCGTTTGCGTGAGCAAGATCGGCAAGATCGGATAAAGCATCTCAGATGAGATATCGGCAAACAGGCTGGCGAACGCCAGAAGAACGGTATTCCTTGAAACTCCAGCGAAGTAGCGCGTTCGCATTATCGATTCAACCATAATCTTAGGCTCGAAGCCCATGCTTTTTATCGACTGCATCAAAGCTGCGAATGACTGGCACGCCCGATTGTAGGATGCATTATAATCGAAATGCGATAACGGTTTCAGATATGGACAGCAGCAACGATTCTCAACAATATCTCTACTCAGGGCTGATCCGACTGCACATACTTCATCACGCATCTAAAGAACCGATTTTCGGTCTGGGCATGATTGAAGAGCTGGCGCGTCACGGCTACCGTCTGAGCCCGGGCACGCTTTACCCGATCATGCATGGTCTTGAGAAGAAAGGCCTGCTTCGCTCGAAAGAGCAGCGAGTTGGCGGCAAGATCCGGCGGGTGTATTCTGCCACTCCGAGTGGGCGAAAAGCTCTGGATTCCGCCAAAGAGAGGGTTCGCGAACTGTTCGGTGAACTCTTTGAAGACTGAGCAGTGAGAAAGTCATGAGTTTCTCCCGGCGCGCTTTCCTGAAGACGGGCGTACTTGCCAGCAGCACCTGCTTCCAGCAGTCGTACTGGTCAACGCTAGTCTTGGAGCTCCGGCGATTTGGGGCTCGTCGAGAAAGTTTTGAATCATGTCACGTTCGCTGATGCTTTCTGTTTTGCTGACCTGCCTATATGCTCCTTGGGCGCACGCCGGTCCACCGTTCTTTACGGATGATCCGGAACCGGTGCCTTATAAAAATGCAGAGTTCTACACGTTTTCCACGGTTGACCACACCCCTGATGAAACCGGTGTCGCAGGGCCCGCATTTGAATTCAATGTCGGAGCAGCACCGAATCTCCAGTTACACATCGTGGCCCCGTTGCAGTTATCGGCTCCGACACACGGACCGATAACCTATGGCATTGGCGATATGGAGCTCGGCGCGAAATATCGCTTCATTCAGGAAAAGGGAGCGCGTCCGCAGGTCGGTACCTTCCCCATGATCGAAGTGCCTACAGGTAACAGCAGGCGTGGTCTTGGCAATGGGGAAGCATGGTACAAGCTTCCGATATGGGTGCAGAAGAGCTTTGGACACGGCTGGCAGAGTTACGGTGGGGGCGGCTACATCGTCAACCCTGCTCCTGGCATGCGCAATACCGCGTTCTTCGGATGGCAACTCCAGAAAGAACTCAACAAGAAACTGACTGTCGGCGGCGAATGGTTTAATCCCGGCCGCCAGAGTTTCGCAACCGGCAATACTCACATCTTGAATTTCGGCGGCATGTACAACTTCTACAAGAATGCCAGCCTGCTGTTTACGGCGGGACACAGCGTGCAGGGCGATTCCCATACCGTCGCCTATGTGGCGCTCTATTGGACGTTCGGAAAGAAGCCGGAAGAAGAACATGAGGCAGAGAAAGAAGCAAAGCCGTCTGGCTTGTCCTCGCTGCTACACCATCCTTGACATACCGAGCCAGTGTTCTGCCGGACAGACATAGAACAGAAATGGCCGCCATTTCGTAGCCCCTACGTAGCGTAGATTGCTACTTACAATCAATTGCTTCGGCCCTGTTCTTTGTGCTCCGTTACCAAGTCTTCCCGAGGAATGCGATGTACGAGCGCAATCGACCCGTCTGATTCGGGTTGATAACGTCTACGTAACTGCTGTAGTTGAATTTCAGTCCAGCATCGACTCCAGAAGGAAAATGATAGTTGACCGTAGATCCCAGAATTGCTTGTGGGATATTGACTTGCGAAATCGGTCCCGCAGCAAGCGCGAGTGCTGCGGCGAAGTCTACTGGCGACACGGCCGGGAAAGCCGGGTAATTGTTCGAGTTGAGATCCGGGCGCATGCCGCTATGGGCAGCGGAATGGGCAAAATCGAATCCCAACCCCAGCCGCTTCTTTACCTCATATGTAGACCGCACCGAGTAAGTCTGGCTGAGCTGCTTGTAGGGAACCAGAGACTGCGCGTACAACGCCACAACTGGGTCGGTCGCGAAGATCATGTCCGTCTGCAGATTGTCTTGCATATACGTATAGGCAATAGTCACGTTCCACTGTGGCAGTGGCCGCAAGGTTACATAAGCGGTGTTGACGTAGATATGGTTGCTCCGCTGCAGCGGTTGATCCCGCAGTGTCCAAAAACTCGATCCGATTGAAAATCCGACAGAATTCACGGCGAGCGCGCAGATGAGGGTGGTAAGCTGCCCAGATGCCACGCACCCTTGATCCTTTCCGCCTGTTGCTCGTTGCCGTTGCTGGTTGGATGAATCACGAACAACAGCGGATCATTGATTATCTCCGCGAGGAGAACCGAGTTCTGCGAGCGCAGATTGGGGACCGTCGACTGCGGTTCGATGACGACCAGCGAGGTCGCCTAGCCGTCCGCGCTAAGGTGCTGAAGCGACGGGTCTTGAGGGAGATCGGCACGATTGTGACGCCCGAGACCTTATTAAGATGGCACCGCAAGCTGATCGCTGAGAAATATGACGGCAGTGCGAGGCGTGCACCCGGAAGGCCGCGAACGATCTCAGCGATAGCGGCCTTGGTGGTACGGATGGCGGTGGAGAACCGGGATTGGGGCTATCGCCGCATCCAGGGAGCCCTATCCAACGTGGGACATGCGGTTGCCCGCGGCACGATCGCGAATATTTTGAAGAACAAGGGCATGGAGCCGAATCGGAAGACGACCTGGAAGGAGTTTCTGAGTCGGCACTGGGAACTGATTGTGGCGGCCGACTTCTTCACGGTGGAAGTGTGGACGCGGCGCGGGCTGCAGCGATTCCTGGTGCTGTTCTTCATCGAGCTGTCGAGCCGCCGCATCAAGATTGCCGGAATTGTGAGCCAGGTTAATGGACTCTGGATGAGCCAGATCGCCCGCGATCTCAGCGATCCGGTCGATGGGCTGTTCGTAGGGAAACGGTATCTGATCCATGATCGCGATCCGCTGTTCACGGCGGAGTTCCTGAAAATGTTGGCCGAAGTGGGGATTCGGTCGGTGAAGTTGCCGCCGCGCTCGCCCAATCTGAACGCCTACGCGGAACGGTTTGTGCGCACAATCAAGGAAGCCTGCCTGGACCGGATGATCCTGTTTGGTGAGGGTTCGCTGCGGAAGGTGGTCCGGGAATTCGTGGCGCATTATCATCTGGAACGGCATCACCAGGGACTCGGCAACCGGCTTATTACTCCCGAGGCCTGTCAGTCCGTGCACCGTGGACCGATCCGGCGGCACCAGCGACTGGGTGGGATGCTGAACTACTATTACCGGGCCGCGTGAGGGCAGCTGCGAAAGGACGGAAGTTACTGACGAGTATGAGGATCCAGTTTTTGGACACTACGGGATGCTGAAGAGGCACGAATCTCACCAAGAGTTCACGCCTGTCCTCGTACAACTCATCTGCGCTGTTCCAATCAATATCGGAGTCTGGTCTCAGCCATCAAACTGAATAGCGCTTCTCGAGTTCGTCGTACAGCGGCTTATTCACTAACCGCTGGCGCTCAAGAAAGGGTGCAACGAGAGTTGGATCTTCGTCCAAGCAACCGGCACGCCTAAGTACGCCAAGAGCCTTCTGCATGCCGACTACCGCTCCCTGCAACGTAGCGTTGGCATAGAGCACCATGCCGTAACCCATACGCCCGAGTTCCTTGGCGTCCGAAACCGGCGTTTTCCCGCCGATTACAATGTTCACTAGTGGTGGCTTGTCGAGCAATTTTGGAATCTGGCAAACCTCTTCGAGGCTCTCCGCTGCCTCCACGAAAAGGATGTCGGCGCCCGCATCCCCGAACTGACGGACGCGGTCCACAGCGGCCTCGAAACCAAGCACCGCACGCGAGTCCGTACGAGCGATGATGAGAAAATTCTCGTCACGTCTTGCGTCCACGGCGGCATGGATTTTCGCCAGCATTTCGGCCAAAGGGATCACACTCTTGCCCTCAAAATGGCCACAACGCTTAGGAAAGGTCTGATCCTCGAGCTGTATCCCGTCGGCGCCAGCCTGCTCCAGCGTTCTGACGGTCTGCCACACGTTCACCGCGTTGCCGAAGCCGGTGTCGCCGTCGACGAGCAGAGGAATATCTACCACGTCACGCATCCGCGCAGTGCATTCGGCGACATCCCGTAGGCCGGTAATCCCCAGATCGGGTACACCATAGTTCATGTTGGCCAAACCTGCGCCTGTCAGAAAGACAGCTTCGAACCCCTGGTCGGCAACGATCTTCGCGCTCATCGCATTGAAGGCCCCCGCCACCAGTAAGCCATTGCGTTGGTTGACCCTGTCGCGAAGTGTTCTCTTCGTCATCGCGCTCATTGAATTTCATCCCCTATGTTCATTTGTTGAGAATCCTGCTGATAGCTCATGCATATCACCACGTGAACCGAACTCCCCCGCCCAATCCTCCGGTCCAGTTTTGTTTCTCCGCAGCGGTCTGCTTTACTCGGCCTGCGACGAAACCAGGCTTACCTGCGGTGAGGTTTCGCTTTCCCTGTCGATCTCGAGGATCGA
>JBEKBO010000194.1:0-5240 GCA_050015355.1 Candidatus Korobacteraceae bacterium | reverse complement strand
TGCTGGAAGCCCTCGAACAGGCTGCTGCTCTGGCCCTCGCAGCTATCACCCCGGACAACGCCGCAGCTTGGTTCAAACACTGCGGATACGGTATATAGCTTCATGGGAACCGCTCTAGCTTCCCCGAAGAAACTACCCCAGGTTAGCGCCGAACTGCGCGGCGCGGAACCTGGGGCACCCGAACTTTGCTTCTGAGGTGCGAGAAGAAGCAGATCCTTCGCTTCCACCCCAGCAACGGCAAACGCGGCCGTCGCCGGGGACCCCGGCTGCGCTCAGGATGACACCCACGAGGCATATGGTTAGAATCAGTAGCCGCAACGGCAAAAGCGGCTTGGGATAGACATCCGCGCGTTACGATTCAGAAAGAAGAAACTACCCCACATCTGCCAAAGGCGGGCAGATATGGGGCACCAAAAAAGCAGATCCTTCGCTGCGCTCAGGATGACACTCGCGAGGTGCGTTTAGGACCAGTAGACGTTATCCCTCCCGGCAATCAGTAGCCGTGCTCGCCGCTGTCGCTCAGTTTCACTTTGCCGCGGAACATGCGGTAGATGAAGACAAAGTAGGCGATGGCCAGCACGATGCCCACGCTCCACCAACAGAGCCCTACCGCCAGCGCGTAACTGGAGGTGACCGAGTTCTGGATGGTGAGGTTGTAGCGCGGGTCGACGGCCGGCAGGATGACCGGGTAGAGCGCGAAGACGGCTCCGACGAGCATGAATGCCAAATAAAGCGACGAGGCGAGAAACGCGCCCAGGTCGTTGCCCTTGCGTCCGAAGATGAACATGGCGAAGATACTGCCGAAGACCGCCAACGGAATGATGAATCCGACCGGCGCGGCCCGGTAGTTGGCCACCAGTTCGGGACGAATCCACAGGGTCGCCACCAGGCTTAACAAGGTGAGCGCAAGCTGCGCCGGCCAAAGCACTACGGCAATCCGGCGCGCCCGCTGGTTTACGCCATCTTCGGTCTTCACGGCGACGTAGTGGGCTCCGTGGCTCGCCAGCGCCACCAGCGCCAGCACGCCGGAGAGCACGGTGTACCAATCCAGAATGCCGGGCTCGCGCCCAACTTGCCAATTGGTGAACAGCGGCAGGAAGAAGTAATGATCCGGGCCGAGCGGCACGCCGCGCACCACGTTGCCCAGCGCGGCTCCGTAAAAGATGGCCAGCAAAATACTGGCCAGGGCGAAGATGCCGTCGAAGAATGCCTTCCAGACATCCTGCTCGATGTGGGTTCGGAACTCGATGCCGATGGCGCGCAGCATGAGCAGCCAAAGCACCATCATCAGCGGCAGGTAGAAGCCGCTGAAGCTGGAGGCATAGAGCTGCGGAAAAACGAAATAGAGCACGCCGCCGGTGGCCAGCAGCCAGACTTCGTTGCCGTCCCACACCGGGCCAATGGCGCGGATCACTTGCTTGCGTTCATCGTCGGTGCGGGCGGCGAGCAGGTGAATGGCGCCGGCGCCAATGTCGAAGCCGTCGAGGATGACGTAACAGGTCAGCATAACGGCGATGATGCAGAACCAGAGTGTCGGCATGTTAATTCACCCCCGCTTGTTCCCCGTGCGCCTCGGGACCGTGCTCGATCTCGCGGCGGATCAGGAAGAGGAAGAGAATGGACAGAATGGAATACATTCCCATGAAGCCGAGCAGCGTGAACCAGCCATTGCCCGCCGAAACGGACTTGGAAAAACCGTCGGCCGTGCGCATCAATCCATAGACGAGATATGGCTGCCGCCCGATCTCGGCCGTCATCCAGCCCGCCGTGTTGGCGATGAAGGGCAGCGGGAAACTCAGCAGCAGAATCCAGAGCATCCAGCGCGCTTCGAAGAGCCGCTTGCGCCAGAGCAGCAAGGCCGCAACCAGCATGACGGCCATGAAGATCGTCCCCAGGCCGACCATGATGTGGTAGCTGAAGTAGAGCAATGGAATGTTATCCGGCCACTCCGACCGCGGAAACGCATCCAGCCCCTGCATCCGAGCATTCCAACTGCGGTAGGAGAGGAGGCTGAGAATGCGCGGAACCACAATCGGATTGTCGATCCTCTTTCGCTCGACGTCGGGTTGACCGATGATCACCAGCGGAGCGCCCTGGCGCGACTCGAACAACGCTTCCATGGCGGCCAGCGTGACCGGTTGATGCTCGGCCAGGTTGCGCCCCTGGCCGTCGCCCGTGGGCCCGATCAACGGGATCACAAAGATCAGCGCCGCGGCCACGCCAACCTTGAGGAAGATTTTTGCCTGCTCCAAATGCTGTTTGCTGAGCAGGTAGAAGGCGCCAACGGCCATCATGGCAAAAGCGCCGGTCACGCCCGCGCCGGTCATGTTGTGCGCGTATTGCCAGATGGCCCACGGATTCAGCACCAGTCCCCAGAAGCTGGTGAGCGTCACCGCGCCATCGGCGGTCCGCGCATACGCCACCGGGTGCTGCATCCAGGCGTCGGTGGCTACGATGAAGTAGCCCGACAGCCAGGAGCCGGCAAACACGGCCACGGCCGACCACCAGTGAGCAATTTTGCTCAGCCGCTTTTCGCCGTAGAGAAACAGTCCCAGAAAAGCCGACTCCAGGAAGAAGGCGAAGGTGCCTTCCATGGCCAACGTTTGTCCGATAACGCCGCCGGCGTATTTGGAAAAATGCGACCAGTTGGTGCCGAACTGGAACTCCATGGGGATTCCCGTGACCACGCCGAAGACGAAGGAAATGCCGAAGATCTTCGCCCAGAAGCGCGCGGCATCGTCGTAACGCTGGTCTTTCTTCCACAGGGCCAGGGTCTTTAGCGCCACGATGAGCGGCGCCAGTCCCATGGTGAGCTGCGGAAAAAGATAGTGATAAGTAACCGTAAAGGCGAAATGCAATCGATGTATGAATTCAGCGCTGTCCATGTAACGTTCACCTTGACTGCGGAGAAAAGGTTAACGGCTAGAACTGGTTGCACAAATGCATTTTGGAAGAACCCGCAATTCCCTCAGGGGCTAAAGCCCATGCCATTATGGCTCCGGACGACGCGGCTGACATGATCTCTTTTAAGACTGGAGCAATGCCTAACCCCAAGACATATAAGCCATAGCGAAGAGCTGTCATGTATGCCGGCCCCTCCAAAGAAATACTTATGCAACCAGGTCTAGTCCAATACACGCGACCACGTTGCCTGCCGGGGAGCCGATGGGGCGAAATGCTCAGGGTTTGAGCCGCTCCAGTTTGCGTATCTTTTCCGCCTGCCGGATTTCGCGCCGCCGGCCCGCATCATCATAGCGGCGCTTCTCGTCCTCGGTCTCCGGCAATACCGGAGGCACCTGGAGTTTGCGCCCATGGCGGTCTACGGCCACGAATGTCAGGTAAGCGCTGCTCACGTGACTGCGCTCGTTCGACAAGTAATGCTCGACCGAGACCTTTACGCCGACCTCGAGCGAGGTGCGGAAGACCCGGTTGACCGAGGACTGCAATATCATGAGGTCACCGACGCGGCCGGGCACGAGAAAATCCAGGTGATCGATGGAGGCGGTAACGACGTAACTGCGTGAATGCCGGTGCGCCGCCAGCGCTCCCGCCAGATCGATCCAGTGCATCAGCCGTCCGCCCAGCAGGGCGCCGAGCGGGTTAGCGTCGTTCGGAAGAACGTATTGCACCATCTCGGAAGCCGACCCGGCAACCGGTTTCGGGTTCAGCAATGCGTCGAACCGGGTTCTTGCTTGTTCTTCCTTTTCGCTTTCGGTGCTCACCAGACGATCCTTTCCCTGCTTGAAGACTTCATTGCCCAGCGGCCACTCTACCCCAGCCCGCGCGACTACGCGCGTGCCGGGGGTGCCGGGTGTTTGCCCCATCACCCGCAACTACGGCGCGTGATGGGGGCCCCGGCGGCTGAGGTATGCGGCCAAAAAGCACTCTGCCTGACGCTGAAGCCGCTTATCGCGATGAGAGTTCAGCCAGGTGGAAGTTGCCCGCGAGAATTCCAGCACTCCGGATTCGCCGGGCGCATGGTTCAACTCCATGGCGAAGAGAATCCGCAGAATCGCCGGCGCGTCGCGCGGCACGCAGAAGCGGACGGCATCGGCGGCGCGTTCGACGGGAAGCCAGGCACAGCGAGCATAGCCGAGGTTGCACTGCCGCAAAGCTTCGTCATCCGGTCGCTCTCCCTGGTGCCCGGAAGCCGAACAGCAGCCGCGGAAAGCGTCGCCCAAGGGCAAGCGCTGGCGCCAAAGCCACAGATCGGCATCATGGCGCTGGTCCGGAATGAAATAAGGGCAACACATAGAATCATCTCAAAGGGAATTGCCGCCGCAGCTGGACTTCGCCGAGTACCGCTATTCTACAGACCTGCACGGCGAGGGGACAATTCGCAACAAGTACAAAAACTATCCCAGGTTAGCGCCGCGAACCGAATGAGCTTTTTGCTGCAGGTCGCACAGCCAGACAGGCTGCGCGGATTGTCTCAAAAGAGTTCCTTGGCGGCGCGAAACCTGGGGCACCCGGCAACGCAGCTTTAGGACACTACCCGGACGCGGGGGATGACGACTCCAGAGACGGGGCGGGAGTACGATAAGATGTTGCTGGCCGCCGCGCTGATCCCAACATACGCAACTACGGCACATGTTGGAAACCTTGGCGTGCCGAGGATGCAGATGGCGCCAAGTCGAGTGGAGCAGCTCAAGGAAATTCTTGCTCAGGACACGAACAACCTGTTGACCCGCTACGCGCTGGCGATGGAGTACTCTAACTCCGGCAATGTCGACGCAGCGGTCGCCGAGTTCAAGCTGCTGCTCGAAAAACATCCCGATTACGCCAACGCTTACTTCATGGCCGCGCAATCACTGGCGGGCGCGGATCGCCGCGCCGAGGCGGCGCAAATGCTGCGGGATGGAATTGCCGCCGCTAAACGCAGCGGGAATCGCCACGCGGAATCCGAGATGCAACTCATGCTCGATGATCTGGAGCGGTAAACCCCACGTGCAATTCTCAGAGAGGAACTACCCCACTCTAGCCAACCGATCACCCCAACGAGCCGAGCCTCGTCGGGGGCCCCGATGCAGGCTAGAATGGGCCACCCAGATTCCATCGTTCCCACATGAGCCAACCGCAACCGCCAGTGAATCAAAATCAAAGTCCCACATCTGCTAACTGCGGCAGATGTGGGGCACCGACACAAGTTCTCAGGCCGTCCGCTCGCGCTCGTCCTTGAGCAGCCGCCTGAGCGCAAAATTAATGACAAACGGCGCCAGGAATGCCAAGCCAATGGCAAT
>JBEKBO010000193.1:0-5409 GCA_050015355.1 Candidatus Korobacteraceae bacterium | reverse complement strand
TCGCTGCGCTCAGGATTTCGCCTGCGGGCTCAAAGCACCCCAGAAAGCCTGAAATCTGGCTTTCCGGGGACCCCGCAGACGCCCGCAAAACGGCTCAACCTCAGGGTGACACGCTGGAATAATCGTTCTTGGATACATCAACCCGAAAACTGCGTTACCGTCGCCTGAGCGCCCGCCAGGCGCTGCCAATCGTCGAAATGCCCATCCATTGCGTCAGCAGCAGGTAGACGAGGCAATAAGGCACCAGCACCACCACCCCCGTCATCACGGGATGCGCCGCGGGACTCACCCGCCACAGCGCAAGTCCGGCGGCTGCGGCGGCCAGCGCGGCCAGCCAAAGCTTGGCGGTGCGCGCGACCGAATATGACACGGCGCCGATGCGCCTGGCGAGCGAGCGGCGCAGCAACCCGAACTCGATCCAGCCGGCGATTCCCGCCGAGAGGGTCAGGCCGGCGACTCCCCATTTGCGGTCCAGCCCCAGCAGGGGCGGCAACGGCAGCGCGCACAGATACCCGAGAACGACTGTGAGCGCCACCCGAACCGTCGCGAACTTCAGTGGTGTGCGGGTGTCGCGCAAGGCGTAGAAGGCCGATGAATAGAGGCGTCCGAAGGTCGAGGCCAGCAGGCCGACGCTGGAGCCGGCCAGAACTCCCCAAACGTAGGTCACATCCCTGGTCCCGAAAAGTCCGGAGCGATACAGGGTTGCAACCACTACGTGGCCAAGAAGCAGGAATGCAGCAGCCGAGGGCACCACGAAAAAGGCGATCTGCTCCAGTCCCCGCGCCAATCGCTCGCGCAAAGCCTGCGCGATTTGCTCGTCGGTGCCGAGCGCGCTCGACATGGCGGGCAACTCGGCGGCCGAGACGGACATGCCGAACAGGCTCACCGGCAGCGTATAGATCGTCTGCGCATAGGAGAGCGCGGCGACCGCCCCAGTCGGCAAAAAACTGGCGAGCAGGGAATCGACGTAGGCGCTGATCTGCACCACGCCGCGCGAGACAAACACCGGCCCAAAGTTGCGCAGCACCGTGCGAACGTGCTCTCGCTGAGCGCCCAGCCGCAGACGCAATGGCCACAGGAAGCGAAACACGGTCGGCAGTTGCACCGCGAACTGCAAGGCGCTGCCAACCACCGATGCCCAGGAGAGAATTTCAGCCAGCCTGGAAGCGGAAACATGCCCGCCGCGCCAAGCCAGCGCCGCGATCAGCGTAATGTTCCAGATTACCGGCGCGGTGTAGGAAAGGAAGAACCGGCGATGGCTGTTGAGGATTCCCAGGCACCAGGCGCTGAACACCAGCAGGCCGGCGCCGGGAAACAGGATGCGCACCAGGCGAACCGTGAGTTCGCGCTTGTCTCCGTGGAAGCCCGGTGCGATGGCATCGATCAGCCACGGCGTGGCGAAAATGCCGAGCGCAACCAAGACTGTCGTCGCCAGGAACAGCAGGGCGAAGATCGCCTCCGCCAGCTTTCCCGCCTGTTCGTCCTCCTGCTCGGCCCGCAGCCGCGCGTAAACGGGGATAAACGAGGCCGACAGCACCCCTTCGCCGAACAGGTTCTGAAGAAAATTAGGAATGCGGAAAGCGGCGCGAAAGGCGTCGGCGGCATCCGTGTTGCCGAAAAAATGGGCAAAAACGCGGTCGCGAATCAAGCCGGCGATGCGGCTGAGAAAGATGCCCGCCGCCACCATCGCGGCGGCCGCCTTGCCGCGACCGGCTGCACTGCCGTCCGCTTGGTTCGCCTCTACCGGGGATGCCATCGACTAAGGGACCACCCTGAGTTATGTTGAGATATCCCTGCCACAAGAGCTCGGCATCAGATCACCGTTTCACTTCGGATTCTACACGCTCGCCCATGCGGGGTGCGCGGCATACGTGCCGCGGCGTGCACCTCCAGGCCAATCCCCTGCGGAAAGAACTTCGTCTGCCATGGCTCCCCCAGGCCAATCCTGAGCGGGAATCCAGCATCAAACCATGCGGAGACTTTCCGCATGATTCATCCTTGGCACGACATCACTCCCGGCGAACGGCTTCCGGCCGAGTTTCTCAGCGTGATCGAAATTCCCTTCGGCTCCAGCGTGAAATACGAGTTGGATAAGCCAAGCGGGCTCATCCGCCTGGATCGCGTTCTCTACTCGGCTGCTTACTACCCGGCCAACTATGGATTCATTCCGCAGACCCTCGCCGAAGATGACGATCCGCTCGACGTGCTGGTCTTTTGCCAGGAACCGGTGGTGCCCCTGACGCTGATCGAGGCGCGCACGATCGGGCTCATGACCATGATCGACTCCGGCAAAAAAGATCACAAGATCATCGCCGTAGCCACCAAGGACCCGGAGTTCAACAGCTATCAGGAATTCAGCGAGATGCCCCCTCACCGCCTGGCCATGCTGCGGCGCTTCTTCCAGGATTACAAGCAATCTGGAGGGCAAGAAGGTGGAAGTAGATGAATTGGAGCCCGCCAGCAACGCTCACCCCATCATCGAGGACGCGCTGCAACGCTATAGCGAGCAGCGCCGGAAGGGGTTCTACAAGGGACACTGACTGCCTCAACACGCGCAACCACGGCGCGTGCCTAGGACCCCGCGGTCCGGCCCTTTGAAATTCAGGATTTCAGATTCGGAAACACGCCGGTGTCACGCCGCCTGGCGCGTTAGCTCCGAGGCGCAATGACCGCAGCGCCGGGCGTCGATGGGAATCTCCATCAGGCACTCGGGACACTTCTTCGTCGCCGGATCGGCCGGAGGCTCGCGGCGCGCACGGCTGACCAACCTGTTGACCGGAACAATCACGCAGAAGTAGACCGCCGCACTGATCAGCAGAAAGGAAATCACCATGTTGAAAAAGTCACCGTAGGCAAATTTCGCCCCATTCACGGTGAAGGAAAAGGCCGAGAAATCGGGCTTGCCGGCAACTGCGGCAATCAGCGGCGTAAGCAGGTCCTTCACGAACGCCGTAACCAAGGCTCCAAACGCCGCGCCGATGACAACACCAACGGCGAGATCAACCACGTTGCCACGAAGCAGAAACTGGCGGAACCCTTTGAGCATGTTCATGACTCCCGAATATAAGCAGCACCGGCAAAGGGAACAAATCTCCCCGCCTCAACCGCCTGCCATTTAGATGGACATCCGGCTGCAAAGGATTTCGATTCAGATTCGAATTATTCCCCCTCGATAGTTGCCTTTTCAGGGGGAATGCGGCGCATGATAGCTATGATTAGAGCGGTTTCGTAGTAGTCCGACGAGAGAGCAAGAAACATGAAATCAGAAAAAGAGCGCATCCGCAGCCGTGCCCGTGATCTGTATGCAACAGAGGAAGTTTCGATATACCCAAATGCTAAAGTTGATGACTCGCCGGACGACGGCGCTTGGGTGGAGGCTTGGGTTTGGGTCCCTGATATCCCTGAAGAGGATGTCATGGCGACCGGAGCGAAGCGGAGTGGAGCCACCCTTTGTTTTTGACGTTAGAAACAAAAGATGGCTCGACTTCGCTCGCCATGACAGTCTGATATTTCGGGATTTACCTACAAGGAAACCGCGCCGTTTAGTCGCGCCTAGCAGCGACTCTGCGCTTAATAGCAGCCGCTTCCTCTGCCAGCCTCGCGCGGTTCTTTGAAAATTCTCGCCAGACTTCTTCGTCTAGCTTGCTGCCGTGAGCTAATCCACCTCCGCTACGCTTGCTGTCGAGGCGGTTGAAGTTGCCCAATTTTATGGCGATGCTGCTCGGATTTCGATAATTCGACTGACCTTTAGAAGGCAATCCTAATCGGTTGAGCACTCCACTGAGTTCGACTACCTCGAAGTAGAGATCCAGCGCGAGAATTAGCTCATCTCTCGTCCATTTCGGATTGCGCGCCATACCTCAGATCCTCATCGGCATGACCACGTAGCGATACTTGAACTCGGCATCCGGAATATCCGGGCGGAGCTGGCCGGCCGACTGTGCGTCCTTGAACTCCAGGCGCACCTGATCGGCGTCGGCGTTCTTGAAGAAGTCGACCAGGTACTGCGAGTTGAAGCCGATGGTCATTGGTTCGGCCGAGTAGGCAATCTCGATCGAGTCTTCCGATTCGCCGGTTTCGGTCGAAGACGAGGAGATCTTGAGATCATTCTTCTCCAGCCGCAGGCGGATGGCGCCGGAGCGCTCGTCGGCAAACTGCGCCACGCGCTGGATGGCCGCCATGATCTCGGCGGTGGTGACAGCCACCGAGCGAGTGCATTCCTTGGGCAGCACCGCTTCGTAGTTGGGGAACTGCCCGGTGAGCTGGCGCGAAGTGAGCAGACGGGTTCCGAGGCGGAAGAACAGCGTCGTCTCGTCCTTGGCGAACTCGACGAATTCGCTTTCGCCGGCGCCCAGCAGCGAGAGCAGCTCGGCCATGGCCTTTTTCGGCACCAGAGTCTTCAGCTCGCCGGAGACCTCCAGCGGGGTGTTGGCCCGCTCGATATGGGCGAGCCGGTGGCCATCGGTGGCCACCATGACGATCGACTCCGGTTTCAGAAGCAACAGCGCGCCGTTCAGGGTGTAGCGCGATTCCTCGTTGGAAATCGCGAAAATGGTTTTGGCGATCATCTGCCGCAGCACGTCGCTCGGTATCTTGACGACGCCAGACGTGGGAAACGCGGGGAGACTGGGGAAGTTCGACCGCGCCATGCCGACCATCTTGGTATTGGAGCGGCCGGAACGGATGTTGACCCAGTGGTTCTCCAGCAGCTTGATGGCGATGTCGCCCTCGGGAAGCAGCTTGACGTAATCGTAAAGCTTGCGGGCCGGGATGGTGCACGACCCCTCTTTTTTGGTCTGCGCCGGGCATGCCGTGCGCAGGCTCAGGTCGAGGTCGGTCGCGGTGATGGAAAGCTTGTCGGCGGAAGCTTCAAACAGGAAGTTGGAGAGGATCGGGATGGTTGTCTTGCGCTCCACCACGCCCTGGGTAGCGGTCAGCTCTTTGAGCAGGTCAGACTTGCTGACTATGATCTCCATTGCGGTTCCTTGCGCCATGCCTACGTCTGCCATATTTGCACCTTAGAGAGCACCACTCAATTTGCTCTTATATCAAAAAAAAAACAAACAACGCCAGCACGAACCACGCCGGACGGAGAAAACTCGTACCAAAGGGATAACCCGCGAGCCCGGCCAAACCAGGAAAAATCTCCGGGGCCGCGCATTCTCATCCGTTCGCCCGCCTGGGGGACTCCGGCACGCGCCGTGGTTGCGCGTGTTGGGGCAGTCACCAGCTTACACCCGAAGGGGTGCCTTCCACTCCCACCAGCATGCAATCAGCAGCCCGCCAGACCAGTTTCGCGAAAGGCATACCCCATGAAGTTGCGTCAGCAAACGCCAAGGGTTTGCCGGGGACCCGGCCCGGCTCCGGGGCACACCTATTCTGCAACTGCTCTAGACCAGATTCGCGGAA
>JBEKBO010000192.1:0-5705 GCA_050015355.1 Candidatus Korobacteraceae bacterium | reverse complement strand
CAAACAAACCCGGGCTTGGAATCGCCGCATGAATCACACCCGCGTTGCTATCGACTGGAAGTTCACCCGCAAGCAGGCCCGACACAAACTTCATTACACAATCAAGCGGTCGGGGTACTAGAAGCAAAGGGAAATTGGGGGCTCGCGAGAGAAGCACCAAGCCAACCAGGGTGAAGCTCATTCCGATTGGCAAGGAAAATGGCTTGGGCCGGAGATCAGTGTAGAAACCCACCACAGGCTGCAGAAGGGATGCGGTCATCTGATAGGTGAGGGTTATCAGCCCAACCTGTGCAAAGTCCAGGTGGAAGGAGCTCTTCAGGATTGGATAAATCGCTGTAATCAGCGATTGCACCATATCATTTAGAAGATGACAGAAACTGATAGCCACCAAAATCGGAAAGATCGTGGCCGGTTCTATGTTTCGTCGAGCCTGCACAGTGATTTCGCGCACATCAACCCGGTAGCTGTCCTGCAACCGCTTAGGATTCCAAAATAGCATACGAGTGGTGGTCGGGCGACACTGAATTCCAGGCCTCGAACCGCTGCCGCACGGACCATCACTCGTGACAGAGCGAGCGACGATTCGGATGCTTGCGCATTGATACCAACGTACAGCATCGGGATCAACTCAGGACGTGCTTGTCACCGCCCCACGCAGAGAACACGGCAGGCTGGTCGGATGACGAAAAAGTGTCAGGCCAGAGTCGACTAAGCCTCATTACGCGCAGCCTTTCAGCGCTCAAACGGCCTCACGACCACCGCGGCGTTGGCGACCCCATTCATCAGGTGTAAAAGAAGTAAAAATGCCGTCCGTTCCTGGAACAGGAACGGCGGCGGGGGCGGCAAGAGAATCCAGCTCTTACTTCTACTCCCTACCCGCCCATATAAATAAAGACAACTCAGGCCAAGCTAAAGACCGGAAGACCGCCATCATCGGCGGACCAACCACAGTTCCCCTGGATAATTCACTTCTCTTTCAAGCCTAGCATCGATGTCAATCCCGACCACCGGCGAAGACGCGAACAGCAAATCGCATGGTTAGCAGTGGTGATGAGATCCATCGCTGATGCAGCGAGACCAGTCGGTTACTTCCTCGAAAGCGGCGTCGCGTAAACTCTCGACCTGCATTCAATGGACTAGGTTGTTATAAGTTACGCGGCGCCACTATATGTAGTAGTTGTCCAGGTGGTGCGCTCTGGGATCGCAAGGCCACCCGCCTCCTGTCCCGCCCGCGCGAGACAGATTTTTCTATTCGTCGCGAAGCACTCGGTGTAAGGGTAAAAAAACAAACTTTCTATGAACACTTGCGCGACACGGCCTGCCAAGGCTCGACGAAGCGGGCGACGAAGGTCGCCTGCATCTCGGTCACGGCATCGTCGATCGACACGCCGGAGCCTTCGTTCAGGATCTCGACGCCGAAGATTTTCATGGTCGTGGCGGCGCCCATTTCGTTGGTGCCGGCCAGGGTGATGTCGAAGGGCAGGATCTGGTCGGAGTACCAGGGTTTGGCCTCTTCCTTCATGCCGCTGACGGCCGTCATCTGCGTGTCGAGTCGATTGATGGTGGCGCCGGCGGTCTGGCCGCTGTCCCGGACGAGGGTGCCCTGATAGATCGCGTTCTGCGACAGGAAGGCATTCTCATCGGTACGGAACTGGGGACGGATGTCATCGATGTTGGCGATGAACTGGCCCCCGAGTTTGTTGATCAGGTTCAGCAGGCCGTGACGATCGAAGTTGACCCAGATGAGGGTTCCGGCGATCTTCCCAAAGAAAAATGCACGTATCTGCCGCTGGACTTTTTGCTAGAGTCACCCAAGTAGATTAATCTCTTGACATACCGTGGTTATACCGACATGATCTAGGCCCATCCTAACCGACGGGCCAACTTTTGGGAGACTACACCATGAAACACACTCGTCGTCGCCGTCCGCTCCGGTGCTCACGGGTGGGGCCGGGAGAGAATCGTGGAGAAACGTAAGTTGGTGCAGTGCGGGTTGCGCGGGCTTCGGCGACTGCGCACATAGGGTCGTACAGCGCACGTTAGCGGTTTCTATCTGGAGGCGAACAAAAGATGAGACAACAAGTGTCTCTCGTGAAAGCATGCGATTTCCGGCTGACTGTTTTCTTGTACTTGGGGGTGGGTTTGCAGCGACCCTTTTGGACAGGCCGGTTGGGCCTGTTTCAGGATGCGCGAGACACTTGCCCAGGAGATCGAGAAGGTTTTGGCGATTTGGCTGATGCTCTGGCCGTGGATGCGCTGCCGTAGCACCGCGTTGTGATCGATATCGAGTGGCCGGTGGCCGATGTGCCGGCCTTCGAGGCGAGCGCGACGCATTCCAGCCCTGACCCTCTCGACGATCAGCGAGCGTTCCAACTCCGCGATGGCAGAGATGATTACGACGACGGCGCGGCCCAGCGGGCCGCCGGTATCAAGCTGCTCCCGGAAGCTGACGAACTCGACGTTCAGCCGGTTCAGTTCATCCAACACTTCCAGGAAGTGACGCACGCTCCGGGCCAGTCGATCGCAGGCCCAGACCAGCACGACATCGAAGTGGCCGCGGCGGGCATCAGCCAGCATCCGGTCTAACCCGGGCCGCCGGGCCCGGGTGCCACTGACGCCATGATCGACGTACTGCTCAACGATCTTAAGCCCGCGCTGCTGGGCTATTTGCTGAAGGTCGTGAAGCTGGGAGGCGGGGTTCTAGTCGAGAGTCGAGACCCGCATGTAAAGCACGGCCCTCTTCATTAGAGTTGCTCCAGTTCGCTGAGTTCATCGCGCATGGCGTCGATGGCATCGTGCAGGAAACGGAGGCGCGCCGAGTTGGACTGCTCCTGCTGGGTTTCCAGCAGCCATTCGATCTGGAATAACTGCATGGCGCCGCGAACGCGGCCGATCTGCTGGCGCACGCTCTGATATGCCTTGGTTAGAATTCGCTAGCGCATGGGGCTTGGTCTGCAGGAACGAAAACAGGTCATCGACCGATGACAGTTGCCAGGTAAGCCGCGTGGGGCGTAATCTCTCGCCGTGAACGATCGCCCACAATACCGCCGCATGCTCTTCCGCCGCTTCGGCGCTCCTGACGTGTTTGATTGGGACGCCATCCAACCGCGCGCACTCGCTCCTGGCGAAGTGCTCGTCCACGTCCGCTTCATAGGCGTCAACTATGCTGACATTATTGCCCGCCGGGGATACTACAAGTGGGCGGGGCGGCTTCCGATCTGCCCTGGGTTCGAGGTTTCGGGCGAGGTAATCGACGTCGGCCCCGACGTACAGGTCGGTATCGGCACCCCCGTTATGGCTGTGACGAAGTTCGGTGGTTACACCGAGGCGCTCATTGTTCCGCAGGAGCACGTTTTCCAGTTGCCCGTGGGCATGACGCTCCAGGAAGCAGCCGCCCTCCCCGCCGTGTACATCACTGCGTACCATTCGCTCGTCGAGGTTATGCGCATCCGCAGGGGTGATGACATCCTGATCCAGGCAGTCGCGGGAGGCGTCGGAATTGCAGCATTGCAGGTTGCAAAGCACTACGGACTGACGGTGTACGGTACATCCAGCAGCGATGCCAAACTGGACTATGCGAAGTCGTTCGGCCTCGACCACGGCATCAACTACCTCCGCGAGGACTTTGAAGCTGCAGTTCAGCGGCTCACCGGTGGTAAAGGAGTGAAGTTCGTGCTTGACTCGCTGGGCGGATATGGACTTCGGAAGGGCGTACGTTGCCTGCAACCCGGCGGCCATGCTGTCACAATCGGAGCAGCTCAAATCGTACCCCCGGTGCAGTTTCGCCTTGGCGAATGGACAAGGATTATTGGCGACCTGCTGCAAGGGGGCGTTTTCCACCCGTTTTACTTCATGGAGCGAAACCGCGGCCTCTCGGGCGTACAGATCTTATTGTTTTGGGACCAGGTGCCCTATCTGCGCGGCATCGTCGAGCGCCTGCTGGCGCTGTATGGCGCAGGGGCAATTAAGCCTCCGATCTCCGAGATCTTCCCACTAAGGGACGTTGCAGCCGCCCACCGTCTAATCGAATCGCGACTTTCGAAGGGTAAGGTGCTGCTCTCGACGTAATTCAGCATCTCCATTTTTATCTATACACTAACTCTTTTGATATGAGAACATACCTCCGGTATGACGGACGAAACTTTCACTTCTGATATTGATGTTTTCATACTTGCTCTCGTGCAGCGCGGACTTGCGACGCCGTACGATTTCAAATCTCGGGCTGGGCTGTCGGTGGGAAGCAGCGCGCCGGTACTTGCGCGTTTGGAAAAGGCCGGCTTCATCAAGTGCACAGAGACTGGCCCCCGCAAGAGCCGACGATTTTCAATAACAAAGGCGGGGGAGAAGCAGCTTGAAACGAACTGGCAAGCGCTCCTTGATACCCGGCCCACCGATTTCGAGGCGATACTCCGAATCACATACTTGGCATGGGCGCTTGGCCGCCGGGATGCGGTGGCCAAGTTTGTCGAAAAGGCGAGCTCTTCGCTCAGGGATATTGCCGCGACCCGTAGAGCCGAAGCGAATCAACTGCAGGGTGCCCTTGGCGACGAAGTCTCCGGCGAGGCGTTTCGGTGGTTGCGGACGTTTTGCGAGGCAGCCCGTCTCGATGCCCAGTCGGAGGCATTGAACCAGGCAGCTGAACAGATAACAAATAAGAAATACAAAAGATAACCTAAATCTAATCAGCTACTTGTCTCAACTCCTTCCCGCGGCCGATAGGCGCTAAACACTCGACTATCCTCAGTTCTTTCCAATCCCCGACAAAAAAATCCGTGGCTAGCCTTTGGTACGCAATTGACGTCGTGCCATGCTGCAAGTGCACGCATGAGTAAGAGTTTTCCACAGGCAGAAGCACGTACAGCGCCATACTACCCACCGATGGCGAGCGAGATTGTATCCTCTTCCGCTTTGGTACGGCGCGGGACTCATGCCGAAGTCACGATTGGCGGCGAACACAAATAGCATCCGGTCGCGGACATTGTACCTACGCGCTCTCCCGTACATGTCAGCCGCACCCGTACGGTGCGGATGAACACGACTCCATAAAGGACGCTGAAAATGAATTCACAGCAGCATTTCCCTGACGTAACGCTACCGGCCCCAATCCGGACCGGGTTGACAGTCCACGAGTGCTATGTCGATTCCGGCGACGCGGCGAAGTTCTTGAAGGTTGCCAGAAGCACGGTTGCGCACTGGGCGCGTCAGGGAATGATCCCCGCTCATATACTTCGCCAAGGCGAACGGCGCTCATGGCGCTTCAGGCTGGTTAAACAGTTCCTCGGCGGATCGGAGGCTTGCCAATGATCCGCTTCGATGATAAAAACAGACCGCGATTGAAGCACCACGGAAGGAGGGCCGTGGTGCGAGAACGTTATCAGCGGCCTCAAGTGCAAGATCTTGAGACCAAATGGAAGCTGTATTACTGGGATTACACCTCAACCCCGCGTCGCAGACGGACGAAGTCCTGGGCGAAGAGCATTGTGCCGGGCCAGCGCGAAGCACAACGGCTTGCTGACCAGCTGATGGAGAAGGTCAACGACCGAAATAATGAACCTGACCTTTTCGCAAGTGATGGGGAAACGTTGAACGCCGTTCTATAAAAGGGGATGTCAAGAAACATTTTTCTCCCTCCGCCGGAAACGCGAATGGTTGCCGCGATGTCCAGCCCCGCTTGCCATAACAGTGCGGCTTGGCCCTGGTGCTGC
>JBEKBO010000191.1:0-5770 GCA_050015355.1 Candidatus Korobacteraceae bacterium | reverse complement strand
CAGCAGGATCACCGGCATCAGGAGCGCCGGCACCGCGATGAGGGCCGCCCGCAGCATCGATCGGGCTGGGGCACGCGGCGCGCACGGCGTCCCCGCGCGGCGGGCCCGGAAGTAAATGAGCCCCATGAGGCAGGCGGCCATTACCGCCGCGGGGATGATGCCGCCGATGAACAGCGCGGCCATCGACAGCTGCGTGATCGAGCCGACGATGAGCATCGCGATGCTGGGCGGTACCGTTTCACCCATGATGGCCGAGGCGGCCAGCACGGCCGCGCCCTCGCCCGCACCATGGCGATCGCGCAACCGATCGCGCATCACGGTACCGACCGCAGCCACGTCGGCAGGCTTGGAACCGGAGAGGCCGGAGACGATGTACATGCTGACCACCGACACCTGAAGGAGGCCGCCCCGCAGGTGGCCCACGACCGTTTCGACGAAGCGGACGAGCCGCAGGCTGATGCCTCCCCGCTCCATGATCAGTCCGGTGAAGATGAAGAACGGCACCGCCAGGAGAATGTAGTTCCCGGTCCCGTTCACCATGCTCTGCGGGAGCGATACCAGCGAGGGAGCATCGGTCACCCACAGATAACTGGCCGTGGCCATCAGCAGCACAAACCCCACCGGCACACCGACCACGATCGCCAGGATGAAGAGGGTCACGGTGGCAATGATGGCATTGTCGCCGGCGAACCACGGCAGCCAGAGACCGCGGGTAGCCATCGCCCCCGCCATCGCCACGATGAAGAGGCCTCCCACCACCCAGGCTCGCCGTCCGTGTTCGCGGCGCAGGTGGTTGATGGCATAGAGGGCGATCAGCGCCAGGCCCACGGTAAGCGGGATGGCAATCGTGCCAGCCGGGAGCTGGAAGACCGGGGTGCGCTCGCTCCAGCTTGACTCGATGAATTCGAAGGAGGCGATCCCCGCGACGAGTGAGATGAAGAGCGCCAGGACATCGGCGAGCGTGAAGCACACTCGCTGCAACCCCGCGGGGCACCGATTGAGCAGCACGCGCACAAAAGCGTGCTCGCGACGCCGATAGGCGACCGCGCCGCCGATGAAGGCGATGATCGACAGCACGAATCGCGCCACCTCGTCCGCCCACAGGAAGGACGTGGTGAAAAAGACGCGCGCCAGCACGTTGGCGAACACGATCCCCAGTTCGCCCAGCAGGGCCACAACCAACAGACCGTCTGCGCAGGCGTCGATCACCCGGAGAACGACGCCGGATTGCGCCCGCGAAGCCCCTGGCAGGATAGCGGCGGTTGCCTCTTCCTTAATGACCATCTCATCTCGCACGCGTACACCCCTCGATGACCGCACGACAAGCCTGCCGCCCCCTGCTCACCCAGCGGCCGAGGGCTCAAGTCCCATGCCCATGGGGCACAGTCCCGGCTTCGTTACTTCACGAGACCATGTTTCCGCATCAACGCCAGGTAATCCTCCCGGGGCGGGGAGAAGATGTCGATGCCCTTGAACCCGGTAGGGGTATGGCCGCCGTGGGGGGTGTTCGGCGGATGGACGCAGACATCACCGGCCTTCATGGTGAATTTCTCGTCGCCGCACACATGCTCCTCGGAGCCTTCCAGGATGACCAGAATCTGCTCCGCCGGGTGGCTGTGGATGGGGAAGGTGGCCCCAGGTGGCTGCTCAATGAAGCTGCACAGGATGTTTTGACCCGCGATGAAGTGGGTCCCCACCTTGTCCGTGAGCGGGACTAGAGGGACGTCCGCGATGTGGTAGTAGTACTTCGTTTTCGGTTCCGGCATGGTTGCCTCCTTGTCATTTAATCCTGGGATGATCTAACCAGCTATCGGCCGAGTCTCCTCTTTCGCCGAAGCTCCAACAAAGCACTTTGACTACACCGTGGCCTTTGGCATAGTGACCTAAGGTTCCTGCACACCGGGCAGCAAAGTCGGCTGCGTGGGCGCTGACGCACAAAACCCTGGGCCGGTCATCAAGCATCGTTCCACCTCACTTAAGACGGCACATCTCCGGGTTCGGCCCACTTGCAGCGGCAAACCACCTGCCCACGGGAGTCAGGTGTTCATAATGTCTTTCTCAATTTCGGAAGGATGCTTCAGCATGGTCCTTCCGGCGCGCTTCGCATCTTTGTCTTTGAGCGCCTGCAGAAGCGCCCCATGCTCGTCGTGATACTTTTCGAATCTCCCGGGATTTCCAGGATCTTTCCCTTGAGGTTCGCGCGTCCCACTATGTGAGACGCATGTCTTATAGGTGTTATGAAAAAACAGTCTGAGCCACGTCAGCCCGAATGTCAAGTTCAACACGACAAGAATCATCGCGAGCAAAAGTACTTTGTCTCAAGATGTGGAATGCGCGAAAAAGTCGCTCAAACTGCGTCCCTGAGCGGACTGAGGGCGCAAAGCAAACATACGAAAGCTGCTCTCCAGGCCATATCTGCCCGCCACCAAGATTTACGATTTGACCTACGATCTCGATATACGTTCTTGTTTGCGTGATGGCGGTAAAACGCGTGTCAACCACGTGCTTTTCCCTTCAGACCGGAGCTGGAATTTCTTTCGCACCTGATGCGAAAGCACACCGCTATTCCAGTGCCTTGCTGTTCAACTGTCGTGCTTGTTGCACCAGAGTACCGCAAGTCTCGCTTTGAAGCTACTCCTCGTTCTTTGGCGCTCTTTGGCGCAGTTAGGATGATGCGGATTCGCCTGGTCGTCGTAGTAAATTAGTTTGATTGATCGGCCGAGTAGCCCGCTCTTGCTGTTGATCTCATCCGCGGCGAGCTACTTCCGGGTCTGAAGCGCGTGATAGCCCATTTTTGCCCGAGCCTCTCTGAGCGACACGCCTTTGCGAACTTCTCGTTCGATGATTTCTTCCTTCTTGGCGATCTCTTCCGCTACGCGATAAACCTCCTCGGCTTTTTCGGCGGGAATCACCAGCGCGCCGCTATCGTCGCCAAGCAAAATGTCACCCGGCTTAACCTGCACTCCGGAGATGGCTACAGGGATGTTTACGCCGTCGCATTGCACCCGGTCTTTCCCAGTCACCATGTAACACCCCTTGGTGAAGATTGGGTATCGCAGCTTCCTGATGCCGGGAACGTCGCGACACACACCGTCGATGACAGTTCCGGCGATGCCGCGCTGGGAGGCATTGATGGTCATGAGGTCGCCCCAAACCGTGCAGTAAGTGCGCCCTCCATTGTCAATCACAACCACTTGTCCTGGCTCAACGTCGTCCAGGAAATCGCCCACGGTGCCCTTTACCACTCCGCAGGGAACATAGTGGGCGGTAAAGGCCTGGCCGCAGAAGGCCACTCCTTCCACCACGGGCCGAATCCCATGCAAGCCGCCGACGATGCCTAGCCTGTCTAGTGCATCGGAAACACTGGTCGTATCAAACTTCTTAAATCCTTCGATGATCGCTGAATCTACTTTGATCATTCCTGACTCCATTGCAAGGTAGATTTTGTCTTTGCCGTTTCTTTTTGCACAACTACCTTCACTTGATCATCTTTTCGTAGTTGTACTTGTTGTCCACTTCCAACATGGAAGCGCCGGCCCGAATTTCCGCCACCATCTGTTCTTCTTTGGCGTATAGCTCTTCGGCCTTTGCCAGGACTTCGTCGAGCTTCTCTTGCGGAATGACCACGACTCCGCTGCGATCTCCCATGACCACGTCTCCGGGGCGCACCTGAACGCCGGCGAATTGAATCATCACGTTGGTCGCCTCTTCCATGATCCTGCCCCTGGCGGTGGCAACTACGGTGCCTCTGGCATAGACCGGGAATTGGGCGTCCATGCAGTCATCAAGGTCACGAACAGCGCCGTCGACGATCACTGCGCTGACGCCTTTCATCTTGGCGCCGTTGGCGAGAATTCCGCCCCAACAAGAAGTATCCAGGCGGCCGCCATTATCGATAACAATCACGTCGCCTCGCTCCGCCGCTTCGATGGCCTTAACACCAAGATGATTCTTGCTCTTGGTCAAGCCGGCGGCGGCGATCTTTACGGTTACAGCCCTGCCCACCACCTTGCCGGCGTTTTCCCACAGCGGGCGAATCCCGTAGGTCGCCCCCTTCAGGCTGAAAGCGTCTAGCGCATCAGCCACATTCGTCGTCGATAGTTTTCCTAACCGCCGGCCATATTTGCTATCAAATTCTGACATATGATTTCCTCGTTCCGAGCGTGCCGGTAAGCGGATCGACTCTCGCGTCTCCAAGGAGAGCCCATGGTGCGCCCTTGCGCGTCAAGAAGCCGCGTGCGGCACCAGGATCAATAGAGCGCCGAGCAGTCGCCCAGTGGCGCGTGACGATCTCACCGATAGAGCCTGGGGCCGGTGCAATGAAAGTAACGCAGCCGGCTTGTTCGCTGCGTTGCCAACCTTTGCCACTGGACCCGGGGGGAACTCTGGAATCCCCCGTTGCAAGTTACTGTCTGCCTAACCGCCGTCTTCAAGCCGAGGTGACACTGACAGTTCCGGCATCAGCATCCACTTCCACGATATCTCCATCCTTGATGGCTGCAACCGGGTCGCAATCCAGGCTGTCAACCATTGGAATCTCGGAGATGATGCAGCCGATCACGGTAACCTGCTCGACGTTGCGATTGATCATTGCGCACGGGCCGACTCCGTTACTGGCTGCCTCATAAATAAGGTACGATCCACCCGTCGATCCTTTGCCGGTCGGGAATACCAGAACTTTCCCCGCGATACACTTTCCCTTCAATGGATGGCCGACTTCCGTAATAATGCCGGTATTTACGTCGACTCCGCCCAGAAAGCAGATGGGCTCATCCGTGACAAGGGCGGCCCCGCGCGCCTTGCCTCCCACAACCTTCCGCCCATGTAGCATCGTTTTCATTGTCCGCCACCCCCGTTCACTTTTGGTTGAATACACCGCTAACGGCGGCATCTAAACATGTTTCCAGGCTGCCGTAATACGTCGGCAATGCCCATTGGCCCGGAGCGTAATGAGCCAGCTTGGCCGAATTGGTCGCCATGGCGGAGTATCCTTTCTTCTTCGCTACTTCCGCCATGGGAGACAAGATCGGGCAGGTGTCGATGACAAAGCGGCCACCCGCGTTCTCAATCGTCTTGGCATAACCGCAGCGCTCAGCCAGAGCCCGCATCGGTAGAGCCGTGGTGATCCACAATTCGATATTCGATTTGAGCTTCTTGCCCGCGAGATGTTGGGCAATCGCCGCAATCTCTGTAATCGAAGTGTGCGGGCACCCGATGCAAACCAGCGAGATGTCCTGTCCGTCGTGCTTGTTTAGCCTCTGTTTGGCCTCAACCAACTCATCTTGACCAAACGCCAGTATTTGTTCCGGCTTCCGCCCGCCGAAGGCAGCCTCGCAGGTCGGCGCTTCGGGAGTGATTCCCACCACATGGAATAGCGCGACCGCCCCCGATGATGCGAGGGCTGCGCCCAGCGCTTTGATTTCGTCCGCGCCGATCTCGCTGATTCCAGTGAAAACCGGAACCTTGCTTCCCGCTATCGTGCCCACCCAATAGCCTAGTCCACCGAAATCGTCGACGCTGCGCAATTCCGTGGAAACGTCAACCCTTATATGTCCACGCCGGTTTTCCAGCAGATGATAGCCGTACTCCGGCGCTCGTCCTGTCAGTGCCACCGCCAAAGCGGAAGGCCCGCCCTCGCGGTTGGTATAGGCTCCTAGTATTACTACGTTAAGTATTAAGGAGAGCGAGGTCGCTCGATATTGCACCCACAGTAGACGCAGAAGCCGGTCCAGGTAATAAGCAGGTACTGAATCTCACGACGCGTCCGCGG
>JBEKBO010000190.1:0-5994 GCA_050015355.1 Candidatus Korobacteraceae bacterium | reverse complement strand
GCGTGAGTTGGTGTTAGCAGACCTTAGGGTGCGGATTTGGAGTGCCCGCTTGGTAGATTAGGAGCAGCGCCCGGAGGCATGCTCATCCCGCCGTGCGGACTTGCGCCGCTCGCAGGCGGCATTGCCGCGCCGCCATGCGGACTGGCTCCGCCCATCGAACCGGCGCCCATCGAGCCCGCGGCTATACAGGTGACGCGGCCGCTCTGAGCAATGCGCAGCTCGGAAGGACACGGCGTGGCCACGAGTTCGGCTGCGGGCCCGGACTGAGCTTTCTCGGGCTGCTCCTGCTGCACGGAAAATAGCTTCCCATCGGAATTGCCGGCCAGAGCGACGATCAATCCCGGCAACTCATACGCCACATAAAACGCCTGTTTCTTCTTCGCCGCGCCCATGGCGCAAGTGCTGGCGGCGGCCATCTGGTCCTGCGCTTGCGATTTGAGACGGCCGCAATCGGTGGCTCCGTTTCCGGCGAGTTCCTGCAACTTGCGCTGTAATGCGTCACCGGAGGCCGCGGACGAAACGGCTGGAGTTGGGGATTTATCGCAGCCCGCCAACAACAGGACAACAATCACGAACCCGATAAGAGCTTTCTGCATAGCAATCTAATTGTAAATGAATGCCGCCGGCGGGCGGCGCTTCCAGAGCAGATCATGCTGAGCGACTATGCGGACCCTGCCGCGTGGCCGCGCGCGGCCAGCACTGCGGGTTCGACGGGAACAACCACGGAGAACACTGTTCCTCTCCGAATCCCCGCGGTGTTGGAGCGGACGCGGATGCTGCCGCCATGGTTGTTGATGATCTGCTTGCTTACCCAAAGGCCGAGGCCGGTGCCGACCGCACCCTTAGTCGTGAAGAACGGCTCGAATAAGCGGGGAAGAGCATCCGCGGAGATGCCTTTGCCATCGTCGGCGACGGTCACTCGAACGTGGGGACGGCCATTGCTTGAAAACGCGCTTCTGGAAATCCGCAGCTTGATCGTGCCATTGTCGTCGATTGCGTCCAAGCTGTTTGCCATCAGATTGGAAAAGACCTGCCGCAACTCGCCGCCTACTCCGGTGATTTTTATTTCCTCATGCCATTGCTTGTCGACGGTGGCCCGCTTCGCCTTGACCTTGTTCTTCAGCAGGTCGATGGTGGAATCGAGCACCGCGTTCACCGATAGCACCGCCGGGGCGTTGGATTCGCGATAAAATCCCAGCGACTGCCGCGTAATGTGGGCGATGCGCTGCAACTCTTCCTCGGCGATATCCAAGTACTGACGCGCCGCCTCAGCCTCGGCGCCCTTGGCAATGAACAGAGCGTTCATAACCGCCTCGAGCGGGTTGTTGATTTCATGCGCGATGGTCGCCGCCATGCGGCCAACCGAGGCCAGCTTTTCGCTGCGGATGAGTGCCTGCTCCGCCTGCTTCTTGGCGGTGATGTCCGTAACCGTGATCACCGCCATCACGACCTCGCCGCTGGCGTCACGGACCGGCATACAATTCACGCTGGTGAGCACCTCCCGGCCGGTGTCCACGCGGCGTATGCGCAACTCGCGCTGCACAACCGTCTCGCCTCGCAAGGCCAGCGATACGGGCCACTCTTCCATCCGAAGCAACCTGCCGTTCAGGTCACGCCGTTCCAGCAGCGAAGCTACCTTCTCGGCGGCATTTGGCGATGAGTCGGGCTCGAAGCCGTAGATGCGGAAAAAGGCGGGGTTGGCGACTGGGCGCTTGCGGTCGGGGGTGACGACGAACATGCCTTCGCTCATGCTGTCGATGGTGGCGCGGAGCTGCGCCAGAGCTTTTTCCGCCAGTTCCTTGGCTGCGACCAGCTCCTGTTCAGCGCGCTTGCGCTCCGTAATGTCCATCACGATGCCGGTGTAGCTGCTCGGATAGCCGCCGGAGTCGTAGAGCGGCCGGCCTCGCACCATCAACCAGCGCACGACGCCACCGGCTTCCGGCACGCGGTATTCCACATTGATCTCGGTTGCCTTGCCGGCAGCCGTGTCCATCACTCGCCGGGTCATGGCGCGATCGTCAGGGTGGATCGCCAAAAGCCAGTTCTCGTAAGAAGGTTCAAGGCTATGAGGCTCAAGACCAAACAATCTCCAGACTTCGTAAGACCATTTGATCGTGTTGCTCCGTAAATCCCATTCCCAGGTGCCGGATTTGGCGGCATCCAGTGCGAGCCGCAGGCGTGCCTCGTTGGAGCGCAAGGCTTCTTCCGCCCTGCTCCGGTAAAAAGCCTCGACGATGGCAGGACTCAAAGCTTCCAGCGACTGAAGTTCCTGCGCACGGTAGCCGTCCTCACGATTGGCCATGGCAATGATGCCAATAACTTTGCCGGCATGGGTCAGCGGCACGCCCAGGAACGCGGTCAAATGTGGATGGCCTTCTGGTGTGCCGATACTGCTGGGGTGCATCGCCGGATCGTTGCTGAAAAATCCCTTGCCGTCGAGCAGCACCCGGCCGTAGAGCCCCTGGGCTTTAAAGTCGCTTGGCGGTTTGCGATGCCCCGCCTTGTCGGGCATCGCGCAAAGCTCCCAACCGGGATCGCTGATGGCGATATCGTGCAGCAACCCGTTTGGGCCGATCTCTGCGATGAATCCGAACTTGCTGCCGGTGATCTTCTGCGCGACATTCAGGCAGGTCATCCCAAGCTCTTCGTCGGTGTCACATTTCAGCGCCTGCTCGAGGATCGTGTTGATTCCCCCCAATACCGCATTGCGCTGGTCGAGCTCCGCGTTGAAGCGCCGTAATTCCACGGCTTGGCGGCGATCGGCCTCCGCGCGCGCGCGCTCCGCCACATGCTGTTGGAGAAGGCCGGATGCCTTGACCAACGATGCGGCGACCTCATTCGTCTCCTTCATCTCGAGGTTGCCGACGGTGATCGGTTCGCCGCGTCCCAGCGCCAAGGCCGGAGCGATCAGTCCCCCGATGGACCATGTAATGCTCCGTGCCAGCAGCAGCGCCAGAGATAGGCCAATGATCGATAACAGAGCCGTCGCAGCAATCACCCACTGTAACCATTTCCAGAGCTCGGCCATCATGATTGCCTTGGGAACGCCAATCCCCACGGTCCAGCCCGATACCGCAGACCGGGTGAACGCGTCGATCATCCTAACGCCCCGGATGTTGATGATCTCAGCCGTCCCCTCAGTGGCCTTCGTCAGACGTTGCGAAAGCTCAGGCGACACATGCTTTCCGACAAACTCCTCCGGGTTGGGCGCGCGCGCAACAATCACCTGATTGTTGTCGAAAATCACCCCGACCCATTCCGCGGGAAGGTGTTGCTGGGAAAAAACTGCCCCGAGGCGATCGGCCGGAACAGTCATAAACAGGCCGTAAGCCACTCGACCGTCTCGGAACACTGGCATATTCACGCCAATGAGAGGCCGGCCTGTCACCGCTCCCCTGAACAGGTTGGCGAAGCTCGGCTTGCCGGTCTCGTACACCCGCCGCGCATTGGGATCATCGCGTTTGGGAAGTGGTGTACCGAATGGCAGAAAGGAATTGACGAGTTGCTGGCCCGAGGAGTCCGCCAGAATGATGTCGGCCCCGGGATACTGCTGAATGACCGCCTGGGTTTGACCGTAAAAGGCAGCCAGGTTCCCGGAGGCGAGCGAAGGCGAGGTGGCAAGCACGCGCAGGCTGGCTTGCATACTCGCCAACTCCCGGTCAACCACCAGGGCGAGAGCCCGTGCCGTGTCCTGCATGTGGCGCTCCACCAGCGCCCGTTTGCCCTGATAGGAGTAGTAGACGAGGAAGCCGGCGGCTAGCCACACCGGCAGCACACAGGCTAAAACCAGGCAGGCAAGCCGGAAGCGGATAGTCAGACGACCGCCATTGCCTGGATCGGCGTTGTGCCCGGTATCGGAGGGTCGATTGGCGGAGCCACTTGCCTCATGCACGTCGCTGGCCTGCTCGCTTTGGAGAACTTCGATACCTGCCACGCAAGCTCTTTTGTGGGATGACGGCAGCCGAGTGCTTGCCGCGCCCCTTTAAGAAAGTGCGGTGAGTGTAAGGCCAAAACACGAGGGCAAGCTGTGACGGCAGTCACAATCCGGCCTCTGAAAGCGTGTACAAAATTAACCCCAATAGATTGAACTAAAGAGAGTTTTGCCGCGCCGACGCCTTTACGCGAACTGGCCATCATGGGCATGAGGAACGATGGCCTTGGCGGGCTTCGACGACGTCGCTGAGATCCCGAGTGCCTTCCCGGACCTCGATGCCTTGCTCGCTCTGGTCCAGACTCCTGACCAGATGCGTCGTGCCGACCGCTTCCGGCTACGCACTACGCGCCCTAATGCACGATGTTGAAGTGCCCACAGCTTCCACAATTTGTGTCCCGTTTTGGAGTGGGCGGCGAGTGCGATCTATTTCGGAAAATAACCACTGTGACGAAACCGATAAGTGTCTTGCTGCTGCCTTATTAACCATGCTGTGATAAAGGCGCAGGGCAGGTTTTTGAAGCTGGAGGCCTCGATGTCTGAACGAGAGGGTGCGATGCTGTCAGCGCTGCAAGCGTTCGCGATCGACCGCAGTTCGCTGGCGCCGGAAATTTGGCATTCCATTGCCGACGAAGCGATTGCTGGCAGCGCGCCGGCGCAATACATCGTGGCGATCGCACTTGAAGACCTGGGCAACATGACGCAGGCACGAGAATGGTTCGAGCTATCCGCGGCGCAAGGGCACCCGCCGGCGCTCGCCAAGCTGGCAAAGTTATAGTGCGGCCTTGTCGCACGGCGGTGGACCGGCCACTATTCCTGGCGATGATTCGGAGTCTCCACAAAAATCTTCAGATATAGACCGCATTACGCCGCGGGAGACGGCAAATACAAGGCGTTTCCCTGAGCGCGGCCAAGGAACACACATGAGAGTTAGTAGCGTAGCAATAGACCGGCAGTATTAGTCCAATTTCCAATTGGTGATGAGAGAACTACCGCTTCTTGCTCCAGCCTATCCTACTTGCACCGCCGACAACGGCTGTCGCGACGATCTGCTATTGCCGCAAGCAGGCTGCCGCTGCTCGCAAAGGCCTCACCATTGCCCGTTTCGGCTGATCTCAGGGTGTATTTGGTATGCAATGAAAGTGCATTAGGGCAGTTCGTTTGCATGCGCTTGCTTGCGCCCCGAGGATGCCCTCGAGACACCGGCCCATTTCGCACTCGTGACATTGCATCGCCCCGCCAATGTTGACGATCCTGACATGCTGCGTCGCATTATGAGCGTGCTGGCTTGGGCGAGCGAACAGCTTGCAATTGTTTTTCCCGTTCATCCCCGCACCCGCAAGCGGCTCCATGATCTTGCTTTCAGTCCGCCGGCGGGGCTTCGGCTTACGGACCCATTGTCCTATCTGGAGTTTCTTGCTCTGCAACAGCGTGCAGCGGTGGTGCTCACAGATTCGGGGGGCATCCAGGAAGAGAGCACATTTCTGGGCGTACCGTGCTTAACTCTGCGGGACAATACGGAAAGGCCAGTTACCGTTACGATAGGAACCAACACGGTTGTGGGCCGTGATCCGGCGGCGCTGCGCAGAGAGCTGCAAAAGGTCCTGAATGGCGAGCCAAAGCGGGGACATATCCCGCCTTTGTGGGATGGAAAGGCGGGCACTCGCATCGCCAACGCATTAACGTCTTATGGAACGTGAGTCGCAAAGAGGAAGCAACTGGCCGCCCACGTTTTGAACTAGCTTACAAAGTTCTGGCTTTGTGCAACCACTTTGCACAATCGAATTGCTGACCCTCGCGGCGCGCCAGCTTGGCAAGCACTGTAGCTTTGCTCCATCCCACCTTCCCTACCTGCCCTACCTCCTTTAGTTCCCTCCATACTGTCTTTGGCTGCTGTTCGCCGATGGCCATCAGGTAGTACTCCTTCCTTCTCGATTCCGGGAAACGATAGATCCCTATCGGGACTGCCCCGACGGGAGACGTGCAGGTGTGCGCAAATTTCCATGGTCGGGGCAGTTTCGATAGGGCCGTTTGAACTGAGCCGCTAGCGTTTGCGGCGGACG
>JBEKBO010000189.1:0-6025 GCA_050015355.1 Candidatus Korobacteraceae bacterium | reverse complement strand
TGACGTGGCTTCAGTCGAGGTTTACCACCTCCGCTGGGGCCGCATTGGTCGGCTAGAATCAACTGAGTTTCCAAAACCACCCTTGCCCCCGCCTGTTCGTTAGCTTATCGACGGATTAGGGACTGATAATAATGCTTGACATCGCACACGTGAACGGGCGTATAATGCACCGGGTTTGTTTGCGTTAATGGACAAGAGGGAAACCAGCTCATAAGCGTACGGGGGTGTAGCGATGAAGTACTGGTTTAGAAAGCTAGTAACAGTTCTTGGTGCTGTTGCTTTCTTTTTCGGCCTCTCGGCAGCTAATGTAAAAGTGTCAATCCCCGATGTCAGTAGCAAGTCGCCACTCTATCTTGAACACGGGAAGCACCTTAATAATGGCGCTTTTACAGCCGTTTTAAGTGACCATGAGAGTCACGCAAGCCATGGCAGTCACGGAAGTCACGGAAGCCATGGCAGTCACAGCTCTGGTTATTAGGTCCGGTTTCCAGTTCTGATACGTGATCGAATCTCAATTGCGACCTCAGTTTGAGAGCCTTCCTACAAAGAGTAGCGAGGCTCTTTTAGTCGGGACTTCCATTTTGGTAAACCTGGGGGGGAGGCCGCAGTGTACACCTGAATCGCCGCCGCTTCTCAGTTTCTTTCATATTGTTCATCCTGGAGGCTCACGACCACTCCCAGAATAGGCTCGATTCGCCTGTTCCGGGGCACAAATGAATCCAGAATCGTTTCACGCCAAAGCGGTTTTTCCGACACTACTCCGTGTCCTTTAATATGTTCGGAGCGAAAATATTTAGAATGCCCCACCTGAAAACCCCAAAACGCACCGCAAGATGAAGCAGACGGTCGAAACCTTACTAAAGCATCGAAAAAGATACTATTCTCAGAATGGAGAAGATGGCCTATTGGCATTCGTGCTGTCGAAACTCCCGAACAGGACGGGATGGTGCGTGGAACTCGGAGCCTGGGATGGGAAAGAATCGAGCAATACTTACTATTTGATATCACAGTATGGTTACCAGGGCGTTATGATCGAAGCCAGAACGCCTGGGTAAATAGCTTCCTGTTAATACACGTTAAGATGTGCCACTCTAATCGTCGCCACGCTTACCGAGCAAGAGGATTTTTTGGCGCCATTGTAAGTACTTGAAACAATTACCATTTCAGCCATAATTGCAAAGTTGATCGGCATAGGGGCGGCGGTCACCCGCCGACCCCTGCCACCCCACCGTGCGTACGGGTCCGTACACGGCGGTTCGAGTTGGTTATCCGTTGACGAAGCGGTTTCGCGAACTACTCGGGGAGTAGCATGAAGCCCGCCAGACGCCGTGTCGATGTGAATCTGGACGAACTGGACCGAGTGCTGGACGGAGCGCGGCAAGCGCCGCTGAGTGAGGCCGATTACGACAAACTCAAGGGCACCTTGCATGCGCTGGCGGCGATGCTGGTACGGTCGCGCAATACGGAGAAGACCAGCGCCGTGCTGGAAGAATCGGGAGGCTCGGAAGCTGGCGCCGGAACTCAGCTGGAGGCCAAGACTTCGCCACAACCCGGACACGGACGCAACGGAGCGGAGGCGTTTGGCGGCGCGCGGAAGGTCGACATTGCGCACCAGAAGTTGACGCACGGAGACCGCTGCCCGGAGTGCGGGAAAGGCAACGTATACGGGCAGAAGGAGCCAAAGGTGCTGGTGCGGATGGTGGGGCAGGCGCCACTGGCGGCCACGGTCTACTCGTTGGAGCGGTTGCGATGCGGCGCGTGCGGGCAGGTGTATACGGCCCAGGAACCGGAAGGAGTGGGGCCGGAAAAGTACGATGAGACGGCGGCGGCGATGATCGCGCAACTCAAGTATGGCAGCGGGACTCCGTTTTACCGCTTGGAACAACTCGAAGGTCAGCTCGGGATTCCGTTACCGGCGGCGACCCAGTGGGAGATCGTGGAGGAAGCGGCCGAGTTGATCCGACCGGCGCGTGATGAGTTGATCCGGCAAGCGGCGCAGGGCGAGGTGCTACACAACGATGACACCAGCATGCGCGTGTTACAGCTGGCGCGCGAGCCGTCGGACGAACGCACGGGGGTGTTCACTAGCGGGATCGTGTCGACCGGTCAGGGTTGTAAGATCGCGCTGTACTTCACCGGACACCAGCATGCCGGCGAGAACATCGCCGACGTGTTGAAGCAGCGGACAAGGCAGTCGAGCCCGCTCATACAGATGTGTGATGCGCTGTCGCGCAACGTTCCGAAGTTGCCTGTGGGAGTGGAGATTCTGCTGGCCAACTGTCTGGCCCATGGAAGAAGACAGTTTGTGGAAGTGGCGGCGAACTTTCCCGACGAATGCCGCTATGTGCTGGAGATGCTGGGCCAGGTGTATGGCTACGATGCCGAAGCGCATGAGCGTGGCCTGACGCCAGATGAGCGGTTGCGGTTTCATCAGGAGCGCAGCGGTCCGGTGATAGAGCAACTGCACGGCTGGCTGGAGGCGCAGTTTACCGGGCACAAGACGGAGCCGAACTCCGGGCTGGGCAAGGCGATCAGGTATCTGCTGCGGCACTGGCGGCCTTTGACGCTGTTTCTCCGGCAAGCCGGAGTTCCGTTGGACAACAACATCGTCGAAAGGGCATTGAAGAGGGCGGTTCTTCACAGGAAGAATGCATTGTTCTACCGGACGTTGAACGGAGCGCAGGTGGGCGACCTGTTCATGACGTTGATCCACACCTGCCAGCTCTGCGGCGCCAACTCGTTCGGCTACCTAACCGAGCTACAGCGCCACGCCCAGGAACTGCTGGCTCGCCCGGCGGAGTGGATGCCGTGGAACTATTGCGATACGCTGACGCGGACCGTACCCATCTCACATTACAGGGAGGGAATGCCATGTCATTCGCTTTGAAAACATCGGCATTTGCGGCCGGCAGCGAAATTCCCAAGAAGTACACGTGCGACGGCGCTGATGTCTCACCCGCATTGAACTGGAATGACGTTCCAGCGGGGACGCAGTCGTTTGCACTTATTGCGGATGATCCTGATGCACCCCTGGGCACGTGGACTCATTGGATTGTCTGGAACATCCCTGCCGAGGCTACGGAGTTGCCGGAGGGAGTGCCGAAGGTGGAAGAATCCGGTGACGGCACACGTCAAGGCAGAAACGACTTCCAGCACATCGGCTATGGTGGCCCATGTTCTCCTGCGGACAAGCCACACCGTTACTTTTTCAAGTTGCATGCTCTCGATGCCAAGCTCAACCTAGAAGCGGGGGCAAGTAGGAACGAACTGGGACGCGCCATGAATGGACACGTGTTGTCACAGACGGAATTGATGGGTAAATACGTTGCCCCGAGCATCCCCAACCTGCAGGCAACATATACCCTGTATAACAATGTCATGTTGGGGCTGCTCATTGTCGCCAGTACGATAGTGGTCGCCATCACCGCCTATTCAGTGTTGAGCAGCAGGACAAGCGCCGAATTGTATAAGAATGTTGTCCTGGGGTTGCTCATTGTCGCCGGTACGATAGCGGTCACCATCGTAGCTCTTTTGTTGAGCAACAGAAAAAGCACCGAATTGATGAACGCAAAAGATCGCCAGTTGGCATTTGCTTTGAAGGATAAGGACATACAGATCGAACGAATTAAACAGAAAAAGGATGAACAGATCGAACAAATTAAGGGTAAAGCGTTAGCGGACAAACGCGATTCGGACAACCGGATTGCCCTGGCCGAAAAGTCCGCAGCTTTGGCAAACCAACGAGCATCCGAAATCGAGAAGGGAAGCCTGGAACTGAAACGGAAGTTAGCTAACCGCCGGATTACGGAGGAACAGCACAAGATTTTGGTTGGCATTTTTTCAAAAAAGATTGGGCGAATAATTGTAGAGACAATGGGCGACCCGGAATCCGGACTTTACGCTGCGGATATTTTGAAAACGTTCACCGATTCGGGATGGGCGATTGAAGGGAAGTTCCTGCCTCAAGGTGCTGTTTGGACGGGCTTAATTTTGTACGTGTCACCCGACCCCGATACAGCCACAGTGATACAAGGCTTAAAGGAGGCAATAATTTCTTTCAGCGTCAGGAGTGAAGCTCGCGCTAAAGCGACGATCATGGTCGGAGGGAGACCACCTTATTTTGAGCGTTGGTCAGATTAGGACACCGAACGCCTATTCAGAGATTCCGTAAACCTTCAGGCATTGACAGCCTCGTCGAGGGAGTAACCGTTTCCGAGAACGAATCCCCCGGGAGAGGAAAGCCTGCTCTGCTGGAGGTCAAGGGCTGGATGCTGCTGGGCTCTCACCCATGAGCCGTCATGGCAAAGCGTCCAGAAATTAGCTCAGTCACCTCGACTACGCAGGCCTACCGAAAGGACACATTGAACAGATCAATGCTGACAGGCTAGAGTTTTAAGGCGGCATCTCCGCAAGGGCGCGAATTGATGGAGATAGGAGCCCACGGGCACCGGATGGCTACCGGCGCGGCCGGCATGGTGGCAAAGCGTCTATTCGAACAACCCGGGGCCTCTTTACTTTGCCAGTCCTTCCATTCCTCTGGGACTCGGCATCGGGTTCGGTGTCCCAGCTGTAGAGTGTGTTGCCGTTATTGGTAGTCCTCAATGTCGTTCGGGTGCTTAAAGTCCGCAGCTAGTTCCTTGCTCATGGGGAGGTGCATGTTCAGGCCCTTGGGCGGGATCGGGGACAGGAACCACTTCTTGTAAATCTTGTCGGCCTCGCCCGAGGTCATGACCTTGGAAAAGACGTTATTGACGAACTTCTTGAAGTCAGGATCATCCTTGCGGAACATGCAGCCGTAGGCTTCGCGCGATTGCTGTGTGCCGACGATGATATAGTCCTCCGGGTGCTTGGCGTTCATTCGCTCGCCCGCCAGCAAAACGTCGTCGAGCATGAAGACCACCGCGCCGCCGGTCTCCAGGGTTCGGAACGATTCGCCATGGTCCTTGGCGCTGATGATCCTCATATTCATGTGTTTTTCTTGATTCATTTTGTTGATGAGGGTTTCCGACGTGGTACCGGCCGTCACCACCACCGTCTTGCCTTTCAGGTCGGGAAAATTTGTAATCCCCGAATTTCTTTTGGTCAGCAAGCGCGTGCCGATCACGAAGATAGTCACGGAGAAGGCAGCCTGTTTCTGGCGTTCGGCGTTATTCGTGGTCGAGCCGCACTCTATGTCGATGGTGCCATTCTGCACCATGGTGATGCGATTCTGAGCGGTGACCGGCAGGAGCTTCACCCGCAAGTTGGGAAGATTAAGGTCCTTCTTTAGGGCATCGACCACCTTCAGGGCAAAATCCTGCGAATAGCCAACCACCTTTTGGTTCTGATCGTAGTACGCGAAAGGGATCGACGACTCGCGGTGTCCGAACGTGATGGTGTTGGTATCTTTGATTTTCTCCAGGGTACCAGTGAGTTGCTGGGCGGCGGCGGGAGCGATGAGAATCACGGAGAGCAGCAACGCGGCAAGCGCTCGTCTCATGGACATAATTACCCTCCTCTGGGCAATTTGGGGTAAACCGGAATTTCCATTTTGTCTCAGCCGTGAGCGATTATGCTTCCGTACCCCTTGGAAAACAACCTATTTCTTCCCTCAAGTGAGACCCTCGACGGCGTGGTGCTGCTCCGACACCCCCATAGCTTTCCAGTCCGCCCCAGAAGCGTACTGGCCTCAGGCGCTTCCGTATACACCCATTTCCGCATGGCCGTTCCATATACTCGGTGTAGGTTTATCAACGGCCCGGTTCGGAAGGTTTGAACCGCCGACTCATAGCAGCGCAACCGAATCACGGGGATTAAAGCACCTTATTGAAATCTGCGGTTTTTGCCTTTGGGAAGCGCAACCCTATCCCACACCTACGAACAGGTTTCCGGTCAAACACTACTGAGGTACCGAAAAATCGCCCCCACGTTCTTCGTTGACCTTTTGCGTAGCAGGAACATCCAATTCTGAGAGAAGAATCTTTCTCGTTCGCCGCTCATCGAAGACCCACAGCGTCTTTCCGACAATCGCATAGTTTTGCACCTG
>JBEKBO010000188.1:0-6186 GCA_050015355.1 Candidatus Korobacteraceae bacterium | reverse complement strand
TCCGAAGATGGGTCACAGTGACCTCCTTGTGACCCACAACTTACACGAGTGACAATGCTCGGGGACAACCCACGCGGTAGCGTCCGCCGCGCTAGCGGCTTAGTTCAAACGCCCATCTCACCTGCGACGCGGGCCCGAAGTTTAAGGAAACCAGGCTGTAGACTGGAACCCCTATGGTCCCCGAACGCGGTTTCGAGACCGCGGGGGACATTGGCAATGTGCCGAGAGGCCCACCATTCGGCTAGGAAGTTTCATGCAAGGGGCACGACTAAAAGTCGTACCCACAACCCGGCTGTTCACAGCTCTTTGCGCTGCGAAGCAAGAAAATCTTGGGCGGGACCCACGTCGAGCAAGGGATAGACATCCATGTGCACGGGAATAATCTCCGTCCACTCGTTCATCAGGCGGTGCAGTGTTTCGTTGGAGTCCACATCGAAAAGAGCGACGGCACCGCGCCCGACCCGCGCATAAACCGAACGTGCCAGACCTGATGCCAGCAGCGGGTTCATCCAGTCCCAGTAGCGGCTGCGCGCCTCGACCACTGTGGAAGGCTTTTCAGGACGGGGGGTACTAATAACGAGAAATAGCATAGAGTCTCCTTGTGATCATAGAAAGTCACGAGTGGGATGGTCTAGAGCAGGCTGTTGAAAAAAGGCTGATTCCGTTGAATCTTCTCCCACTCCCTAACGACATTCCAGCCTCGGCGGTCAGCGCACTCGTCTATTGCGGGCTGTCAACAAACGGCTTTTCCTCCGCCGCCCTCAATACCTCTTGCGCAGTTACCTGGACTGAAGACATCTCCGGCTTCCCAAAAGCTGATTGCAGCGGTTCGAGGATGTCGTAGGTGAGGAGGGCGTCCCAACTGCCCACCGATTGCTCGGGCAGCCAAGCTAACAGCCCGCGCTCCATGGTGGTGTTGTTCGCGGGAATCATCAATCCGATGTGCAGTCTCCGGTCCATGTTGTCTCCCGATGCTCAAGTCAGCCACGTCGCAATGCTGAAATTGCCACCGCTTTCATTGTCCGATTGCGACCGGCACGGCACCGCCAATTGGCTGATCGCCGTGGATGGGCTTCCGCGTCATCGTGATCGCGACAACCGCTCCGATCAGCGCCAGCACACCGGCGAGTACAAACGCACTGGCAAAGCTTCCCGTGGCCTTGACGATGTAGCCGGTAAAGATCGGCGCACACAGGCCAAACGCATTGCCGCCCAGCTGGACCGTTCCATACGCCGTCCCAACCAACTTCGGGTCTTCGACCAAATCGCCATTCAGTGCGTAGTTGAACATGATCACCGAAGTGTTGCACGACAGCGCGATGGTAATAATCGCAATGATCGCAAATGAGCTGCTGACCACGTTGATCAGCAAGACTACAGAGGTCAACGCCAGCAAGAGGGCCACCAGGTTCCGGCGCTTGCCCTGCTTGAGTTCCTCGGGTGTGTAGATGTGATCGCTGAGCTTGCCGAGGGTAACCTCCACGACTGTACCAACCAGGTAAGGGATCGCCGTGAAGATGCCGGCTTTCATCAGGTCCATCCCGCGAGCTTGCACCAGATATGAGGGAAGCCATGCCAGGAACAGATACTGCATGTAATTGACACAGCCCTGCGAGATGAACATGCCCCAGGCGGTTTTCTGCCGAACCAGTGGTGCCAACGCCTCGAAGAACCCGAGTGGACGAGCCGCGGCGCTCGCGGCTTGACTCTTTGGCGAGCCCAAGCGTTTTGTCAGGATCAGGCTCCGCTCATCTTCCGGCAGCCACGGGCAGGTTTCCGGGGGATGAAACCATTTCAGCCAGAAGATCAGCCACACAAAACCAAGCGACCCGAAGATGAAGAAGGATGCACGCCAGCCGTAGCGCAGCACCGTCCATGCCACCACCGGAGTGGCTACGGCTGTGCTGAGAAAGACTCCCGCATGAAACAGGCCGGTGGCAAAGCCACGCTCTTCGGCCGTAAACCACTGCCGAACGACGTTGTTGCACATCGGGAAGGTCGCGGATTCTCCCACGCCCAGGCTGAGTCGCGCCAAAATCATCCAGAAGAAGTTGGTCACCGCGCCGGTGAGCATCGCCGCCACCGACCACACCGAGATCGAAATTGCGGCAGTGCGTCGCACCCCAATACGATCCCCCAGCCATCCGGTGTGGACCAGTAAAGCGGTATACGTCCACAAGTACGCGGAAAAGACCCAACCCATCGTCGCCGCGTCCCAGTGGAAGTATTTGGAAATAACCGGGGCGGCAATCGAAAGATTAACCCGGTCAATGTAGTTGATGACAATGTTGAAAAACAAAAAGAGAATGATGTAGAAACGCTTGCCGCGCAACAGCGACGTGGGTTGTACGTTCGACATGCAGGGTCCTCTCCGCGCGCGGCCACCAACAGCTTGCAGCCTGCCTGCGCAATCTTGCTGGCTTAGGAACGACTGGGCAGCTCAACTCCCAGCATGACGTTGCTGAGACTTTTCCCATGCACGTCCTGCGCCAGTGAGACGGTCACGCCACCGGCAAGCGCATTTTCGATTACGAAGTTAAACGCCTTCACATTGCGCAGCTCGTAACGCCGCACCGGACCTCCGGCGATATGCGCGAAGGCGGCCATGACGCGCTCAGGCGTCAGCACACGCTGCAGGAACTCCCAGTCTTTCTCGTCATAGCAGATAACCGAGATATTGGACGTATTGCCCTTGTCGCCGGCGCGGCAATGCACCAGGTCATAGACGCGCAGACTCATAAGAACCCTCCATCACCACCTGGGGATTTACCAGCTGCTTCGGCAGCAGCACAGACTTAACCGCCAACACGTCACGCACGCGCGGTTCACAACCGCCGCCCGAGCCACCCGGGCCGTGCATGTGCAGCGCCCGCACTTCAAATCCGATGGCGTGCGCGGCGCGACGGTCAAAGCTGCGGCCGGCCATGCGCAGACGGACTTCATAAGGCTCCGGCCGCGAACCCGGATCACCGTGCAGGCTGGACATGCCGATCAGATCCACCCGGAAATCCTCATAGGTGAAGCCGCGCGCCCGCAAACGTTCCTTCACCACCTCGGCTGCCCATTGGGCGCGCGCAACCGCATCGATGCCGCCATAGGACACCTCGCCCTCGCCTATATAGCCGTTCGAATAGCCTATCGTGACCTTGTAGGTGTCGGTGCGGGAACTCGCCTTCGCCCCTTCCACGCGCACTCGATCCTTCGCCTCCTGCAGCAGGCGCACCCCGGTGATGTCCAGCACGCAGTCTGGCGTGAAGTACGCGGTCGGGTCGTGTATCTCATAAAGCATCTGCTCGGTGCAGGTCATGACATCCAGGCGGCCGCCGGAGCCCGGCGTTTTGCCGAGGCTGACCGATCCGTCGGCTGTGACATCGGCGAACGGATAGCCGACATTCGCCAGGTCGGGAACATCCTTCTTGCCCGGCCAGCCGAAGCAACCACCGGTCAACTGCGCGGTGCATTCCAACAAATGCCCCGCCAGCGTTCCCATGGCGAGCTTCGGCAAGTCGTCGTAGGACCAGCCCAGGGCATACATCATGGGAGCCAGGAACAGCGATGGATCCGCCACCCGGCCGGTGAGCACGACGGGCGCGTCGGTGGCCAAGGCCTTCGAGATCACATCGGCTCCGAGATAGGCGTTCGCCGAAACGAGTCGGGGCAGAATCGATTCCAGCGGCTCGCCGGTTTCCATCAGCGGCAACTCCGGATGACCGCGGACGAGTTCAGTGACCTCGTCGCCCAGCACGACCGCGCAGGCAATATCGCCCAACCCGAGCTCCCGCGCCTCCCGCCGCACCGCCTTGGCGCCTCCCAAGGGATTAGCGGCACCCATGTTGGTGACGATTCGGACCTCTTGTTTCACGCAGGCGGGGAGCACCATACGCAATCGCTCGGGCATGGAAGGGGTATAGCCCTTCTCGGGGTCCTTCGAACGCGCCAGACTCTCGCGTGCAACGGTTCGCTCCGCCAGACATTCAAAAACCAAAAAGTCGAGTTCGCCGCGCTCCACTAACTCCAGCGCCGGCACCATGCGATCGTCGGAGGTACCCGCACCCGAACCAACCCGCACCTTATTCCGCCTGCTCATGGCGATCCACCTATTTTGAAATATTCGCTACTTTGAAGCGCCACAACTATACGAAACACTTTTCAGGAGGGCAAACTCTTTCGCTTGATCCGACGCACAGGCACTCGCAGGCATTGCAAAATACTCCTAGCACCGGCATAGCGCGTTGTTTTCTGGTGATTTGAAAACGGAGCCATGACCTCCGCTCGCCCTGGAAGAGTGCTCTACGGACCAGGCAAGAGTGCGTCGCCGCAGGGACGCGAGCCTAGATGGGCGACTTGTCGTCGTATTTTTATGCCAGAACCTAAAGCCCCCATTTTTGCTGGCTCTGGACGGCAACAGGCGCGACCAGGACGCGACAAGAACTGCGGGGGCACGCCTCAGGAGCTTCACTGGCGCGTTCGGCAGGCGCATTGCTATGGGCACATTGCTATGTATGAGTGCGACTCAGATCCCTAGCCCGCTGTATTTTCAGCACTTTAACTAGGCAAAATGCGGCAAAGCGCGCAACTAGGGCGCAACTAGAAACCACGTGGCCGAGCTGTGGATGCCTGCCGCACGTTGGTCCTGCCCTCAGAGGGGCGATCGTGGATTCGGCCCATCTCCCAGTTCAGACCTACAACAAGTGGCCCATTTCGTGCGCAATTTTGACCGCAAAAAACGGATAGCCGCTGTGGCATGCTGTTCGCTATTTTTTATGCGAGGGGCTGACTTTCGACGATTTGACGAGGAGTGAACATGGCGTCCGAAAGAGCCTACGTACTGGGCACGAACGATGAGGAACTGACGAGACTGGGTGTGCAGCACCGGGCGTGGCGGGAGCGCGCGCTTGCCGTTTGGCGACTCTGCGGGATCAGCCCTGGTGACACGGTACTGGACGTGGGTTGCGGCCCTGGCTACGCCTCGTTCGATCTCGCGGATCTGGTCGGCCCTTCCGGCCGCGTCGTGGCGGTCGACAAATCAGCGCGATTTCTTGACGCTCTCAGAACGATGCGCCAGTCGCGAGGGTTCGAGAACATCGCCGTCCATGAAACCGATCTGGACGGCGGCGAGTTCCCCACAGTGCTCGTCGACGTTGCCTGGTGCCGATGGGTGCTTTCGTTTGTGAAACACCCCCGCGACGTTCTCGCGCGTATTGCCGCGGCACTTCGTCCTGGGGGTGCAATCATCCTGCACGAGTATTTTGATTATTCCACTTGGCAAACCGCGCCGTACTGCCCGGAAGTGGAAGAGTTCGTAAGAGCCGTGATGGCCAGCTGGCGTGACAGTGGAGGCGAACCCAATATCGGGCTGGCACTGCCCCGTTGGCTCGAAGAACTCGGGCTCCAGCTGCGCGAACTGCGTCCAATCGTCGATATCGTCCAGCCCGGCCACATGAGTTGGACATGGTTGAGGTCGTTCGTGGAAGTAGGCCGACATCGGTTGGTCGACTTAGGGCATTTGAGCGTACCTCGGTCCGAGGCCATTTGGGAGGCCTTCACGGCCTTGGAAGCAACCCCTCGAAGTTGGATGATCACGCCAGGAGTACTTGAGATCGTTGCATTGCAATCCGAATAGGTCGTTAGTTTCCCTATCGGCGACGATTCCGCCCGGAACTGTACTCCGCCACTTCCCAGAACGCGGTTTGTGAGTCCTCAGAACCTTCCTGCCTTGAGTGCCTAGCGGAACTGTTCTCCGGCTGCGCTGAGGAAAGCTCGCTGCCGGATCACGATAGCAGGCCGTGCTCACGCAGTTTTCGGTACAAATTCCGCTCGCTGATTCCGAGAATCCTGGCCGCGTTTCCGCGGTGACCCTTGCTGGCCTCGATCGCCTGTAGAATGTGCGCGCGCTCTGCTTCTTCGAGCGTTGGCAGCGAGGCGTCCTGCGCTGAAGGACCGACTGGCGGAGCAGGCTTCAAATTGCGCAAGGCGGCGGGGAGGTGCTCGGGCAGAACCTGGGATCCCTCACAGAGCACCAGGGCCGCTTCCACCACGTGCAGGAGCTCGCGCACGTTCCCAGGCCAGTTGTGCTGTCGCAGGAGTTCCAGGGCGGCTTTGCCGATCTGTTTGCTAGAGCCGAAGCGCTCGTTGAGCACGGTCACATAGTGTTGCGCCAGCAGGTCCACGTCGGCCCCTCGGGCG
>JBEKBO010000187.1:0-6348 GCA_050015355.1 Candidatus Korobacteraceae bacterium | reverse complement strand
CCGGGTCGAACGCGAACACGCCATTCGGCGATCCGAGCACGGCCTTCGTCCCCTGCCTGTTGAACAGGAATGAGTTCGGCTTGCTGGGAAGGGGAAATGACGCGCCACCCCCCCCTGTAAGGTTTAGGGCCACCATGGTTTGGCTTTGCGAGCTGGCGATGTACGCCGTGGCGGTGGTGCTCCCCGAATTGGTGGTGACGATTGGATTGCTGTACACCGGGAACAGGTTCTTGTTGCAACTCGGCGGCGTGCACGAGGCCACCAGCGCTGCAACCCCGTTCGTAACCCCGATTGCGGTCGCGGTCGGCAAAGGCACGGTTTGGTTGACGCTCGTGCCCGTCGTCGGCGTCGTTTTTATCGTTTGCGTCTGTACAGTGGCCGTTGCCGTGTAGAGATCCGTGCTCAACCAACTCAGGGCGGGGTAGTTGAATGTCAAGTTAGTCGCATTCCCGGAGGAATAGGTGATGGTCTTGCCGGCCGTATCGGTGACCGCAGCCGAGAGAGTCTGCGTTCCACCTGGACTGAGCGTGAGCGGGCCGAGGCCGCTATTGGCCGCGGCCGTTGCTGTCAGCGTTATCGAGGTGACGGGACAGGTCGCAAATGGCACCGAGGGACTGTTGACCCCGGCAGTCGAGGCAAAAATGTTCGCCTGGCCTGGACCGATGGGCGTCATCGTTCCGGCGGTCGAAGTTCCGGAGGTGTCGATTGTGGCGATCGTGGTGTCACTACTTGACCACTGGAAGGGAGTATTGCTACCAGCCAGGTCGGCGGTGATGTTGCACGGTGTCGACAGAGACTTAGGAGTGCAAACGGCCGGGTCGTTGCTGTAAGCAGTGGCCACGAATTGCGGCAGCGATGTGCTGGACGTTAAAGGCAAAGATAACGATGTGCAGATACACTGCGTGCTCGTCGCACAAAGGGGCCCAGTCGTCGATCCTATTCCCGGATATGCTTGCGAGGGCAGAACGCCGGTAATCAGTACGCTGTCCACTTTTTCGTGTACGTAAGCCTGAACGGTTGCGGTGACGGTCTGCGCGGTGACGGTGATGGTGGCGGTCGCAGGCATAAGAGTCGCAGGTTTACTGCAAGTGACGAAGTTAGCGTCCCAGGTGCCGCCGCAGATTGTTCCGTCGGGGGCTATGGAGACCGCCGATGTATTACTGGAGGCAAACGTAAAGGTGGTGCTCACGGTGGCATTGCTGCTGTTGACCGCCGTAGCCGTCAGTACAATGTTGTGCTGGCCATAAGCCACTGAGACCGGCGAAGGTGTCAGCGTGATGCTGACAACTTTGCCGGCGGAGGAGCCCCCGCAGCCTGGCAAAATCGAGACAATACAGGAAAGCAGGAGAGCCAAAAAGGCAAATGTCGTTCGCGACCGCCGCATGCATCCTCCCCGCACGGGCTACGTGCGGTTCGTTTTCCACTGGATGAGCCAGTGTAGTGTCTGGCGAAGGTGTTCCGCAAGCCGAAGGAACTTGTTTCTGTCCAGGTTGAACTCGCCGCTCCCGCAACCGAATGCAAGCCGCGCTGCGATGCGAGGGCGCGCTCGAATGTCAAGGCGCTATCCACGGGGGGATGGAAAACCCGCCGCCGCGTGGTCATTGCGCCAGCACGACTTTTGAGACGCGCCCCAGGTGATGGTAGAATTCTTTATCCGTGCTTCGGGAGCAGGCACGGTTGACGGCTTTGTCGTGAGTTGCTATAGTGGATTGGTTCTGCGAGTACGATTGGCTTGCCTGTAGCGGTTCTGGTTGAGCTGTAGAAGTCATGGCCCATGGCGCGCTTGCCGCGTCGGTAGAAAAGGGCTCCCTCGCTGAAACGATCTGCGCTACCTTTCGCCCTATGCGAAGGGGTATGCAGGTCAAAGCTGCGAAACGGAGTATCGGCCCCCTGGGATGCCGCGGTAGTTTGCGGTGGGGATTGGTCTAGGTGCCACCGTCGCTAGCTCGTAAATCTTAAGGAAACTCCAAATTCTCCGCGCTGCGGAGAAGTATGACCGGGCTCAAGAGCCGGTCAGCCCGGATGGTTGTGAACCTCAACAGACGCAAAACGGCGTCTGCCAGGGACCCGGACGCAGAAACGCGCCCGCAAGATGAGCCAGAGTACGCGAGTATGGTGTGCACTGGCCGGGCGACGCGCGCTTTCTGATGGCGCGCATGCGCGCCGGATACAAGGAGCTGCAAGAGTGCCTACGTTTAATCAATTGGTCCGCAAGGGTCGCACGGCGCCGCGATACAAGACGGCGAGCCCTGCTCTCCAGGCCTGCCCGCAGAAGCGCGGCGTGTGCACTCGCGTGTACACCCAGACGCCCAAGAAACCGAACTCGGCTCTGCGCAAAGTTGCTCGTGTTCGTTTGACCAACGGGATCGAGGTCACCACCTATATTCCCGGCGTCGGTCACAATCTTCAGGAGCACTCGATTGTGCTGATCCGCGGCGGCCGCGTGAAAGATCTGCCGGGTGTTCGCTATCACGTCATTCGCGGCACGCTCGACTCGGTTGGCGTGGCCAATCGCAAGCAGGGGCGGTCCAAGTATGGGGCGAAGCGTCCCAAGTGACCGCGTTTAGCGGGCGTTCGAGCGGGGTCCCCAGCAAGCCCGAATTCAGGCTTGATGGGGTGCATCGAGCCCGCTGCGGTCATCCTGAGCCGCACGACGGCGAAGGATCTGGTTTTCGCGGCGTCTGAGCCGCGAGTCGTTGTCCCGAGCGCAGCAAGGGATGTGTGTTAGACGTTCAGTAGTCGGCGTTATCGCCGGCGAAGCAGCGAAAGAGAGTTTTCAGGATGCCTAGAAAAGGACATGTTCCGAAGCGTGAACCGATGCCAGACCCGGTTTACAACTCCACGCTGGCCAATAAATTCGTCAACTCCATGATGTGGGGCGGCAAGAAGAGTACCGCGCAGGGAATCTTTTACAAGTCCCTGGAAAATCTCCAGCAGAAGGGCGGCGACGAAGCCCTGAAGTTGTTCAAGAAGGCGGTTGAGAACGTTAAGCCGCTGCTGGAAGTCAAGACCCGCCGCGTCGGTGGCGCGAACTACCAGGTGCCCGTCGAGGTCAATCCCGACCGCCGCACCTCGCTGGCAATCCGCTGGCTGCTGACGTATGCGCGCGGGCGCGCGGAAAAGGGCATGGTCGACAAGCTGACCAATGAACTGCTGGATGCCGCCAACGGCAAAGGCGCAGCCATTAAGAAGAAGGAAGACGTACACCGCATGGCCGAGGCCAACAAGGCCTTCGCTCACTACCGTTGGTAGTGCCGATAGCGTGCCATAGCGTGGGCAACGAACAGTGGTTGTTCCGCCGGGATTTGCGGAACGCCACGAAAATCAGCGCGGGCTTATGCCCCGTGCGATGACAAGTAAGGATTAGAAGGAAGTTTTGGCAAGACAGGTTCCATTAGAGCGTTGCAGGAATATCGGCATCATGGCGCACATCGATGCCGGTAAGACTACAACTACCGAGCGCGTCCTCTTCTATACGGGCCGCACACACCGTATTGGCGAAGTGCATGAGGGCACGGCGACCATGGATTGGATGGCGCAGGAGCAGGAGCGCGGCATCACGATCACTTCCGCCGCCACAACCTGTTCCTGGCGCGACGTCCTCATCAACATCATCGATACGCCGGGACACGTGGATTTCACTGCCGAGGTAGAGCGCTCGTTGCGTGTGCTCGATGGAGCAGTCGCGGTATTCGACGCCGTGCACGGGGTCGAGCCGCAGTCGGAAACCGTCTGGCGTCAGGCCGATAAGTATGGCGTACCCCGCATTTGCTTCATCAACAAGATGGATAAGATGGGCGCCGACTTTGAGCACGCCATTGATACCATCCGCAAGCGCCTCAACGCCCGCCCGGTGGCGATCCAGTATCCGATTGGGCACGAAGACAAGTTCAAGGGCTGCATCGATCTGTTTGCCATGAAGGCCATCTTCTGGCACGACGAAACCCTCGGCGCGGAGTATTCGATCGAGGAGATTCCGGCGGAGTTGAAGAAGAAGGCGCAGGCCTATCATCAGCTCCTGGTCGAAAGCGTCGTGGAAAACGATGACGGCGAAGACCTGATGGCGAAGTATATCGAGGGCGAAGAGATCGGCGAGGAAGAGTTGAAGGCTTCGCTTCGCAAAAGCGTCATCGCCCTGAAGCTTTTCCCGGTTATTTGCGGCACGGCGTTCAAGAACAAGGGCGTGCAGCCGCTGCTGGATGCGGTTGTCGATTTCCTGCCTTCGCCGCTTGACATTCCTCCGGTCACGGGCAAGAACCCGGAAACCGGCGCGGAAGAGATTCGCAAGCCGGACGACCAAGAGCCCTTTGCAGGGCTGGTTTTCAAAATCATGACCGATCCCTTCGTCGGCCAGTTGGCATTCATCCGCGCCTATTCGGGGGGACTGAAGAGCGGCGACAGCGTTTATAACCCGCGCAAGCAGCGGAGTGAGCGTATCGGGCGCCTGCTGCGCATGCACGCCAATAAGCGCGAGGAGATTACGGAAGTTCTCGCCGGAGACATCTGCGCCTGCGTCGGTCTGAAGAACGTGACTACCGGTGACACCATCTCCGACGAAAAGCACCCGATCGTGCTGGAGTCGATCGAGTTCCCGGACCCGGTGATCGCGGTTGCCGTTGAGCCCAAGACCAAGAGCGACCAGGAAAAGATGTCGATTGCGCTCAGCAAGCTGGCGCAGGAAGATCCGACCTTCCGGGTCGCGACCGATCAGGACAGCGGCCAGACGATCATCAGCGGCATGGGCGAGCTCCACCTGGAGATCATCATCGACCGCATGATGCGCGAGTTCAACGTCGAAGCCAACGTCGGCAAACCGCAGGTCGCCTATCGCGAGACCATCCGCAAGAAGGCCGAAGCCGAGGGCAAGTACATCCGGCAGACCGGCGGCAGCGGGCAATACGGTCACGTCAAGCTTCGTATCGAACCGAGCGGGCCCGGCAAGGGCTTCGAATTCGAAAACGATATCGTCGGCGGCTCGGTCCCGAAGGAGTACATCAAGCCGGTCGAGTCGGGAATCAGGGAAGCGATGGAGGGCGGCGTTCTGGCTGGCTATCCGATGGTTGACATCAAGGCGACGCTCTATGACGGCAGCTACCACGAAGTCGACTCGAACGAACTGGCGTTCAAGATTGCCGCCTCGATGGGTTTCAAAGAGGCTGCCCGCAAGGCGAGCCCGGTTCTGCTGGAGCCGGTGATGTCGGTCGAAGTTGTCGTGCCCATGGAGTATATGGGCACCATCATCGGCGATCTGAACAGCCGCCGCGGCCGCATCGAGGGCATCGAGCATCGTGCCGGGTCCGAGGTGGTCAAGTCGATGGTGCCGCTGGCCGAAATGTTCGGCTATGCCACCCAGATGCGCTCGAACACGCAGGGCCGCGCAACGTTTTCCATGCACTTCTCGCGCTACGAAGAGGCGCCGCGCGCGGTCGCCGAAGAGATCGTGGCCAAAGTGCAGGGCAGGGCAACGGCGAGATAGCGGACGTTATGTCATTCAAGGTCTACATCTCGGGCAGTTCGAGTTCCGCGGAAGAGTGGAAGCGAGCGTTAGAAGCTCCCGAGACCGAATTACGGAAACTGACCGATGAACAAAAAGAAGTTGCGCGACGGTTTCAGATCACTGAAGAAGAGTATGCACGTGGCGTGCTCGCATTTCTTTATGGGGAACGGGCGCAGAAGGAACGCGGCGAGAAACTCGGCAATACGATTGTTCGCATTCTGGAAGGACTCGGGGCTGGATACAAGCTGCTCGCGGTAGTTCTCGAAGGCGTTAAACTCCGTTGGGTGCTGCGGATTGAGACGCCTCAGGGAATAAAGAGCATCTCTATACCGCTCGAAGTAGCTGATGACGTTATCGACTCCGGTGTGATCGAGATGTTGGAAGGCCTAAAGCAACGTGTCCTAACAGGCATCGGCAGTTCCGCCGGGAGCAGCCGCCCATGACGCCGATACTTCTGACGAACAAAGTCGTTAGATTCTGGTTGTCGCCTGAAGGAAAGACTGCCTTGAAGGGCATCATCGATAGAGATGGGTTTACAGCTTTTGTCTACTCGGCAGACGATCTCGGAGCTTGGATTTTACCGCCGACCAAGCGCGGAACCGGATTTACTTCCGGCAAGTCCCTGCTCTTGCTGAAGTGGGATTATTTCGCAACTGCTCACCTCGAGCTCGACGAGCCAGAGGGTGCGGAGAGAATTCAATAGGGGCGCAACCCCGAGGAGCTTCAAGCAATGGCGAAAGAGAAATTTGACCGCAGCAAGCCGCACGTGAATGTTGGGACGATTGGGCACATTGACCATGGCAAGACGACGTTGACGGCGGCGATCACGAAGGTTTTGCAGAAGCACAATC
>JBEKBO010000186.1:0-6378 GCA_050015355.1 Candidatus Korobacteraceae bacterium | reverse complement strand
GCTTCAACAGATCGTACAACCAGGCGGCGCAGGTACCTTCTTCAAAGGTCACATGCAACGTGCCCCGCAGTCCCGCTAGAAACTGGAGAATGGTTGCGGATTTTGTCTCCAGCAGGCACTCCTTGCTTTGACATCTGTCCACGTGGGTTGCGATCTTGACTGACGCTTGGTCATGCGCTTCCTCAATTCCAGTCATGCGAGCCAACGTCCGTGGCTCCGACCCAGCTCGTCTGCTTCAGAAACAGTAACCTTGCGCCACCCAGTAATGCCAATCGCCGACGGCTTCGGTTGTCGATTCGCCCGCGTCAATGGCAACCAGTTGAGACAGGGGAACCGCCATATTGCGACCCTGCCAGCGGATCAGTACGAACATGTCGCTTGAGCACGCTTCTTCGGGCGCCATGCGCCGTACTTCGACGGTTTCCCCCTTCCGGAGCGGCGAAACCACTTTGGAAACGATGCACTTGGCTTGAAACGGGAATCGCAGTTTGTCTTCCAGGTAGTAATACCACCCCATGGCCTGCTCTTCCGGCCCGTTTGCGTCCACGATGACTTCTTCGTGGATACGGTCCTCCCGGATCGGGTCTCTTTTTGGTTTCGCCATTACTTTGGTAGCCTTTACCTCTACTGTTGAAGGAGTTGCCGGATGCGGGAAAAACGCAATAACTCGGCGGCGCCCAGAACGGGATTTTCCAGCCAAGGTTCTTCTTCGGTCTCGTCGTCCAGATCATCGCTTTCCAGATCCGGCTCTGGGGGAGCAAGATACTTCGCGCGCTCCAGGTGGTCGAGATACTCGCGGATTTCCCCGGGCGCAAAGAGCCGCCGAATCTCGGCGACGAACGCCGGCAGCTCCGCGGCAAACTCGGGATCGCGCTCTGATGCCATTACGAAACTGAACAGTTTCTCGCCGATCAGATAATCCAATGCGTCTTTCAGCCCGAAATTCTCGCGGATGTCTTGGGTCGCCGCACACTGTTCGATCCAGATCTTGTGGAATTCCGTTGATGAGCTGCTCATGATCGAATCCTTTCCCTCAGAATACCGCGCACTGAGGTACACCCGATGTGGAGCTGGCGCTCGCCCGGCCGGCATCATCAGTTCCAGCGCATGGTGAGCGATACGAATCCTACCCAATTGCTCAAGTGCCTGCAAGGTCGTCACCAAGTTTGCCAAAGACCGATTCCAACGGTCCCGTGGCCGGCAAACGATTCGCGTGCTTTTCGTTGCGGGGTGCCGATTGGGCTTCCGCGGACAAATGAGGAACTTGGTTTTTCGGGCGAAGCCGAACGACGCAGTAGCTTGTGCACCAGCGGATGCAAATGCCTTACCGCCCTGCGCCGACCATGGGACCGTCATTTTGCCATAAAGAATGGCTTTTTGAAGCGGTGAACGGTCGCGGTTGCCTCTCATGGTTGCGAACTCGTTGCGGAAGGTGCAGGGAGGGTGGTCAATAAACCCCGCAGAAGTTGCGAACCATCCCGACGACCCAACGCCCCATTCCCAGCCCGCCGACCGCTGTAATCGCTCCTGTGCGTTTGTGGGTGGCTGGGGCAGTCCCTGTCGGAGGGGCAGCTTTTGGGGTTAGATAGCGGATTTCTGCGTTTCGACCGAGGCGGACAGGGCAGGGCCGTCATCTGAAGCTCGGCGTAGACGTTATCCTCGATCGGCTCAACTCGCTTGACCTGCTGGTTGCCTGCACCCGTTATTGCCAGGCCGTCTGTGCGGAGGTAAATGACGGCTCGCGGCTCATCGTGAAGGACTCTTGGAACTCACAATCGGCCGAGATTGTCGCCGCCCGACCCGACCTGGTCATCGCTTCGGTGCCGTACCAAGCGACATCGCTTGCGGAGATTCTGAAAACGGGCACTCCAGTCCTTGCGCTAGCCCCGCACAGTCTCGCCGACATCTACCGGGATATCGCCATGATTGCCGGCATCATCGGCCGCTTCGAACGCGCTGAAGCCGTCATTTGTGCCATGCAAGCCGAGATCGAACAAGTCCGCCGTACTGCATCCCAGGTAGCCACTCGTCCCAAGGTGTTCTGTGAGGAGTGGGGCAAACCTATTATCCGTTCGCAACCTTGGGTGGCCGAACTGGTGGAGGCCGCTGGAGGAGAATTTGTCGGCCCTCCGGGCGTGCAGACTAATGCGGAGGAGGTTCTTCGGGCCGCGCCGGACGTGCTGGTGGCTGCCTGGTGCGGCGCCGGAGATCGCGTGCCGCTGGAAAAAACAATCCGACAGCGCGGCTGGCAAGACCTGCCGGCCAGTAAGTCTGGGCGCGTCTTCTGCATCCGCGACGAACTGCTGAACACTCCCGCGCCTATCCAGCTGCGGCTTACCGGGTGATAATCGCCAGAAGTGCTGTTCGTCACTGAAAAGTCACACGGATTGCGGTATGTATAGTTTGAGGCGGCTCAATCCATGATGAGGACCCGTTTCGAAGATTACCGCTGTGCGTTGAACAGTTTTACCTTAGCGACTGAAGTCGTGCCTTTCCACAAACTGATCCTCGGAGCTAGTCGTGGGTTCACCGGAGAACCCTTATGAGCGCAATGCGCAGCACCAGTCGGCGGGATTTTCTGAAGAAGTGCCTCACTGGCGCTGCGGTTCTGCATACAAGCGGCAGGATGGGACTGCTCGCAGCAGCAGAACAAGGAGCGGCGCTCGCAAAATCCAGGGTTGTGATCGCGCGTGATGCCATGCTGCGTGGTGTGGGCACCACGGTGGATTCGCGCCGGATGCTGAGCCTCCTGGATCGTGCCATGCAGACTTTTTTCGACGGCGATAATCCGATTGAAACGTGGAAGAAGCTGTTCCGCCCGGGTGAGACGGTGGGGCTGAAAGTAAATGCACTTGGAGGACGCGGATTCTCCAGCAACCTTCAGCTCGTCGAAGCCATTTGCGAGCGGTTGCAGGAGGCCGGAATCAAGGCGAACGATATCGTGGTCTGGGACCGCGACAGCGACGAACTGGAACACACTGGATTCCATGTGTCGACGGGCGGAAACCGTGTTCAATGCTTTGGCACCGATCGAGTTGATTACGAACAAGAGCTGGTCACTCATGGCAGTATTGGCAGCCGGTTGTCGAAGATTCTGACGCGACGCTGCAACGTCCTGATCAATGTCCCTGTGCTGAAAGACCATGATGGCGCCGGCGTAACCATCGCCCTGAAAAACATGTATGGCGTCATTCATAACCCGAACAAGTACCACCCCAACGGCTGCAATCCGTACATCGCAGACTTGAACATGCTGCCGGAAATCAGAACAAAGATGCGATTGACCATCTGCGACGCGACGACGGCATCGTACGAAGGCGGACCGGGATACAAGCCGGAATACAGTTGGAAGAACAATGCCCTGATCGTTTCGCATGATCCCGTCGCGCTCGACTACACCGGCTGGCAAATCATTGAGTGCAAGCGAGCCGAGCAAGGATTGAAGACGCTGGAAGGCGATGGCAGAGCACCACACTACATCGCGACCGCTGCTGATGCACAGCATCGACTGGGCACGAATGATCCCAAGAGAATCGCGGTTGTTAAGGTGTAGGCGGGTGCGTGCTTGAGGGTTCAACATGTCGCGTGAGTTCGATGCGCAAGAAGGCATAAAGGTCCCAGCCGACGGCGCAGGTGGAGACGGGGGTCCTGCTGTCCGCGGTGAGCGAAGCCCGTTCTCGTGCCTGCTCGATCGCCGTTCGTTCTTGAAGTGCGCTCTGGCGTCAGGAGCAGCTCTAGGCGTCTGCGAATTTGCCCAGCCCCTCGTCGCGATCCCGTCGTGGGCTGGTCCGCAGAAGCAGGATGATTCGCGATTCACCGTCGAAGCCAAGTTCTACCAGAAACTTCAAAACCAGAAGATCAAGTGCAAGCTGTGCCCGCGCGAATGTACGGTGGGAGATCGAGAGCGCGGATATTGTGGTGTGCGGGAGAATCGTGGCGGAACCTATTACTCGCTGGTGTACTCGCGCGTGTGTGCAGCACACGTTGACCCCCTCGAGAAGAAGCCCCTGTTCCATTACCTGCCGGGGACGCTGGCTTTCTCGCTCGCCACGGCCGGCTGTAATGTGAACTGCAAGTTCTGCCAGAATTGGGATATCTCGCAAGCACGTCCGGAACAGGTTCCGGCCGATTATGCTCCCCCAAAAGCAATTGCCGAACTAGCAAAACAGTACCACTGCCCGACGATTGCCTATACCTACAGCGAGCCGGTGGTCTTCAGCGAATACCTGATGGATGCAGCCGATGCCGGGCACGAAGCCGGCGTCCACAGCGTGGTCGTGTCGAATGGCTACATGCAAGAGGAGGCGCTGAAGACGGCCTACGGGAAGATGGACGCGGTCAAGATCGATCTAAAAGCGTTCTCGGAGGCGTATTACCGGGACGTCGTTGTCGGTGAGTTGAAGCCAGTGCTGGATTCGCTGGTCACGCTGCGAAAAATGGGCAAGTGGACGGAGATCGTTTACCTGGTGGTGCCGACTCTCAACGACAGCGATTCCGAATTTCGCGGCCTGGCGCGCTGGATCAAGACAAACCTGGGTGTGGATGTGCCGGTACATTTCACGCAATTTCATCCGGAATACCTGTTGAAGAACTTGCCCATAACGCCGGTGCCCACTCTGGAGCGTGCCAAGGCAATTGCCGACGCCGAGGGGCTGCACTACGTATACATCGGCAATGTGCCGGGACATGCAGCGCAAAATACTTACTGCCCGAAGTGCCACCGCATGTTGGTAGAACGCGTCGGGTTCACGGCGAGTAAGATGCTAATCCGCAAGGGCAGTTGCCCATTCTGCCAGCAGCCAATTCCTGGTGTTTGGCACGCATGAGAGCGCGAGAGGAGCATTCGCATATGAATAGCAAGATGCGCTCCAAAATGTATTGGCTGGCGGCTCTACTCATTGCGATACTGGCGATTGAGGCACTGCAGCACGCCCGTGCTGCCAATCCGCAGAACGTGAGACAAGCCGCTGTCGCCGGCAGCTTCTATCCGGCCGACCCAAAGACACTTTCGGCGATGATTGATGACATGTTGGCGCATGCGTCTCCGCCGCCGATCGACGGCCAGATCCTCGCTGTGGTTGCACCTCACGCCGGGTATCAATTCTCCGGCCCCGTCGCTGCCTACACTTACGCGGCGCTGAAAGGGCGTAAGTTTTCGCGTGTTGTCGTGATTGCCCCGTCGCATTACGAGCCATTTGATTTCACGTCAATCTATGATGGCGACGCCTACGCGACGCCGCTCGGGACAGTTCGGGTAGACAAAGCGTTTGCAAAACAGCTGGCTAAAATGAGCCCGACCTTCCGACTTTCCAGCCAAGGGCATGTTCCCACGCCGAAGGGCGCTGAGCATGCGCTCGAGGTACAGTTGCCGTGGTTGCAACGGGTGCTGGGTGACTTCGAACTCGTGCCCGTCGTCATGGGAGATCAGAGCTATGAAAACAGCCGTGCTCTGGGAGTAGCCCTGGCGAAGATGGTCCAAGGCAACGACGTTCTGATAGTGGCCAGTTCCGATTTATCCCATTATCACCCCTACGACGAAGCTGTGAAGATCGACCATAAAACCCTGAACGCCTTGCAGGCGTGGGACTACTTCAGCATGTCGCGGAACTTTGAGGCGCAGATCTGGGAAGCCTGTGGCGGCGCCCCCATCGTAGCCGCAATGATTGCTGCCGAACGCATGGGAGCGAACCAAGCGCTGGTGCTCAAGTACGCCAATTCAGGCGATACCGCAGGTGATCACTCGCGCGTGGTCGGATACAGCGCGGACGTTTTTTTGAAAACTCAAAGCGGCAAGACAGTAGAACCGCAGTTCTCACTGAATGGCCACGAGAAAAACGAACTGCTCACTCTGGCTCGCAAGTCGGTGGAGTATGCGGTACGGGAGAAAAAGGCGTATGAACCAACTGCGAGCGCAAGCGAAGCGCTGATTCAGGAGCGCGGTGCGTTCGTGACCCTGCGCGAATCGGGAGAACTGCGGGGGTGCATCGGCTATACCTCTGCGGTTAAACCTCTATACATGACCGTGCGTGACACGGCCACGCTGGCCGCCCTGCGCGATTCCCGATTCCAGCCGGTATCAGCCTCGGAGTTGCCGAAACTTGAGTATGAAATCTCAGTGCTGTCGCCCCTTCGGCGTGTGTTGGACATTCGACAGATTAAGGTTGGCCAGCACGGTTTGCTGATGAAGAACGGTGCGTACGAGGGCATTTTGCTTCCGCAGGTGCCGGTTGAAGAAAGATGGGATCGGCAGAGGTTTCTGGAAGAAACCTGCGCCAAGGCGGGTATGCGCTCCGGCTGCTGGAAGGATGAGAACACAGACATCTTCATGTTTACAGCGGTGATATTCGGCGAGAACAGGCCGCAAGCGCTTATGCCCGA
>JBEKBO010000185.1:0-6508 GCA_050015355.1 Candidatus Korobacteraceae bacterium | reverse complement strand
CCACGGCGTGGAACCGGAGGATGAACCGTAATGGGGTCACGATCGATTGGCGGTTCACGCGTAAAAAAGCACGCCGTAAGTTCGGATACAAAAGAAACCACATTACGCGGTCAGAGACCTAGTAGTCATCCTCCGCGAGAGAGGAGGTCGAAATAAATGTCTGCGATCTCGCCGGATGAATCAGCAATCGATCTTGCTAGCCTAGGGTTTTCCTGCACGCAGCTCTTTGATGAAGTGCCGTGCTGGATTTCGATCCAAGACCGAGATCACAACGTCATCAAGGCCAGCCGGAAGCTCATTGCCGATTTCGGCGAGCACCGGCTGACCAAGTGCTATTCGTTGTACAAAGGCCGCACCGAGCCCTGCGAAGAGTGTGTGGTGGCGCGCACCTTCGAAGACGGCAAGGACCATACCAGTCAGCAAATGCTCTTCGACAAACGCGGACTGCCTCACGATGTTCTGGTGACCACGTGGCCGTTACGCAGCGACTGCGGTGAAATTGTCGCCGTCATGAAAGCGCTCGCGGACATCTCTTCGGAGAAAGAACTCGCAGGCCGGTTGCGTGACAGCCTGTTGCGGTTTCACAACCTATTCGACCATGCCCCTTGCTTCATCACTGTACAGGACCAAAAGCTCCGTATTCTAGAGGCCAACGAGCGTTTCAAGGTAAGCTTCGGTGAGAGTTTCGGCCGTCACTGCTATGAAATGTACAAAAGGCGGCCGGACCCCTGTCCGGTTTGTCCCGTGGCTGAAACCTTTGCCGACGGCAAGGTACACACATCGGAGGAGATCCTAGTCGATAACCAGGGCCGGGAGGTGCACGTGCTTGTCTATACCGCGCCCATGAGGGAGATCACAGGCGAAATTACTTCGGTGATGGAGATGGCCACGGATGTCACCGAGATACGGACGCTGCAGAACAAGCTCGCTGACCTTGGCCAGCTTGTCGGCGGCATCACCCACAATGCCAAGAATATTCTGGAAGGATTGCGTGGCGGAGTCTACGTCGTTAATTTAGGATTTCGCGACAACAAACAAGAGGATATTCGCACCGGGTGGGATATGGTTCAGCGAAACGTCGGGCGTTTGTCCGCGGTCATTTTGGACATGCTGTACTGCGCCCGGGAACGGTCGCCGCGCCGGTTGCCGCTATCCCCGCCGAAGCTCATTCAAGAGGTCGCCGCTCTATTTGCTTCCCGGGCGGCGGAGTTTCGGATTAAGCTGGAACTACAGGCGGACGAGCCTTTGGAGATACTCGGCGAGCCCAAGGATATTCATTCGTTGATTTCCAACTTGATCACCAACGCAATTGACGCCTGCAATGCGGATCAGGACGAGCAGAAAACGCATCGGGTGACTGTCCGGGCGTACCACGATAAGGACGACACCGTAATCGAAGTCGAGGATGACGGCGTAGGAATGGATTCCGCGACGCGTAACGCCTTATTCAAGGGCATGGTTTCGACGAAAGGAAATTCCGGAACCGGCTTGGGCCTTCTTATGTCCCAGAAGGTGGCAACCGAACACGGGGGTAGCATTAAAGTTGCGTCGGAGCTGGGCAAGGGTTCCGTGTTCACCGTCCGACTGCCGGTGCGGCAGCCGGATACGACTTCAACTTAGGAGAGATTTGAATGGCAACTTCGACCAAGAAGATTCTTGTGGTGGACGACGAGGACGATGTTCGCATCTATTTGTCGAGACTGTTCCAGGAGCATGGGTTCCTCGTAAGTTGTGCCGGCAACGGTGAAGAGGCCCTTCGGGCGGTCGAAAAGGAAAGGCCTGACCTGATCACTCTCGATCTCTCCATGCCCGAGACCAGTGGCGCCGGGTTCTACAGAAACATCAGGTCGCGGCCAGACCTCAGCAGTATTCCCGTGGTACTTGTCACGGGCGTAACCGGACCTGGCGGGTCACGCGATACCGAACATTTCTTCAGTACGCGCTCGCAGGTGCCCCCGCCTAATGGCTTCATCGCCAAGCCGATCGACCGGGAAGAAATGATTGCGCTGGCGAGAAAGCTGACTGGAACAGCCGTAGCCGGAAGAGCCGCAAACTAGGCGACGATTCGGTAAAGCAGCTGCGTCGCGCAGCGCATTGTCCAAGTTGCATCCGAATTGAAAAAGACAACCCTCTCTTGGGGCGCGGGTCATGGATCACGGACCGGCACGCGGTGGCTTTGAGCAGCGGTGCCGCCCGTCAGCAAGCGTTGTACGCGCGGTTATCAAATACGGTACTCCAGTAACAGACTTTGGTTAATCCTGACCCCCAATCCAGGGCCATTCGGAATATCGACCAAGCCGTTGATTATCTCAATGGGATTTTCCAACAGCTCGGTTCGAAGCGGATTAGGGTTTGCATCAAGCTCCACTATTATGCCACCTGAAATCGCCGCGAAAACGTGAAGTGTCGCTGCCAACCCAACTGCGTTTCCAAAAAAGTGAGGTGCCCATTTTTTGCCACAAGCGCCAGCCATTCGACAAATATGGCTCATTTCTGAAATGCCACCCGTTTTTGTAACATCGGGCTGGGCAATATCAAAAACCTGTTGGCTGAAAGCGCTCTGGAAACCATCCCGGCAGTAAACATTTTCACCCCCGGCGATCTTAATCGCGCTCATCTTGGAGACATAAGCTAAAGCGTCGTTATCATCGCATGGACACGGCTCTTCCAGCCATTCAATCTGATAATCTTTAAGATCCGCTACCATTTCAAGTGCTTCTTCTTTACTCCACGCCATGTTTGCATCGAGCATCAGTCTATTGGTCGTCCCGATCAGGTTCCGCGCTTGGCCTACATTTTTTATATCGGCGTCTTTACCGAAACCAACTTTTACCTTAAATGCTTTGATCCCATAGGGAATACATTCTTGGATTTGTTCTTCAAGGTTTTCCGGGCCTAATCCACTTGCATATACCGCCGCCTTTTCAAATGCTCTACCACCCAACATTTCGTACACCGGCACTCTGAGGTATTTCCCTTTCAGGTCCCACAAAGCAATATCTATTCCGCTGATGGCTTGCATGTATTGCCCTCTGGCTCCCGCCTGCAAGCCAATCCTATTAAGGGCACCATACATCTTGTTCCATAGCTTCTCTATGTCCAACGGGTCTTCACCAATAACCAGTGGTTTAACGCCTTTGTCAATGGTGATTTTCCGTTCTTCGAGTGCCCAATAAGGGTGGTTCACAAAACTCTCCCCCCAACCATCAGTACCTTCGTCGGTTTCAACATGGACAAGGCAGCTTTTCCTATGGGTCATTGTTCCAAAAGACATTAAAACGGGTCTTTGCAGAGGAACCGCAAGGCAGATTACTTCAACATTCGTTATTTTCACGTAATGACAGCCCCTTATCTGGACGTAATCTCCGCATTGCACATCTCGTATTCGCGTGCCCAGAATACAAACTATTATGCAGGGTTATCATGGTTGGGGGTTTAGTGAGATCAATTTCTACTTTTTTCTTGCCGGCGCGAGGCCGTGCACCTGGGAATCAATCTCCCGCCGGAGTTCGATCCAGACCTCGTATGCAATGGAAAGAAAAAAATCGACAATCTCAGGATCGAACTGCTTGCCGGATCAGCTCTTGATTTCGGTCCTGGCGGCTTTCAGATCTTGGGCGGGCCGATACGCGCGGTCGTAGGTAATCGGTCCAGGGTGTCGGCAATGGCGACGAACTCGCTCCGGCCGCCTTCTCGGCGGAGACGTCCGGGACCAGCAGTGATAAACAGGCAAGATGAGCTGCGGTGCGCGAAACGAACTTTCGAATCGCAAACAGGATTGCTGCCCTCGCACACCGCTGCGCCAGCGGCTTTGTTCTGACGGGCAAACCGGACGGTGACTGGTAACCGCGAAGATTCTGCTTGACAGAGTTATATGGCTGGTATGCCATCTTTAAAGCGAGCGGCCCGCGTACGGAACTGGGAAGCTACCGAAGAAAAGAAATGGCAGAAAAGCGAGATGCGCTGTCGAGACAGGGGAGAAGGTTCCTGGAAGTGTCGACTGTTTCTCGTCGCTATTTTTTGCAGGGCGTTGTTGCTAAAAGACCTCGATACCACTTTATGATGAAGGCACAGTGAGAGAGAGGGGTTGCTATGAGCTCCGAATTCAGAGTTATCGGAACGCGCCAGCCAAGGGTTGATGCATTTGAGCGAGTTAGCGGACGCGCCAAATACACCTCCGATTTCTACCTGCCGGGAATGCTTTACCTGAAGATTCTGAGGAGCCCACATCCCCACGCGCGCATCGTGAGCATCGACATTTCCAAAGCACAGGCGTTGACGGGCGTGAAGGTGGTGCTCACACACAAAGACATGCCGATGTACCGCTGGAATCCATGGATGCCGGTTCTCACCGATGTCGCCCGTTTTGTGGGTGATGACATCGCGGTAGTCGCCGCGGTTGACGAGGACACGGCTGCCGAAGCTATTGACTTGATCAAGGTGGAGTACCAGGTATTCCCCTATGTCCTTGATCCTGAGCAGGCGCTAAGCCCGAACGCGCCCAAATTGTACCCGGAGGGCAATCTGATAGGTGGCAAGCCGACGGTAGTCAGCAGGGGCGATCTGGCAAAAGGTTTCGCGGAGGCTGATCTGGTCTACGAAAGCAGATACCGGACTCCTATTCTGCAGCATGCCACCGCGGAGAGCAGGGTTGCAGTCGCACAATGGGAAGCCGGCAAGCTGACCCTCTGGGACTCCACGCAAGGAACATTTGAGGTACAGAAGGGTGTCGCCAAGGCTCTTAAGCTCCCCATGAGCAAAGTGCGGGTGATATGCAATTTCATGGGGGGTGGGTTCGGGGACAAAGGTTCGGCGCAGCGGCACAATGTTCTCGCTGCCCTGATCGCACGTCAAACGGGGCGTCCCACAAGGCTTGAGCTTGACCGGGACGAACTCTACGTCGCCGCTTACCACCGCTATCCCGTAATCAGTGAATTGAAGTATGGAGTCAAAAAGGACGGTACTCTGACGGCGATCCAGGCGAAGACGATCGCGGACATGGGCGCCTATAATCACACGCCCGGCGCCGACGGAACCATGCAAATGATGATGTATACCTACCGTTGTCCCAACATGAAGGGAGAGAGCTATTCGGTCAACACCAACAATCCGGACGGCGGATCTATGCGGTGCGTGGGGCATCCCCAGGGAACTTTCGCTCAGGAAGTCCACATGGATGCAATCGCCGAGAAGCTGGAGATGGACCCGGTTGAGTTCCGTCTGAAGAATTACGCGCGCCTGGAAGATGGCGACCAGTTCAACAAAATTCCTTTCACCAGCAATGGCATGGAGGAGTGCATCAGGCGTGGCGCGGAGAGTTTCAGATGGAAGGAGCGGTGGCAGAAGCCGGCGTCTGGCGCAGGTCCGGTGAGACGAGGGGTGGGCATGGCTATCCACGCCTGCCGGCACGGCGGCATGCCTCCCGGTCTTTCCTGCTCCGGCATGGTGCGGGTAAACCTGGATGGAACCGTCAACGTGCTCACCGGCACAACGGACATCGGAGGCGGGCAGAAGGGAACCATGGCGATGATCGCCGCCGAGGAGCTCGGCGTCCCGCTGTCCTGGGTCTCCGTAACCTCTGCCGATACCGAAGTGACCACGGACACTGGCAGCACTGGCGGCAGCAAACAGACGATTGTCGGTGGTACAGGAATCAAGCTGGCGGCGGCAGACGCCAAAAACCAGTTGCTGGATACTGCAGCAGCGGAACTGAAGATCGATAAGAAGGACTTGACGATTCGCGACGGTCTGGTGTTCGTCAAGGGGTCCGAAAAAAGAGTTCCGCTGGATCAGATTGCGGCGAAATCGCCGGGACCGATTGTCGGGAAAGGCATCTATAAAGTCCCGCCGAATCTTGTGTTCCATAGCCCAGCGGCAGAGTTCGCCGAAGTCGAGGTGGACACTCGAACGGGTGCCGTCAAGGTCTTGCAACTGGTGGCGGTTCACGATCTTGGCCGAGCCATCAACGCGGTGACGGCGGAAAACCAAATCGAGGGTGGCGCCATTCAAGGAATGGCTTTCGCATTGATGGAAGAGCAGATCCTAGACAAAAACACGGGAATTTGCGTCAATCCCAACCATCTTCACTATAGATTGCCCAGCATCAAGGACGTACCGGAGATTGTGCCAATAATGGTGGAATCGGTTGATCCTTATGGGCCCTTCGGCGCCAAAGGTATTGGAGAACCACCCTACAGCCCGCCCGCGCCAGCTATAACCAATGCGATTCACAACGCGATAGGTGTGCGCTTTTCTGAGCTTCCCATCACCAACCGTGCAATCCTCACCCGATTGAAGGCAGTCAAGGGATGAGAAGAAATCTGCTGGCTTCACCTCCACGTTAGCGGCAGGCATGGCTTTCCGTAGTTTCCCGCGCGTTCCGAAAACAGTTGAGACTGTTGAAAAACTCGGCTCGAAAGCCGAGTTTTTGTGTTGGTGGTGAACATCATGTGTGTTAAGTAGAGATGCAGGAGGGACGCCGCCGATGATGGGTCAGCAGCCACGCACG
>JBEKBO010000184.1:0-6649 GCA_050015355.1 Candidatus Korobacteraceae bacterium | reverse complement strand
CTCGTAGGTGCAGAAAAAACCACTCCTGCCCCTGACTCGCTACCCTGCTCAACCGCAACTGGTGCGGCTGTTCGTCAGCCCCTGAGTTTCCACATCGGCCTTATCGACGGATCGGGGGCCAGCCAGTAATTGGCCGTTTTTACGGCCATCAAGGTAGGATTTGCCGTGAGACTTTTAGCACACATCAGCACACAACGTCGTTTCAGATCGATATATACGTGCAGTGACGAGCAGAAAGAATAGCGGTCAATTGAACCGCTGCTCTATGTGGCGATGAGGGTCAGAAAAACGTGACCAAAATCAAACCAAGATTGTTTTGACTGATGGTTCCTGACCGCTACTGAACGTGCTTAAAACCAACCAACTCTGCCCCGTAAGTCCTTTATTTTCCAATTACTTCCGTTTTAGGAAACCGCTGCTCTATCCATCTGAGCTACAGGGCCCGATGATCCAGGTCTATACGGAGAGATTCAGCGCCCGCTTGAACGATCCGGCTTCGTTCTGGATCTTTTTTTGCAGCAGCGTTATCGCGTAGATTAGCTGCTCCGGACGCGGCGGGCATCCCGGCACGTAAACATCCACGGGAATCCACTGGTTGACGCCCTGCACAAGCGCGTAATTATTGAACACTCCGCCGGAGGTCGCGCACGCGCCCATGGAAATCACCCACTTAGGCTCTGGCATTTGCAGGTAGAGCTGGCGGATGACGGGCGCCATCTTCTGCGAGACTCGGCCGGCGATGATCATCAGGTCCGATTGCCGCGGCGAAGGGCGAAAGACCTCGGCGCCAAAGCGCGCGATGTCAAAACGCGATGCTCCCATCGACATCATCTCAATGGCACAGCAGGCCAAGCCGAAGGTCATGGGCCAAATCGAATTCTTGCGGACCCAGTTCACGGCCCTGTCCAGCGTCGTGAGCACCACGCCTTCCTGTTCCGCGCTGCCGCCGAACGCCAGCCGCTCTATGCGTGGCGGGCTCTGCGGATCGCCGGCCAGATTGTCCAAACGCTCCGTACCGCTCGGGGTTCCGGCTACACTGCCTTTAGCTTCAATGCCTTCCATGGCGCTTCCATTGTACAAGGGCTGCTTATTTGATGCCACCGCGCCGGCCGGAGGTGCTGCAGCCCTGGTGCCCCACGTTCGCCTCCAAAGGCGGCGCTTGTGTTCGGCGTCTGCTCAGGCAATAATTCCATTGAATGGACATCTACGAAGAGATCGTCGCCCTGCGTAAGGCAGGACGCCGCGCCGCCCTGGCGACAATCATCAATGTCCGCGGCTCGATTCCCTCGTTCCGCACCGCCAAAATGCTGGTGCGTGACGATGGCTCGGCGCTGGGCACAATCGGAGGCGGCTGCGTTGAAGCTGAAGTCTGGCAGGCGGCCCGCGAAGTGATGGAAGAGGAAAAACCCCGTTCCCTGACGTTCGATCTCAACAACGATCCCAGCTACAACACCGGACTGGTCTGCGGCGGCACGTTGGAGGTTTTTATCGAACCCGTGGTTCCCCTCGCCGAACTATTCATATTCGGCGGCGGACACGTGGCGCTGAGCCTCTGCAAATTGGCGCGCCTCGCCGGGTTCGAAGTCACGGTCATTGACGACCGGGAAAGCTACGCCAACCGCGAGCGCTTTCCCGACGCCGGCCAGGTCATCGCCGCTGATTTCGAGGCCACCACAGCCACGTTGCGACCTTCGGCATCAAGCTTTCTGGTCATTGTCACTCGCGGACACCGTGACGACATGCGCGTCTTGGGGTGGGCCGTCAAAACCCCCGCACGCTACGTCGGCATGATCGGCTCGCGGCGCAAAGTGCTCTCTATTTATAACGAGCTGGAAAAAACAGGCATGGAGCGCGAGCTGTTCGAGCGTGTGCACGCGCCGATTGGCCTCGACATTGGCGCCATCACGCCGGAGGAAATCGCCGTCGCCATCGTCGCCGAGATGATTGCGGTGCGCCGCAACGTGCCTGTCGCCGGCAAGAGCAAATCCGTTCAGGAGCGGCTGAAGACCGGCAAAGATCAGGAGAAAGATACGGCGGCTACGGGCGGTTAACAGACCCTAGCGTCGCGTCCCAGACGTTCGCGCAATAACCCTTTGAAGTGTCATTCTGAGCGAGCAGCAGCGAGCGAAGAATCTATGTATTTGATTTGTAATGCATAGATCCTTCGCTTCCCCCACCCCAGCAACGGCAAAAGCGGCCGTCGCCGGGGACCCCGGCTCGCTCAGGATGACATCCTTAAACTGATGCAGCGAACCTGCGGGACAGCACCCAAAACACTGACAACTGCCTCATCGTCTGTTATCGTTTCGCTCATGACCCGCTCACCAAGTCTATGCGGCATTATTCTCGCGGCTGGCGTGTCTTCGCGGATGGGCCGCGACAAAGCTCTGCTGCCGTGGCCGCCTGGCCATCCCGGCGGCCTGCGTAACACCCTGCTCGGGGCATGGATTGAATTGTTGCGGCCGCACACCGACATGGTCATCGTGGTGGGCGGAGCGAACAGCCACAATCTGGAGCCTATCGTCTACTCAATCGGCGGATTCCTGGTGGAGAACCGGGCCCCGGAACTTGGCCAGTTCAGCTCGCTCAGGCTCGGCCTGCACGAAATCCTGGGTCGCGGACGCGATTCCGCCATCGTTGCGCTGGTTGATCGCCCGCCCGTCCAGCCCGCGACGATGACTCATCTTCACTCGGCGTTTCTGGGAGCGCTGGAGCAGAGCTTGTGGGCGGTGGTGCCTGAGCACGACGCACGCCACGGACATCCGATCCTGCTCGCGCGCGAGATGATCGAGGCGCTTTTGCGCGCCCAATTGACGGCCACGGCACGCGATATCCTGCACGCTAATGCAACACACATCTGCTATGTTCCAGTGGAGGACGCGCGGGTCGGCATGAATATCAACACGCAGGAAGACTACGACCGCCTCGCCGTGGAGAACGCCTGACGGCCAGCGCACAAGCGCAATTTCGTCGCGCTGCCGCCATTGACGTTTGGAAAATTGACATTTGGAGAGAAGATGCAGTCTGTCCGCCCCCTGACCGAGTCTGCCCGGAAGTTTGTCGACAACGTTCTTGCCCTCAAGCCGCGCCATGCGGTCTTCGATTGCGACGGTACGCTCTGGTCGGGCGATGTCGGGGCCGACTTTTTTTTCTATGAGATCGAGCGCGGCCTGATTTCGCCCGATGCCGCCAAGCGGATTCTGGCGCGCTACGAGCAATACAAGGCGGGCGCGGTTGACGAGCTCTCGATGTGCGGCGAAATGGTCACTATCCATCAGGGCATTGCCGAAAAAAACATTCGGGCCCTGGCCGCCGAGCTTTTTCGCACCGTGATCGAGCCGCGAATCTTCCCCGAAATGCTCGATCTCACGCACCGACTGACAGCCGCCGGCTGCCAGGTCTGGGCGGTCTCCTCGACCAACAACTGGGCGATTGAAGAAGCGATGCCGAGCTTTACCATCCCTCAAGAACGCGTCATTGCCGCTTGCGTCGAGATCGAAAACCTTTGCGCCACCGACCGCCTGCTGCGTGTCCCCACCGACGAATTGAAGGCAACGGCCATTCAGGAACTGATCGGACGCGAAGTCGACGCCGTTTTCGGAAATTCCATCCACGACCTCGCCATGCTGGAGATCACTTCGCACCCGTTCGCGATCAATCCCAACCCCGACCTGGAGAAGATTGCGCGCCAACGCGGCTGGACGGTCTACCAACCGCTGCAAAGTTAGACCGGATTCGCGTCCCGTACGTTCGCTCGTAAGTCTCAGAATGTCGGCGGACAAACAATCGCGAGCGAGGCCCGCAGCGCATCGACCGCCAACTGCGCCGCATGGTGCGAAGCGGGCGGGAGGCCGCCCAGCGACTCGATGATCGCGTCACGGCGGATGGCAAGCGCGGCGGCTACCGTCAAACCCTGCACCATCTCGGTGAGACGTGAGGCGCAGGCGATGGTCGGCACGCACCCCTTGGCGCGGAAGCGCACTTCAGCAATCACGCCGTCTTCCAGCCGCAGACTCACTTCCAGCATGTCGCCGCACATGGGGTTGTCCAGCCGTGCGACGGCATTGGCGGCCGGCAGTTCGCCGCCGTTGCGCGGGTGTTCGAAATGTTCCAATACTAATTTCGAGTACATAACGGCGGCTGCGGGCCTCAGTGCACGCCCTGCTCATCGCACGATGGGGTACTAACTGCGAGTACACAATGCCGGGCTGCGCTGTTCTGGCGAGTCCGTGCAGGACCGCTGAAATTCTACCAGCCGTGGAGTGTGCTCTAATAGCAGCAACTCGCGCGCAGCGGCCAATGAAAGTTTGATCGATGACGGAATCCCACGAACGAACAATCAGGAAGCAAGTCGTCGCCGCACTGCTCATCCACGAAGAGCGATTGCTGATCTGTCAGCGCACCAGGAACCAAGCGCTGCCGCTCAAATGGGAGTTCCCCGGCGGCAAGATCGAACCCGGCGAGAGCAGAGAGGCGGCTTTAAAGCGCGAATTGCAGGAAGAGCTCGGCATCGATGCCGAGATTGGCCGGAAAGTGGCAAGCTTGTGCCATCGCTACCGGCAGGACAGCGAGTTCGAGTTGCACTTCTTCCTTGTCGAACGCTATTCCGGCGAATTAACCAACAACATCTTCGAAGACATCCGCTGGGAAGCACTCAAGAACCTGCCGCGCTACGACTTTCTTGAGGCTGATCTGCGCTTGGTACAGGATCTGGCGGCGGGAAAAATAAGGATGCGGGAAAGATAAAGATGTTTTGAAAAGGATTTTTTTAAAGATAAAGATTTAAAGATTTTTTAAAGATTTAAGATTTAAGGATAAAAACACTTTGAGAACAGATTCGCGCTTTCCAGCGTCGCAGCCGGGAGCCGCCCTGTCACCCGCGCCCTGTCAGCCGCGTAATGTGTTTACCAGCAGCATTAGCGTAAGCACGATCATGATCACGGTCGTTGCCCAGGCGATCGCATTGAAAGCGCGCGAATTCACGTGCTTGCCCATCAACTCCCGTTTATTGATGAGCACCAGCATGGCAACAAGAACAAACGGCAGCACAACGCCGTTGACGACCTGCGAGAGAATGCTGATCTTTACCAGCGGAATGTTCGGCAGCAGGATTACCGCGGCGCCCGCCGCCAGCAGGATGGTGTAAAGCCAGTAGAATGCCGGCGCCTCGCTGAATTTCTTATCCACGCCCGACTCGAAACCGAGCGCCTCGCACACCGTATACGCCGTCGAGATTGGCAGGATAGAGGCCGCGAACAGCGACGCGTTGAACAACCCCGCCGCGAATAACAAATAGGCGTATTCGCCCGCCAGTGGCCGCAGCGCCTGGGCGGCGTCGGCGCCGTCCTTGACGTCGCGGTATCCATGGGCGAACAGCGTGGCCGCGCAGGCCACCACAATGAACCAGGCGACGATATCGGTGAAAAAACAACCGACGATTACATCGATGCGCGAAGCCGCGTAGTGACGCTCCTCGATTCCCTTCTCCACCACCGAAGCTTGCAGGTAGAACTGCATCCAGGGAGCAATCGTCGTTCCTACCACGGCGATAACCATGTATACGTAGCCCGAGTTCTTCAGGTCGGCCGCGTGCGGAGGTTTCACCGTAGCGACCAGCGCTTCCCGCCAGGCCGGACCGGCAAGCACGCCGGCAATAATGTAGGCGAAATAGAAGAACGACGCGGCCAGAAACACCTTTTCCACGCTCTTGTAATCGCCCTTCACCACCAGCAGCCATACAAAAAGGGCCGCCAGCGGAACGCTGATGAAGCGCGACACGTGAAACAGTTCCAGGCTGCTGGCGATTCCCGCGAATTCGGCCACCACGTTGCCGAAGTTACAGATGATGAGCCCCACCATCATCAGGAAGGTGATGCGAAAACCGAATTCCTCGCGAATCAGGTCGCTCAGCCCTTTACCCGTGACCGCGCCCATGCGGGCGCTCATCTCCTGCACCACCACCAGCGCCAGGGTCATGGGAATCATGGTCCAAAGCAGCGTGTAGCCGAACTGGGCTCCGGCGGCGGAATAGGTGTAGATGCCGCCGGCATCATTGTCGACGTTAGCGGTGATGAATCCAGGCCCCACCACGGCAAGGATCAACAGCAGTTGTGTCTTCCAGCGCCTTAGCGTTCGCATGCGTCCATGCTTTGAGGGATATTGCCCGGAGAGGGCAAGCCCAGAATAACTGGTGCCGCGGCTCTTCGGGGAATAAAGTTCGAAGAAAAGTTCGGTCAGTAAACCTTCCTGATGGGCATTCCGTATTTAGCTCTTATTACGGCAATAATATACTTAGCAAAATGGGGTTGGGTTGTGTTTGGTCTGCCGTGACTGGGCGCGTCGTCAAATGCCGAGCGTTTCTCTTGCTATCCGAATATCGTCCTCTGTGAATTGAGGGCTGCCGCAGTCGATTACGATTTGCTCCAAGCTCCGACCACCTTTGCAGTGAAGCTCCCAGCCATTCTTCTTATGCGACCCTCGCAAAACACGCTGGACGAAGGCGATCAATTGGCTTTCATTGGTTTCGTACTGTTGCCAGTTTGCGAGTCGGACCGCCGCACCTTTATTGAGCAAGCGCGCAGTGTCGGCCTCACAACGACGAAGTTCAACAGCAAGATCACACATTTACAAACCCTCAATCGTGATCACT
>JBEKBO010000183.1:0-8278 GCA_050015355.1 Candidatus Korobacteraceae bacterium | reverse complement strand
AAAGGATATAAATGGTCCAATTTGATGTTTGTCTTGACCCCGTACAGACCGGTCAGGGCCAGCGCCATGTCGGCGATGTCCGCATTGCCGCTCTTTTCTCCTAACCCGTTCACCGTCACGTGCACCGAATCGGCGCCCGCCTTCAAGGCCGCAATGGTGCAAGCCGACGCCAGTCCGAAATCGTTATGGCAATGAACCGCCACCGGAACCTTCAGCCAGCTCTTAACCTGGGTGGTCAGATAAAACATCGCTTCCGGGGTGGCCACACCCAGGGTGTCCACCAGCACCACTTCGTCCGCCCCACATTCCTTCACCGCCAGGTCATAAGCTTGCTTCAGGAAGCGCAGCTCCGCACGGGAGGCGTCCACCGCAAAGAACGAGCAGTACAGACCTTGCTCTTTGGCGAACTTGATGCCGTTGCGGATACGCGTCAGCACCGTCGCTTCGTCCAACTCCCACGCCCGCATTTTGGCCGGACTGACCGAAATCTCACACACCACGGCCTTCACTCCGGTCTCCACGCAGGTCTTGACGTCGTTGACATTGCAGCGCGAAAAGCCCCAGATTTCCGCGTTCTTCACCTGTTTGACGATTTCAATGACCGCTTCTTTGTCTTCCAGCGTGCTGCTGGGGAACCCGGCTTCAATGCGGTCCACGCCCGCCTCCGCCAGGGCTTTGGCGATCCGCACCTTGTCGGCGGCGGCCATGCTGACGCCGATCGATTGCTCGCCGTCGCGCAGCGTGGTGTCATAAAACTTGACCTGCTTGGGCAGATTGACAAGTTCCTTCGTTACTTCCGGGACATCGTTATACGGGCTGAGCCACCATTGTTCTGACATGTCATCACTCCGTTAAGACTCGTTAGTTATCTACACCAAAACCTATAAGAAACTGTAAGAGGCGACCGATATTTGCAGAGTCGCCCCGGTTAAGCAATCACTTTTTCACGGCCGGCACGGTGCGCGACACCGGCTCCAGCCCGGTCGCCTTCAACTTGGGTTCCACGCCCGGCGACAAAAGAAAATCGATGAGCGACTTTGCCGCCCCCTGCTGGGGTCCATTGACACAAATGCCCGCCGCAAAAACTATCATGTCTTGCAGCTCCCCGGGCAACGGGCCAACGTATGTTATGCCAGGCACAGGCAAGAGTTCGCTGGTCATTCGCACCGCGATTTCGGCTTCGCCCCTCGCGACGAACTCGCCTACATCCCCACCGCCCCCTATCAACTTCGACTTTGACTTCACCTGGTCGGCGATTCCAAGACGCTGCAGCACCTTGGCGAAGTGGATGCCGCTCGCCGCGCCGTCAGCCGGATCGGAATAGGCAATCGACTTCGCGGCAAGCAGTGAATTCTTCAATGCCTCAACCGTGCTTATGTCCGGTTTGGGCGCGCCGACTCGGACGGCGATGCCGATGCCCGTGGCTGCGATCGAACGATTACTTCCTTCGACGACCTTGCCGCTCTTCACCATGTTTTGCACTGCCGGGGCAGTGGCGATTACGAGGTCGGCGGTTTCGCCGCCCGTGAGGCGCTTCACGAGGTCGCCCGTGGTGCCGTAGGTGATTGTGAGTTTGTTCCCGGTCTGTTTTTCAAACTCGGGGCCGACCTGGGTTATCGCCGTATGGAAAGCGTGCGTGCACAACACCTTTATCTCGGAACCTGTCATAGCCGATGGAATGGTTAACATTGTCAAGAGACTCCCGAACAGCATCGTTCTCAAAGTAATAGTTCTCAAGACTCACTCCTCTTCCGTCCATTCAGCCGTCCCTCACGGGAGTTGGCTGACGTAAGTTCGCAGCCTGCTTTGCCAGCCAGGCCAGATTCGCGGAAGGCATACCCCGCGAAGCAGCCGGGCAAGCGGGGTCGCCGACAAACGCTACTTTTAGCGTTTGTTGGGGTGACAGTCAGCCCGGCGGTGTTAGTACTGGGTACATCAACCTTGAAACCGCTCCAGTATATGCTCTCGCCAACAACTTCCAAGTTGCCTTGGGGTGGTGCGTGCGATTGAATCAGATTCGGAATACTTTCGCAATAGATTCCAATTGCTTGCCGCAATCAGACCGCACTATTGGGGCAGAAGCGTGGGGACATTCCCGGACCACCCAGCTTGGCGCCAAACCGCATAAAAGCCCGTGAACAGAAGCAGCAGCCCGGAGGAGAGTTGCGAAATAACCCGGGCCAAGATTGCCCCAACGCCGACCGCGATACTTCCAAATTAGTCAATGGATTGAATTCTCAAGCTTTGCAGGTGCGAACTGCTTCTTCTATTCGCCTCGCTTATTCGACCGAAGACGCTCGACCACGGCGCATGCCGAGACCCGGGGGCCGGCGCATTTTTCAGGCAACGGCGCCAAATGGCGTGGCATCTTGCCAGATACGAACTGAGCTTCGACAACCGCTCCCTAGCAAAGCAGCCTTTCAAAGGTTGCTAACCCACCTGCAAAGACGAAAAGGAGTCCTCATGACGAAAAAAGATCTTTCGAACAATCAGGGCAAGGTCAGCGCCCAGCCACGGCTTCACCAGAGCGCTCCCGAGATCCAGGCCTATGGCACAGTCAACCACATGCTGCCACTTGAGTTGGAAGAATCCGTGCGGCTGGAGATGACGGAACGCCTGAATCAATTGCTCGCCGATACGATCACACTTCGCGACCTCTACAAGAAGTCCCACTGGCAAGTAGCCGGTCCGACTTTTTACCAGCTTCACCTTTTGTTTGATAAGCACTTCGAATCACAAGCAGAACTGGTGGACGCTATTGCGGAACGAATTCAAATCCTCGGCGGAATCAGTCTCGCGATGGCCGCCGACGTTGCGGAAACCACACAAATCCCCCGCCCGCCTCGCGGCCGCGAGGAGGTTCCGGTGCAGCTTTCCCGTTTGCTCGATGCGCACCAGATCATCATTGGCGACTGCCGTGAACTGGCGCGCCGCGCCGCGCGATCGGGCGATGACGGAACCAACGACCTGGTAGTGAGCCAGGTTTTGCGGGGCAACGAAATGCAGGTCTGGTTCCTGAGCGAGCACTTGGTCAATATGCCCCTGGTGGAAGCGGAAGGCGAGCCCGCTTATCAGCGCCGCAAGTCGGCTTAACCCGGAATCTCGCCTCCTTGCCGAAGATACTCACCGCTGGCGCGATCAGGCAAATCGCGCGAACGGTGAGTGTCAGCCACGCCGAAGAACAAGCTGAGAAGCATGTCCACGATGGTCGCCAAGACAAGGGCGGAGCTGGGTCGGGCCCAGATTTCAACTTACTAAGGATGATGGCGGACCCACTGCTCGGGGCATTCGGCTTACAGCGGGTGCTCGCGCGCACATCTCGGGCCGCTTAGCGAGCCCTTAGGAGCAGGACCGGAATGCTGACATTGTGTTGCACACGGCTGGCGGTTGTGCCGAGGACCAGATCGGCCATCAGCTTATGCCCGTGGGTGCCCATGGCTAAAAGGTCGCAGCCCTTCTCGTTGACCCATTTGATGATTTCTCTTGCCGGCTCTCCGTAGCCGAGTTCCGCCGTAACCGGGATGCTGGCGGCCTCAAACTCCGCCTTGACCTTATCCAAGTAGGCTTGACTCTCGGCGATCTCCTCGCCTGCCGCGTTCTTGCCGTGGAATTGTGCCGCGGCGCCGGTTGCCACGCGCAAGAGGATAACTCGGCTGTGCATGATGCCGGCAAGCTCTTTGATATGTTCGATGATCGGCCGGTCTGTTGGTGAAATATCCAAGGACAAGAGAATGGTGTCGTACATAATCTGTTCTCCGTAGCATCCCAAACTTCATCCACCGGTAATGACCTGCCATGCCGACTTCAGCGACTCGGGCAGGCCGTAGATATCCATCGCGGTAATCACGATAGCGCTGCCCCATCCGGCGATCAGCAGGAACCAGCCGCTCCTCCACGCTCCCATTCGTTTACGGGAGCTGGTGAAATGCAGAAGCGGGAACATCGCAAATGGCAATTGGAGGGCGAGCACAACCTGGCTGAGGGTCAGCAAGTCGTTCACGCTGCTATCGCCGCGGATACCTATGATCAGGACCGCCGGGAGGATGGCCAACCCGCGCGTGATCAGTCGCCGGATCCACGGCGAAACCTTCCAGTGCATAAATCCTTCCATCACGACCTGCCCCGCCAGTGTCCCGGTGATGGTGCTGCTTTGCCCGCTGGCCAGCAGCCCGACGGCGAACAAAATGCTGCCTGCGGCCGTGCCCAGCAGCGGGGCCAGCGTGAGGTACGCCACGCGAATCCAATCGGCGTCGTTTCCGAATTTGACCACCTGGCCACCGGCGACGGTCACGCTATCCTTCCCGTAGAACACCATCGCCGCGAGCACCATGATGGCGGCGTTGACGAAAAACGCGATCGACAGCGCAAGCGTCGAGTCGAGCGTATTGAAGCGGACGGCGCTGCGGATGGAACGCTCATCTTTCTCGAGCTTGCGGCTTTGCACCAGCGCCGAGTGCAGGTAGAGGTTATGCGGCATAACCGTCGCGCCAATAATGCCGATTGCCACATAAGCCATGCCCACTTGGCGAAGGCCGGGAGTGATGAGCGCATGCCCCATTTCCAAAAAGCTGGGAGCGGTCTGCGGGAGGACAAAGATTTCAATGAAGTAGCAGACCCCGATGGTCGCGACCAGCAGCAGCACCAGCGCCTCGACGGTTCGTATCCCGAAGCGCTGCAGGGCCAGCAATAGCAGCACATCCGTTGCCGTAATGAGGACGGCCCACAATAGCGGGATATGGAACATTAAGTTGAGCGCAACCGCGCTTCCAAGGACCTCGGCCAGGTCGCAGGCGCCGATGGCGACCTCGCACAGCAGCCAATTCGGCCAGCGCGTCCATCGGGGATACCAATCGCGGCAGCACTGCGCCAGGTCCTTACCCGTGACCACGCCCAAGCGAGCGGCAATCACCTGCAGAAAAATGGCCATCAGGCTGGCCAAGGCCACCACCCACAGCAGGCCATACTTGAATTGCGCACCGGCAGCCAGATCGGTTCCCCAGTTGCCTGGGTCCATGTACCCGACGCTCACCAGCAGGGCTGGTCCAACGTATGCTCGCCACTGCGCCCAGAAGCCCGCTTCGTGCGGGGGCACCTCCACGGTACCGTGCATCCCTTCGAGCGAGCGCTGGCTCGTCTGGACGGCGTCGCCATTGCCCGAGGCGGGCGCACCATCGCTGGCCGTCGCCTTGCCCGGACCTGATACGGGGTTGTCCATATCTCGCTTCAGCTCTGTACTACTCTCATGCGCGGAACCATCAACGTTGGCCTATCCGGAGAAGCAGATGTTGATCCGGATGTTATCCCCAGCCGACGGAACGCTCTCGGCGGCGTCAAACATATGTGTCAGAATACGCCAGATGCGAGGCGTCTGGCCATGTGCCGGCCCGGCGACCCGGCAGGCAGGTAAAATGAAATATCGTAAAAGACGAGGCCGAACGGACCCACATTTGCCAACCGCTGGCAAATATGGGGCACCGTCCAGTTCAACACAGATGCCGACATTGCTCGTTTAAACTTGGCTGCGAGACGCGGGCCACCCTCTGCCTGCTCGCATCCTCAGAGGTAAATAATGGAGGAATACCATGGATGAGCCCGTACCCCTCTTGACCGTAGAGTTCCTCAGATGGATTGCCGCTCGCCCACGGACCTACGCCGAGGCCATGGAGGCCTGGCGGAGCAACTGCCCCAGGCATACCGTATGGGAAGATGCGCTCATCAATGGACTCATCCAATTCGAGAACGGCGTTACGATGAATCAGTGCGCGGTGATTCTTACTCCGCGCGGCAGAGCCATACTCGACAGCAAATCAAATGCGCAAAGCAACGCACCGTTGAAGACCTCTCAAACGCACTGCTGAAAGGCTGGTGCCGGGAGGGGGATTTGGTCTTTTCTTAAAATTCAGCGTTGATTCTACGTAAGTTATTGAATTTTATAGAACAGACGCGTTAAAAAATTTCGTTAAGTCCATTCTGGAGGCACCCGAGCTGAAATATTGGTAGGAAACGGTAATGATTATAACCGCATTATTTTTAGCTGCCAGCAGCTTGTTCATCAATCTGTCATCTTACCATTTTGCCTACCGTTCAGGCCGGAGTCCGGTGCTTCTTTTTGGTATCATGACCGCCATGGCGAAGCCCACAGGACGTAACGACCCGTGCCCGTGTGGCTCGGGGAAGAAGTACAAGAAATGCTGCGGAATGCCGAAAAGCGAGGTTGTTCAAGTGCGGGTGAAAGACCTGTGCGACTTGGAATGGACACCGGGACTGGCGGATGCGCTCGTAAATTCTTTAGACCCCGCCTACATTGAATACTTCACGGCGGCTTCCTCGGGTGCAAGCACAGAGAAAGCTGAGAAGGCAATCGCTGCCATATCGGAAGACAAGCGCTACCTCACGAGGGTACTTGATTCGTTAGACAACGCCTTTGCGGACGCAGATACCGAAACGGCGAAGTTAGACTTACCGCACATGAGAGACCGCAAGCCAGAAGCAATCAAGGATTACCTGCAATTCCGCCTTAGACAGATTAAGTTGCTACTTGATGCGGTAGACGACTACCTTGCCTGGCGACGACCCGCCGCCCGAAGACGAAGACGGACACAAGTGGTGGCTCTGTGCCGAGCACTATGACCAGTGGACTGCGCCGCGACCAATGAGGTGCACTTGTGGCGTTGACGACCATTGGCCATGCGATTGCACGAAGCCGGATTTTTGGGACGAGCGATGAAGGGGGCAAGAAGATTCGCCGTTTCCCGGCCCACGGAGCCTGTTAAGGTGTCCACCGGCGCCTACGATGGGGCTCTAGCCTGGCCCAAAAAGGTCTGGCGGCTTTCCAACCAGCATCGGTGACCGGTCTTACTTCACAAAAATTCTGTCGTTTCCATTAACTTGAGGCGGGGTAAAAACGGCGAAAATCTTGAAATCGTCGCTTACCGGCCGGATGCCGTGGATGAAGCCGCGCGGATTGAAATGGATCTCCCCGGCTTTGACCTTTACCCATTCGCCCTTTACGAGCATCTCCCCCACGCCTTTATAGACATAGATAATCTCGTCCGACGAGCCATGGTAATGAGCGTCAAGCTTCGGCTTTTGCCCGATCGTCATCTGGAAGCGCGGAGTGCCCACCGGCATATCGACCCTCATGCTCTCGCCCGCTGGAATCGGATGGGAGGCGTACCATTCATCCAGTTTAATGATCATGCCTTTTTTAAACTGAGTGTCGATCAAAGACCATTCCGCAACCACATCACCGGATTTGGCGCTGGTTTTGCCGCTGTCAAGAAACACCCTATCGGTGTCTCCAGTAACAGGAGTAAAGAAGTGAAGCTCCTGGGCCTCGCCGTCGCACTGTGTACCATGAATGACTCCACGGGGATTGAAATGAACATCTCCCGCATGCATGGCTATCCATTTGCCATCGACATACTCTTTGCAGTTGCCTTTAACCAGAAGCACAAGCTCATCGGCGATTGCGTGATAGTGCAGCCCGAAAAGCTGGCCCTGGTTGGTGATGGTGGCCACCATCACGCGCGGTGTCTGAAACACCACGTCAAAGCGCATCTTTTGATTGTCAGCCGGACGGTGAGTGGCGAACCACTCCCCAAGGTTCACATTGAAGGGGCCGTCGTACTTCGTGTCGAGTTCATGCGCGTCGCCAACAAAATTGACCGGCGGAGCGGCCGCCAAGGTCAACACGCCCAGCGTTAAAAGACCAAAAACAGCCACAATTAACTTATATTTCATAAATCATTTCTCCCTTTTCTCCTAAAGGATTCTATTCGGCAAAACGCTACTCGTGCATTCCGTCAGGAATGCAGAAAGTGCAAAACCCATCCGCATTTCTCCTTACAGGCCTGCGCAATTGGGGTGGTGCCAAGCGCATTCTTGCCTAATACTTTTTAAGCACAAGATAATACCCGCAAGCCGTGCCCAGGAATCCGAATACTACCAGGTACATCAGACCCGCGGTATACGTACCCGTAGCACCGATCAAGAAACCGACGATCATGGGTGAAAGCCCACCGACGAGCTGCGACGAACCATTTTGCAGTCCGGCCGCCTGACCAATCATGTTGGCGGGGATGAAAGCTTCAAGAACTGTCCAAGCCATTGGCAGCGAAACGCCTTTAAAATAAAGAGCAATACAAAGGCACGCTGCGCTTAAGTAATTGTTATGAACCATGGCAGCAAAAAATATAAAGGTGGCACATCCGCCCAGTCCGATACAATTGATGACAGCCGCTCTTTTGAGTCGGTCTGCAATAATGCCGGCGGAAAT
>JBEKBO010000182.1:0-12604 GCA_050015355.1 Candidatus Korobacteraceae bacterium | reverse complement strand
CCTTTGTGCGGAATAGATGCCTTCGTCGATCTGGCGGAGAAGCATGGATTGGTACTCATTGAGGACGCCGCCCAATCCCTGGGCAGCCACTATCCGGACGGCCGGCATATCGGTACCGCTGGCCGAGTCGGCAGTTTCTCGTTTTCGACCGCTAAGATCATAACCACCGGGCAGGGGGGCGCTTTGGTGACTGACGACGACGACATTGCGTCAAAGCTGCGCCGGTTCAAGGATTTTGGACGTACAAGCGGGGGCAATGATATCCACGATACCATCGGATACAACTTCAAGTTTACGGATATTCAGGCCTGCATCGGCATCGCCCAGATGGCCAAACTTGCTTGGCGTATCGAAAGAAAAAAGGAAATCTTGAGGCATTACCAGTCCCGCCTGTCAGATATTCCACAGGTTCGTGTATTTCGGCAGGATCTGGACCACACGACCCCGTGGTTCATCGATGCGCTGGTCGACGACCGTGATCGACTGCACTCCTATCTTCATAAGAACGGTGTCGGCACTCGTCTCATGTACCCGCCCATCAATCGGCAGAAGGCCTACTGTTTGCCGGGAAGCTACCCGGTGAGTGAGCATGTGGGCTCCCACGGATTGTGGCTACCATCTCAGTCGCAGATTGAGGACGCACAGATCGATTACATTACCGAAAGGATCGCCGCTTTTTATCGATGAAAGGTGAGCGTGGAGTTAGGATTGGCTTAAATAGCCCAAAAATCAAGGCCCACCCCCAGTCAGGGCCGAAGTAACGCTCAATTTCCCTGTTTATTTCCCTGTAACTCAATCCGCTCTCCGGCCGCGGCACTGGGTCCCACTTTCTCAGCTGGGGCGCTGCTGCGTATCTGCCTCCCTATCGGTACGGATAAAACACGAAGAAGAGCAACGAGAGCGCCGTCAGCAGCCACAGTCCCGGACGAATTTCCCGCGCCTTGCCGGCCACGAGTTTGCAAAGCGGATAGAGAACGAATCCTGCCGTAATGCCGATCGCAATGTTGTAGGTGAAGCACGTCAGCGCCACTACGGCGAAAGACGGAACCGATTCCGAATAGTCTTCAAAATCAATCCGCCGGATGGGCGCCAGCATGAACAGGCCGACCACGATCAGTGCGGGGCCGTACGCCTGGGGTGGAATTGCATAGGCGACGAATGCGGTGACTACGATTCCAATCAGGATTGCTCCGTAGACCTTGCGGATAATCAGAATCGAGATCAGCACGAAGCCGAAGATAGCGACCAATACCGGGCGAGAGGTCAGGGCTCCCGCATGCACCGGCGCTCCAGGAACGCCCAGCACAACGATTCCTGTCTGGTTCAGTCCGATGAAACTCAAGAACAGCCCAATGCCCACCGCGAAGCTGTAGCGCAGGCAAAGCGGCACGCTCTCCACCATCCAGGTGCGCAGCCGGAATAAAGTGAGCAACACAAAGATGACGCCCGCGATGAAGATGGCAGCCAAGGCCGTCTGCCATTTGTAGCCGAGCACCCCGCAAACGGTGAACGCGATGAAGGCGTTCTCACCCATGTAGGGAGCGATGGCGAAGGGCCGATTGGCATAAAACGCCATGAGCAGGCATCCGAAGACGGAGGCGAGGACGGTGGCCACCATCGACGGCTCCGGCGGGATTCCGGCGTTTTTCAGAATCGCCGGATTGACGACCACGATGTACGACATGGTGGTGAAAGTCGTGAGGCCGGCTATGATCTCGCGATTGACGGTCGTTCCGTGCTGTTGCAGCTTGAAAAACCGCTGCAGCCCGCTAGGCGTGGGCGAGGTTTCGGTGTCGTTTTTCAGGTGCATGGCTTTTCCCAAAGAGAGTAAATCGGCTTCGCATCCAGGTCAAAAAATAAGCTCGATAAAACAATTCTGGAGTAGGTATCACTCCGCCCCTGAACAGCTTCTTGCTGATCGAATGAAATGTCGGGTACGCAACTCGGCCAGTATCCCAGGTTAGCGCCGAACAACCAAGGGAGCCTTCGCTACAGGCGGCACAGCCGGGCAGGCGGTGCGGCTTGTCTCAAAAGAGTTCATTGGAGGCGCGGAACCTGGGGCACCCGGGCTTTTTCCGGTCTCGGGTGACGCCCGGTGAAATGCATAGATCGTCACGTCGGTTCGCCCGATCACCCCAGCGAGCCGAGCCTCGCCGGGGACCCCGACGCCGGCGAACCTCCTCACGATGACACCCGCAGCAAAGGATACAGTATCTCTGGTACTACTCTAGAATCGCGCGAGATACCAGATCAGAATTCGTTGACCGGCGAACAGGGCAAACAAGGCCGTTGATCCCAGCAGCACCCCAAAAGGCATCTCGTAATAACGCAGGCTTAACGAAGCCGCCCGCCAGGCGCGAGCTACCGGGCTGCTTCGACTAGGCCCGCGACGGTAGCGCGACAGACGTTTGCGAAAGATATTGAGGACTATCATCGCGCCGTAGAAACCGCCGAGGACGGAGGCGGTGATCAGCACAAACAGCGTGAGAGCCGCACCCAGAAACGCTCCAACCATCGCCATTAGTTTGACATCGCCCATCCCCATTCCTTCGGCTCCGCGCAATCGCAGGTAGATGGCAGCCGTTCCATAGATGAAGCCGGCGCCGACGGCTGCCCCGATCAACGCGTCTCCGAGTGAGAGGAGCGCGGGTGAAGCACCCCGGTCGTAGTAGAACCCCAGCGGACCGGGAACCGCAACCAGCAGGCTCCAGGCGATTCCCAACGCCAGGCCGGGCAAAGTGAGTTTATCGGGAAGAAGATGCGTTTCCGCGTCGGTGAAAACCAGGCCAAGCAGCAGGAACGAAAAGGTACACCACTTGAGAGTTTCAACCCGCAGCCCAAATTCGGCGAAGCAGGCGAGAAAAAGCAAGCCCAGCAGCAACTCGACGATCATGTACCGGGGCGTAATGCGGGTGTGGCAGGCACGACAGCGCCCGCGCAACAACAGCCAGCTTAGGACGGGAATATTGTCATAAGCGGCAATTTGCTTTCCGCAGGTAGGACACGCCGAGCGCGGGCTCACGACCGACAGGCCGCGCGGCATTCGGTAGATGCAGACATTCAGGAAGCTGCCGAAGATCAGCCCGAAGGCAAAGACCACGCCGCCGAACACCCTGTTGAGTGCTAGCAGGTCCATGAGACGCTTTCACCCCATTCACGCGGTTGGCGCACGCCGGGCGTCGAGTTGGTGAGAACCTGAAGGTCCACGGGAACATTATCAACCCCGGCAGACGCGAACACGCGTCGCAAGGGAGCCCTTCCGAGCTGAAGTGAACTGCGATTATAACGGCTGGCTCGAAAGCGGCCCATGCGAATCCGCGCTTCGCTGCTTAACAGTTGGATACCCGGTGAACCGACCCCAGCCCAAGCAAAGCAATTCCTTAGTCCGACAGGCCGATTCCAGAGCCCCGGGCATTCCACCCCAGCACGCGCAAAAGCGGCGCGTAGTGGGACCCCGGTGAGTTGACGAACTCAGGGCAGGCTCTTGCGTGCGGCGCAACCCAAAATGGGCAGAGCCGCAACTCAGCCCATTTCCGCACTCTTGCCCTGCTTTTGCCCGTTCTACAGCCTCATCCTGCCCTTTGACCCCGCCGCGGGCAGAAACTCTCGCCCGCCAGTTGCACGAAAAGATTCCCATGGCTCATGAGTGCCAGAAGAATATTTTTGAGCAGCGCCGGGTTATGTGATACAAGGGGCGGTCGCATTGGGTGCCGAGTGAAATGATTACTGATTTCCAAGTAGAACGATCGGAGTTCGATCCGGAGAGCGGATTCTCCTACTACGTTTCGTTTAAGCCCGACCTGTCGATCGCGGGCGAGGAGATTTCCGCCCAGATGGTCGTGCAAGCGGTCGTTTGGCTCTCGGAGACCAGCAATCTTGCGGAGTTTACGTTCGAGGTTCCAAAGCAATGCCGCAATTCGCAGGCGCTGAAGTTTATCTGCAAGCAAGGCGCAGCCAACTACGCCGAGCCGCGCGTCTTCATCGCGCTTCCCGGCCCGAGTGGCGAAGCAGCGATTGATCTTCCCGCAACGCTGGATCTCGATTTTGCCGGCAGGATCGTCGGCATGGAAATCCAGTGGGTTCCCGAACAGATACAGGGAGTTCCTCCGCCGCACATGTGGGCCTGACTGCCCCCCGCGCAACTACGGCGCGTGCCAGGGGCCCCGCGCTTCGCCAAACCTGGCGCTACGCTAGCAGGCTGCTGAAGAACTCGTAACAGTGTCATCCTGAGGCCGCGCCGGTTTTGCGCGTCCGAAGTATCTGCTTTACTTTTAACGCGCGCAAACAGCAGATCCTTCGCTGCGCTCAGGATGACACCCTCGGAGAAGAGTTTTTCAGCAGCCTGCTAGAGGCTAGGCAGCCTTACAATGCATCTTTCATAAGTGGCCTCTTGCATTCGTGTAAGATTCTGGGCAATGGACGCATCGGCGGCCGTATCCGCATTCGTGCTGGCAGGCGGCGAGAGCAGCCGTATGGGCAGCGACAAAGCTCTGCTCGTGCTGCCCACGGGCGAGACCCTGCTCGACAGAGCGCTGCGCCTGGCGAAGACGGTTTCGGACACGGTAAAGCTGGTGGCTCCCAATGCGCGCTATTCTGAAAGGGTTGACGTGCCGGTTGTGGAAGACATCTACCCGGCATGCGGACCGCTGGCCGGAATCCACGCCGCGCTGTCAGCGTCTGCAACCGAGCTGAATCTGGTGTTGGGAGTCGATTGCCCGCTGGTCACGCCCGAGTTGCTGCGCTTCCTGGTGCGGGTTGCAGCGGGCACCGATAAACTGGCGACGGTGCCGCGAGTGGCGGGACATCTGCACAATGTGTGCGCGGTTTACCGAAGAGAGTTTGCGAAAATAGCGGAGGGAATTTTGGCCGGCAGCGCGGCCGCCGGGAACACCGGCAAGCGGCGCGGCACTCGCATCGATTGCCTGTTTACGGAGACGCCGAGCCGTATCGTAGAGGAAGATGAACTTCGCGACGCGGGATTCGGAGCAGAGTTGTTCGCCAACGTGAATACTCCGGCGGAGTTCGCGGCCCTGACCCTGAGATGGCAACCATGAACGGCGAGAACAAACCGTACCTCGATTTTCAGCATGTCTGCAAGGCGTTTGGAGAAAAGGTCGTGCTCGACAACGTCAGCTTCGACGTCATGCCGGGCGAAACCGTCTGCATCCTGGGCCGAAGCGGCGTGGGAAAATCGGTGGCGCTGCATCACATCATGGGCTTTCTCCGGCCCGATTCCGGGCGCGTGTGGGTCGCCTATGAAGACACTACAAATTACAGCGAGGAACAGATGGAGCGCATTCGGAAGAAGGTGACGATGGTCTTCCAGAACGGCGCGCTGTTCGACTCACTTACCGTCGGCGAGAATGTTGCTTTCCCGCTGCGCGAGCGCGGCGATCTCACCGAAGACCAGATTTACCAGATCGTCGACGGACTGCTGGAAATGGTAGGCGTGTCGCACCACCGCGACCAGTTGCCCTCGGAGCTCTCGACCGGCCTGAAGCGCTCGGTGGCGATTGCCCGCGCGCTGGCGGCGCAGCCGGAGGCCATCCTCTACGATGAGCCGACAACGATGGTCGACCCTCTCATGGCCCACTTGCTGGGAGATCTCATCCAGAAGCTGAAGTCTCAGCTTAAGCTCACCAGCGTCGTCGTCACGCACGACATGGCTCTGGCCAAGAAACTTGCCGACCGGCTGGTATTTCCGGTGGATGGCATGGAACACTCGAATGAAAAAATCGTGCAGGAATTTCTGGCGCTGGACAGTGTGAACCTGCATGATCTAGGCGGCGAACCGCCAGGGGTTCGTGCGTAGGGCACCCGTGCCCGAGTGGTCCGGTGGCCCACACAAGCTTCCTTTGCTTGTGTGGGGTGGTTGCTTAAGCTTTGAAAACTGCCCCACTCAAGCGCAACTGAGGCGCTTGAATGGGCCACCCGCCGAGTTGGTAAGCGGGCGATTCCGAATCCCCCTCAGGGGCTAAAGCCCGCATTTTACTTGGTTCTGTTCGGCTCGGCTAAAGCCGAGCCCCTTCAAACATATATGAGACGAACTTTCGATGAGGAACACTAGTATTAATCCTCAACCTTCAAACGTTGCTCTAGAATCCTTTTGCCACCAGCGTCTCTGCTTTCAGCGGAGCGGTTTCGGGCCTGCGCATCCACTTCTCGAGGTACTTGGCAACGATATCGGTTTCGATGTTGACCGGGTCGCCCGGCTTTAGCGAGCCCAGGTTCGTCATCTCGACCGTGTGAGGAATGATGGCGATGGTGCAAATCAGTCCTTCCAGACGAGCCACCGTCAGGCTGATGCCCTCGATGGCGATTGAGCCCTTGAATACGATGTATTTCTCCAACTCCGGCGGAACCTCTATGTGCAGCCAGTAGTCGTCCGAGTTGGCAATGCGCTCGAATTCCAGCAGTTTGCCGACGCCGTCCACGTGTCCCTGCACCATGTGGCCGCCCATGCGTCCATCGGCCCTGAGCGGCAATTCCAGGTTTACGAGCGCCCCTTCGGTGATGCGGGAGAGCGAGGTGCGCACCCAGGTTTCCGGCGCAAGGTCGGCTGCAAAAGAGGTCGGAGTGATGGCGAGGGCGGTAAGGCAAACGCCGCTCACCGCGCAGCTATCGCCGGTCTTCAACTGCTTTGGCGTGTTCTGGCCCGCAATGACAATGCGGCGGTTCTCGCCCTTCTGCTCGATGCGGGCGATGCGGCCGACTTCTTCGACGATTCCAGTGAACATAAGAGCTCTCCAATGATGGCAAAAAGAAATTATAGCTGGCAGCTTGAGGGGAAACATGTGACTTGCAACACATGGCGCAAGGCGGCATGGCACTGGGGATTATGGGACGTTTCACGGCGCCCGGCCGGGTGAAATGCATCGATCGTCACGTCGATTAGCAAAAGCGGCGAACCTCCTCACGATGACACTCTCAGCGAAGGATCAGCATCTCTGGTTCTGCTCTAGCCAGTCTAGCGGGGCATTGGGCCATCTTACGCCCGCTATGCGGGCTTGTTTCTCCGGCTCCGACGCCTACCCCAGGCTTGCGCCATGGGGCTACCATCTTTTGCCCGCTACGCGGGCTCCAAAGGGGCGGAATCTGGAGACTCCGGCGCTCGTGAAGAGTGTTTACTCAGAGTTTGTGACTTTATTGGTTTCGTGCAAAGACCAAGAAGGCAGGTTTCAAGGTTTCATGTTTCAAAGTTTCACGTTGGACGTTGCACGTTTCACGGCACCCGGCCGGGTGAAATGCGCACCCAACGAGAAACGAGAAACGGGAAACGAGTCAACGAAAAGCCCCACCCAAGCTTCGCTTGAATGGGGCACCCAACGAGAAACGTGAAACGATGGTTTACGCGTAGGGATCGCGGAGATATCCTTCGACGGCAAAGTCCTCTCCGTAGCGGTGCAGGGAAACGTCGCGGAGCTGCGCGGCATCCGCGACCGTGCCAAAGCCTTCGCCGCTTGCCAAGCCGACGGAGGCGCTGCCGCCAAGGATTTTCGGCGCGTAGAAGAACCAGACTTTGTCGACCGCGCCAGCCTTCAGGAATGCCCAATTCACCGTTGCTCCGCCTTCGACCAACAGGCTCGTGATCTGCATTTTTCCGAGCCGGTCGAGGACGCATTGCAGGTCAGGAAAGCGTTTCTCCGGGCCCGCTGGAAGCCGCTCAACGCGGACGCCGCAGGATTCAAGCGCGTCTTTTTTTTCATCGGCGGCATCGACGCAAAACACGATCAAGTCATCGGCCGCGCTGGCGACGATGCGGGAATCGACGGGAATGCGCAAGTGCGAATCGAGAATCACGCGCAGCAAAGGCCGCCGCCGTGGAAGTTCGCTGCGGTCGGTCAGCATCGGGTCGTCGGCGATGACCGTGCCGATGCCGGCCAGGATCGCGTCCGAAGCGTGGCGCAGCCGGTGCACCTGGCGCAGCGCCGAGGCTCCCGTAATGTAGGTCGTAGAGCCCTTGCCGGCGGCGGGGTTGAGCGGTGCGCCCGCGATCTTGCCGTCGAGCGTCATCGCCGACTTGAGGGTCACAAACGGCTTGCCGGTGCGGATGAAATGCGCGAACGCCTCGTTGAGTTTGCGCGCTTCGAGCTCCAGGACGCCCTCGCTGACATCAACCCCCGCGCGGCGAAGCTGTTCGAATCCCTTGCCGCCGACCAACGGATTGGGATCGCGCATGGCCGCCACCAGGCGTCCAACTCCCGCGGCGAGGATTGCCTCCGTACACGGCCCGGTTCGCCCGGTGTGGCAGCAAGGCTCGAGATTCAGGTAGAGAGTGTTGCCGCGCGCCAGCGGCCCGGCTTCTTCCAAGGCGAGCACTTCCGCATGCTTGCGTTTGGCGTAGTGGTGAACTCCGCGCCCGACGATGCGGCCGCGCTCGTCGACCACGATGGCCCCGACGCAGGGATTGGGCGAGGCAAGCCCCACACCCTGGCGAGCCAGTTCGAGGGCCTGCGTCATGAAGAGTTCGTCTGCCGTGCGCCGTACCATGGTCGTTTGCCTTGGGTTCGATAGAAATTTTAAAGCCTGCTTTGTAAATCTTTTAGAAAACGGCGTTAATCCCCTCGGGGGCTAAAGCCCGCGTTCTTCCTGACTTTGGACGGCATGGCCGCCATGATCTCTTTCGAGACCTGAGTGATGCCTGGCAGAAGCATACAAGCCGTAGCGAAGAGCTGCCATGTAAGCCATGCCCCTTCAACGCACCGTTTATGAAACACAATCTACTTGGCGAAGAGCGATTCGACGAAATCCTCGGCGCGGAACGGCAGCAGATCGCCCTGCTTTTCGCCTACGCCCACGTAGCGCACCGGGAGCCCCATTTCGCGCGAAATGGCGACCACAATTCCGCCCTTCGCGGTCCCGTCGAGTTTGGTCAACACGATTCCGGTCACTCCGGCCGATGCGGTGAACAGCTTGGCCTGTTGCAAGCCGTTCTGACCGGTGGTGGCGTCCATGACCAACAGGGTTTCGTGCGGCGCGCTGGCAATGATGCGCTGCGCTGTTCGCCGCATCTTATCGAGTTCCGACATCAGGTTCGTCTTGGTATGCAAGCGGCCCGCGGTGTCGACAATCACGTAATCGACTTTGCGGGCGCGCGCGGCCTGCAGCGCGTCAAACAGCACCGCCGAAGGGTCGCCGCCCGGCTTGGTTTTGATCACTTCCGTGCCCGTGCGCTCGCCCCAGATTTCAAGCTGCTCGATGGCGGCGGCGCGGAAGGTATCCGCCGCGCACAGCAGCACGCTCTTGCCTTGCGCGCGCAGATTGTGCGCCAGCTTGCCGATGGTGGTGGTCTTGCCGGTGCCGTTCACGCCGACCACGAGAATCACCTCGGGCTCGCCGTCAACGCTGTTGACGGGCTTTTCCGCCGCCGTAAGAATGCCGCGCAGCTCTTCCTTCAGAACCCGCTTCAACTCCTCGACGTTGCCAATCTGCTTGCGATCGACTTTTTCGCGCAGGTTGGCCAGCACCTGCCCGGTGGTCGCGGAGCCGAGATCGGCGGCCAGCAGCGTAGCTTCCAGGTCGTCGAGGGTGTCGCGGTCAATTTCCCCTCGGAAGCCGGCCGCCTCGTCGATACGCTCAATCAGGTTCTCGCGGGTGCGCGTGACAGCCTGCTTCATGCGCTCAAAAAACGAGGGCTTCTCTTCGGTATCGCCAAATAAAGTTTGGATCATCGCAATCGCACATTATACGGTACGCCGCGGCGATGCCGTTAGGACGATCATGGCATGGTGGCGGGTCAGTTTCAGGGTGGGCGGAACGTGGGCCTCATCGAACTTGGAGAAACTACCCCACGTTAGCCAAAAGCAGGCGAACGTGGGGCACCGTCGGCCGTTAGGATCATCATGGCAGATGTTATTGCTCGCTGACTCGACAGACCCTACAAGCAGTTTCATAACTCATCTTGGGACTGGAACCAACGGCGGTCCCTCAGCGGCTAAAGAGGCTGCTGAAAAACTCGTAGCAGTGTCATCCTGAGGTCGCACCGGTTTTGTGCGACCGAAGGATCTGCTTTATTCCAGCACGCGCAAACAGCAGATCCTTCGCTCCTCCACCCCAGCAACGGCAAAAGCGGCCGTCGCCGGGGACCCCGGCTACGCTCAGGATGACACCTCGGAGAATCGAGTTATGAAGCAGCTTCTAGTACAGCTTCACTTCGGTGGTGAACGGCCGCGTCATCAACTCGTGAATCGCCTCGCGCGGCGATTTGCCTTCGTGGAGCAGGGCGTGCGTCTGCTGCGTGATCGGCATCTCCAACTGGTATTTGAGCGCCAGTCCGACGGCGGCGTCGGTGGTGAGCACGCCTTCCGCCACCATGCCGTGCATACTACTGATAATTTCGTTGAGCTTTCGTCCCTTGCCGAGTTCCACGCCCACGCTGCGGTTGCGTGAGAGGCTGCCTGTACAGGTCAGCACCAGGTCTCCGAGGCCGGCGAGCCCGGCCATTGTCTCGGACTGTCCGCCGCACGCCACCACCAAGCGTGTCATCTCCGCCAAGCCGCGGGTGATGAGCGCGGCAGCGGTGTTGTGGCCGAGCCCGAGTCCGTCAACCACGCCGGCCGCAATCGCGATAACGTTTTTCAGCGAGCCGCCAAGTTCGACGCCAATAACATCATGGTGCCGGTAAACGCGGAATTTGGGATCGCTGAATTCGCGCTGCACGGTGTGCGCCAGTTCGTCGTCATCGGATGCGATGGTGACCGCCGTGGGATCGCCCTTGGCGACCTCCACCGCGAACGACGGGCCGGAGAGCGCACCGAGGCGCGGGCGGAAGCCAAGCGGTTCCGCACCGAGCACCGCCTGGATCACTTCGCTCATCCGCAGCAGCGAGCCGGTCTCGAGCCCCTTGGTGGCCGAGATGAACAGCATCTCAGGCCGCAGGTATGGCTTCATTTGCCGGTAAAGATTGCGCGCGTGGTGCGAGGGCATGACGCCGATCACGATCGAAACGTCGTCGAGCGCTTCGGCGAGCGAATTGGTGACGCGAACCGAAGCCGGAATCGCCACTCCGGGCATGAATAGCGCGTTTTCCCGGCGGCTCTCGAAGGAGCGGCGGACCTCTTCCTCATACGCCCAGAGGCGGACTTGGTGAACTCCGTTGCGTGCGAGCACGATGGTGAGGGATGTCCCCCATGCGCCTGCGCCGATGACCGCGATTCTGCTCACCTCTGTTTCTCCTTACTTGACTTGGCCCCGAAGCGGTTTTCGGTCCCGGCCAGCAGCCGGCTGATGTTCTCTCGATGGCGGTAGATGATCAGCAGGGAGACGCCGGAGAGCATGATGAGCACTCCGGGCGTGGCGTGCTCAGGCTGCAAGAGATAGAAGCAGAGCGGAAATAACGCCGCGGCCACCATCGAGCCCAGCGAAACGTAGCGCGTGACGGCCACAATCGCGACGAAAACCGCGATCACGATCAGCACCGCCTTGGGGGCAAGCGCCAGAAAAACCCCCAGGCCGGTGGCGACGCCCTTGCCTCCCTTGAAGCGCAGCCAGACGGTAAACATGTGTCCGATGATGGCAAAAAATGCGGCCACCGCGGCCAGCAGGAATGCCTGCTGCACGGCGGAATTGGCGGGAGCGTTCGGCGGGAGTCCGTTGACCTGGGGCGTGTGCCGCCAGGCGACAAGCATGCCATAGGCGTAAGCGACGGTCGCAGCGACGTAACCCTTAAGGATATCGAGCACGAGCGTGGCGATGGCAAGTCCCTTGGAACCGGTTCGGGCCACGTTGGTGGCACCGATGTTGCCGCTACCGGTCTGGCGCACGTCGGCGCCCAGGAAGAGCCGCACCAGGATGTATCCGAACGGGATCGACCCCAGAAGGTAGGCGAATACGGCAAAGAAAATATAGGTCGAAATTGGCACTGGCCTCATTGCCCGGCAAACACCGATTTACCCCAACACGCGCAACTACGGCGCGTGCCGGGGACCCCGATGGCATTTGCAGGACACCTCATGCACCCTGGCGCGCAACAGCCGTTCACGTCAACGGATATCGCCGAACTTTTCTGTAGGTTGCTCCGCGCGGAGACAGGATGCTTTCAAACAAAAAGAATTCGTGAGCCGTCATTGTACCGAATTCGGGCTCGGGCTTGCCGGATAAGTATTGCTGAATGACCTGGAATCCCGGCTCTCCCCACCCCAACAAGCCACCAGCGGGCTTGTCGGGGACCCCGGCTGGCCGATCACCGGGGTTACCCCGAGGATTACCGGAGCCGGGACGCGCCAGCGTCAGATGTGGCTTGTATGGCCCCCGCTCGGGCGGAAAGCCGAGTGTGCGCGCCACTTCATCGACGCGGGCGGCGAGCGCCTGAAGCTCTCCCGGCGCTTCAATTCCGGCCCAGAACACCCGCGCGCGGTTTGCGGCCGGGAAAAAGCCGTTGCCGCGGAATGAAATCTCGAATGGCACGCCGCGCACCGAGGCAAGCGCCTGCTCAATCTCCTCAACCTGCCTGGTCTCGCCGAGAAACTTGAGCGTCACGTGAAATGTTTCCGGACCAACGAAGCGCACCCCGGGAACGCGCGCGTGGAGGTCGTTCACGAACTCCTGAAGCCGCTGCCGGATGGCCGCGTCGATGTCAAGCGCGACGAACAAACGCATAGTGTGA
>JBEKBO010000181.1:0-8024 GCA_050015355.1 Candidatus Korobacteraceae bacterium | reverse complement strand
CGTCAATCCAACGAATGAGCACTTGTGCAACTTGACTGCTGTTTTTCTCCAGCATCATCATGTGGCCGTTGCCGTGAACATTTTCGTTCTCGAGCCGTATGTGCGTATTCTTCACTCCGGCCTGAGTTAGAAACTTAGAAGTGCAGTGGTCCAAGGTGGCCCGGAAGGAAGCTTCGCCGGTTACGATCGCGATCGGGATGCCTTTCAGTCGCGGCAACTGCCGTGCCGGGCTGCCTTGCAGCCAGCAGCGCACATGATTGGGGGTGTCCGGGACAGCTTCCCGCACCATCCCCAATTGTGAGGGCTCGCTTGCCGGTGGGTCGAAGCTCAGCGGAATCCGGGTGATGCCCCAGGCCCGCGCCGGCTTCTCGCTGTCTTTATACCAATCAGCGCCGCCCCGGAATGTAAGATCATAGAACGGCGGACCGTTCGGCTCGACCGCGACAATCCCCTTCACAAGATCCGGACGCATATCAGCCACCTTCCAGCCAAAGACGCCGGACTGTGAATGGGTGAGCAGAATAGCCGGACCAATCTTCTCTAATAGGGCTACGATTGCCGGGTCGTTAAGTTCCTCAGTCTTCACCCCATTCGCGATACTCTCCACTTGCAATGCGTAGAACTGGTCGAATGAAGGATTGCCGGCAACTCCTGGACCGCCGGGCCACTGGGTATGCAGACTCGCCTGGGGAAAGAGTTTGAAGTTTTCCTGCCCGGTGAAAATTTCCTCCAGGTCGCGGACGGAAAACCGCATGTACGGACCGTAGCTTTCCGGGGCAGCGCCCGAGCGAGCCCGTCCCACTTGATCGACAATGTAGGCGTTGAAGCCTTTGGCGAGAAAATCGTTCGTCCAGCCTTGGCGACCGTCGGGCGTTCCGAGGAAGTTATTGCCGGTCTGTGCGGTGCCGTGGATCATCACCACCGGCCAACGGTGCGTAACCTTCGCAGGGGAGAACTGCTGGACGTACATCTGTCCCGCCATGAACTGGCGCTCGCCATCCTTCACATATTTTCCGCCGACAAAGAGATAGGTCTGTACGGCCGGGATCGGCTTCGCCTGCGCCGGCGCAGCCGCCTGTTGGGGCACCGATAAAAGATCGTAGTGTCACGATAGTCTCCTGTCTTTACGAAAGCTTCACCGAGCTGCAGGGAATATCTGCCGCTGGGCGTTATTGTGTCAAGACTTCAGTAGATCGATCACCGAAATGTGAAGCAGACTGGCGAGTCGCTGCCCGCATCGCCTGCTGGTGATCACTGCTCCACTCAGCGAGATCAAATCACCATATCCGCAGGCTGTCCAGGGAACCAAGACCCCAAGTTAGGAAGCGAAGCCCGGCAACGACTACGTTGACGCAGTATTGTAGGCCAGATGCGTGCACCTTCGGATACCCAGTCCCCCAGAACAGTGGGATACTCGCGAGTATGCACACGGCGCCCCATGCCGCAAGCGTGAGCCTATTCGAAATGGCTGAATGCGATGAGAATTGAGCGTATTCACGGTCAGATCAACATGGAAACGAAAACAAATGTAGTGCTGGTGCATGGAGCATGGGCAGACGGATCGTCATGGGGCAACCGAAGCTATCTCGGCCGCAGAATAGTCCTAAATATGGAAACTATGAGGTGTGACCGGCCCCCATTGTGCTTGTTACGTGCGCAGCGAATGTCGTTTGCCGCCTCGAAAACGCAAGACTTTATTGAGTCTTACTCCGCGTTCAGAAAACGAACAGCAGCCCAGGAACGCCGCGTTGCAGCATTGATTCTGTGTTGTCGGATCGCTGGCACCCAAGCGTCAGAAGCTGGTCCTACGCTGGCGGAGTGATGGTGGCGGCAAGCAGGGCAGGTGTTCGGAGATTTAGACACCCGCGACCGCAAACGCTTTTGGGAAGCCATAGATCCCAAGGCCCCAATGGCGTTCGCAACCAAGTGGTTGGCTCGGGCGGCCGGTAAGGGAATAACATTATAAGCTCATGCCCGTCTGGGATTCCCTTGACGTGCCCTTGTGGGCCGTGTCTCGCCACGCATTCCGGAGGATTCCATCAACTGGAGATTGTGTTGTCCTCCCGAGTTCACACCATTTGTTCAAGCGCGGGCGCGACGCCTGCAGCGCTGATCGTCCCCATCCCTTCCGTATGGCGAGCGAAAGCTCAGCGCGAAGCCACTTGTGACCGCGCGCACAGCGGTTTCAGTCCGTCAACAACGGACCTGAAGCCCGCTGAGATGATGCGCCGGTCACTGCCGGCGGCGATGATTCGGCAGCCGAGGTCGGCCCAATGCCGCACCTCGTTCTGCATCGTTTCCGGCGTCTTGGAGAAAATTGCGGCGACCATGTCGATATCCTTTGCCCGCGCCTTGCGAACTATCTCTTCAATCTTGGCCACGACCGCCGGATGGCCGGGTTGCCCGGGGTATCCGAGCGCTTGCGAGAGATCGAAAGGCCCCATCATGACGGCGTCGATCCCCGGCGCTTCAATGATCTGATCGAAGTTGCTCACACCGGCGGCCCCCTCGACCAGCAGCCAGAGCATTACGTTGTCGTTGGACCACTTCACGAACTCCGGCCAATTCTCCGCCTGGTGCCCTGCCGCCCTCGTCCCCGGACACGCACCGCGGCTTCCCAAGGGACGGTATCTCACAGCAGCGGCGACAGCCTGAGCATCTTCTTTGGTTTCAACACCCGGCACAAGAATGCCCATTGCGCCGGCATCAAGCATTCTCATAATGAAGCTGGGATTCTTATCCGGAACCCGTATAACTGGAGTGATGCCGGCCGTCTCGGCTGCCCTGATCATCTGTACCGCGGTTTCGAAGTAAAAGGCCCCATGCTCGAGATCGATGATTACGTAATCGAAACCTGTATTCCCCATAATCTCCACGATGTCGGGGCTGGCTATTTGTGCCCAGGCGCCCAGCGCCTTTGCTCCGGAAGAGAGTAGCGTCTTTACTTTGTTTTCCTTGAATTTCATTCGTCTCTCCTTTTGGGCTGCCCTACTTTACCACTGGAATCACAAAGGGAAATACGTACGCTTGCAGCATGGCAAGAGTGCCTGCAACGGCTGTCAGCGCCAGGCTGTAACCAAGAACAGCGCGGAAGAGATCGCCTTCTTTGCCGGCCAGACCGCCGGCACTGGTCGCGACCGCCAGCTCAAGAGGGGAAACCATTTTGCCGATCGCTCCGCCAGTCGAGTTTGTGCACGCGGTCAGAATCGCCGGCAGTCCAGCCTGCCGGGCGGTAAGTGCCTGCAGATTGCCGAACAGCGCGTTCGCCTTCGAGTCGCTGCCGGTAATGAACACTCCCATCCATCCCAGGTAGGCTGAGAAGAAGGGCAGCGCAACCCCGGTCGCCGCAAACGCCAAGGCCAGTGTGGCGGTAAGGCCGGCATAGTTCATAACCCAAGCCAAGCTGGTGGCGAAGATGTCGGTGGCGATGGCGTACTTCAACTGCCGGCAGCTTTGTATGATTGCCTGCCAGGCGATGCCGACATGTGAGATCCCTTTGGTAAGCACCACCACGAGAAACGAGGCGATAATCAGGCCGCTTCCGCAATTCGACAGCCAGGTGATTCTTGTCATGCCGGAAATCGCGGTTGCCTTCGGCTCGATGGGTGGAACCGCAACCACGAGATTGTGCAAACCCGGCCAGCGGAAGGCGATGTCGGTTGAGCGCAAAAACTCGGACGTGGACGGATATCCCCACAACCCGACCACGATGACCAGAACCAGCATGGGAAACCATGCGGCCAGGATTTCCTTGCGCGTGGGAATCTTGTCGTCGCCGCCCAGGTCGGCCGGCGGCATGTGTGCACCATGTGCCTGGGCCGCCTGACTGCTCGAAGCAGCCGGAGAGCGCGCCGCCATCGCGCCGAGAGATTCAGGTTTCGGCTCAAACTTCCAAATCTCTTTCGGTTTCCAGAACCGCTGCAAAACCACCAGCGCAACCAGAGCCGCGATGCTGGCGATAACGTCAGGCAGCAGCGGACCAAGATACATGGCCACCAAGAACTGTGCCCCGGAGAAAACGATTGTCGTCACCGCAATTGCAGGCCACACTCCCTTGATTCCCTTCCACCCGAAGAGAATGCCCACGAGCAAAGTCGGAATGATCAGCGATATCACCGGGATCTGCTTGGCGGTCATGCGGGAAATATCCATCAGGGGCAGCTTGGTCACCATCGCCAGAACAATCGCCGGCAGGCCGATTGCGCCGAACCCTACCGGGGTGCTGTTGGCCAGCAGACAGATCTTGGCCGCATGGAACGGCAGGAATCCGATTCCCACCAGCATCGCGACCGTGATCACCACCGGAGTTCCGCCGCCGGCAATCGCTTCCAGGAACGCGCCGAAACAGAATGCAATCAGCAGCACCTGCACCCGCGGATCGGGCGTGACCATCAGGATCGACTTGCGGATGACAGCAAAGTGGCCCGTCTTGTTGATCGTGATATAGAAGGTGATGGCGCCGATGATTACGTCGGCAAACGTCAGGCCGACCACCACACCCGAGGCCGCCGAGTGGAAAAGAAGCATGCCGGGCATGTGAAACACGGTGAATGCGACAATCAGGACCGCAATCACGCCGGCGCCGGTCGATTTATGGCTGGGAATCTTCTTGACCCCCAGCATGTAAGCGACAACTACCAACGGGATGGCCGCCGCAAGAACAGAAAGCACCATGTTATGCAAGGGGTTATAAACTTGGGTCCATGGCATGTAGAGTCACCTTTCAGTCGACCATGTTAAGTACTTGATACGCGCTACCTCGCATGCGTAACTCCTCACTGCTTCCCAACCTGTAATGAGGCGGCGCGAGTTCGACGGCAGCTCCGTCAGGCGATGCGGTCCCCCTTGGCAATTTTGACGGTCCGGTTATCTACCGCAGGCAACATCTGCGCCGGATCGCGCGTAACCACCACATCGACTACCGTTGGTCCAGCGCTGGCCAGCGCCTGCCGCAGTGCGGCGTCAAGCTGGCCAGGGTCGTCGACGCGAATGCCGTTGCAGCCAAACGCCTTGGCGATCTCCGCATAGTTCGTCTCGGCCAGATCAGAGGCGTGATATGCGCCCGCGCCGTACAGCAAATGTTGCAGCGCCTTAACGTAGCCCGATGCTCCATTGTTTACCACGATTACCGTGAAGGTCAGCCCGAGACGGCGAGCCGTCTCCAAATCTCCCAACGACATGTTGAATCCCGCATCTCCGGTCAGGCTGAACACCGCGTGTCCTTGAGAAGCAAGCGCTACACCGATGGCACCCGGCAGTCCGTAGCCAATCGAGGCAAAGCCCCTATCGGGAATGAACGCCCGCCCAGGCTGCTTGGTATCGAACAACAGGCCGCCCCAGTGCGCCGCAAACCCGCCGTCGGCCACCAGATAACCATCCGGCGGCAGCACGCGATTTATTTCCGTCATCAGTCGCGCCATATTCACCGGTATCTCATCCGAGTTAAGACGCGCTGCAACGTCGTTGCGCCATTTCTCCATCCGCCGCACTACCTCGGCCGCATACGCTGCCTGCCGAGACCGGATCTCCGTGGCGTCCGCAGCAAGTGCGGCGCCAAGGTCCTGAATGCCCAGCAATGCGTCGCCCCAAAGCGCCAGTTGGGGCCGGGCAGTGCGCTCAATTTCTTCGGCCACAATGTCGAGGTGAATAATCGCTTTACCGCGGTCCGGGACGGTATAACGCTTGGTGGCGATTTCGCCGAGCTTGCAGCCGACCACCAGAATCAGGTCTGCCTCCGCTATTAGGCCGTTTGCAATCCGGTCAAAGCGGCCAAACAGGCCCGCACTGAGCGGATCGTTGCAGGCAATGGCCCCCTTGCCGGTCAGGGTATGCGCGACGGGAATGTTCAGCGCATGGGCAAATTCGGTCAATGTGCCGGCAGCTCCGGATAGGTGAACTCCTCCACCGGCAAGAATGATCGGTCGTTTTGCTGCGCGGATCATTTCGGCGGCCTTCTCAATCGAGCTGCCGTTGGGCCGGCAACGCAGCGCGGGCGCATGCCTATAGTTGGAGTTCACGTAAAATTCAGCCGCCTCGAAGTCGTGCACCCCGTGAGCGACGTCTTCCGGCACGTCCACCACCACGGGGCCCGGACGGCCGCTGGTGGCGACCACGAACGCGCGCCGCATTAGTTCGGGGATGCGCTGGATGGCCTCGATGCGTATCAGTTCCTTGCATGCCGGACGCAGGATTTCCACCTGCCTGCTTTCCTGCGTCATGTTCTTCCACGAGTGATCGCGATGGCTGTCGCCGACCACCGCCACCAACGGCGTTCCCGCGTTCAACGCCTCTAGCAATCCCGTGAGAAGATTGGTCGAGCCTGGACCAAGAGTCGCATCGACCAAGCCGACGCGCCCGGAGACCTTGGCATACGCATCTGCGGCGAAGACGCCGGTCCGCTCGTCATTTACCAGGTAGTGCGGCATTTCCAGACGGCGCGCGGCATCGTAGAACGGCAGGAGTTGGAACCCTCCCATGCCAAACATCGGACCTCCGCCGGAGGCCGCAATCATGCGGGCTATGGCCTCGCCACCGGAGATAGACAGAATCCTGGCAGCGGCTTCCGGGCTGATCACATCGCTATCCAACACTGTAGAAGTCATGATCTCCTTTGGGGGTCCTCAGCTCTCGATGGTGCGCCGGAACCGGTCGATTGTAAGTTTTATGTGTTCCGTTAATCGGAATATATGTTACACTAATCAGAACGAAGGAAACTTTACTCATTCTGCTTTTCGGTTGTCAAGGGTTTTGTCATGATTTTTTTGCAAGCAAATTCAGGAGGCTTTGAGTAGATGCGCGACCGTGAGAGACACCCTTTGAATGTTACCGACAGCGCGGACGGAAAACACCAGAACATAGCTCGGGCGGCGCTGGTGCTCGAGGCGCTGGCGGAAAGCGGAAACAATGGCTTGCGGCTTACCGACGTCGTGCGGATTACAGCTCTGAGCAAAACCGCGGCACACCGTTGCCTTGCCGGGCTGACAGCTCACCGTCTCGCCATATTCGAGCAGAACGAGGGCCGCTTTTTTTTGGGCGATAGGCTTTTTGCCTGGACGGTGATGGCGGGCGAACGTTACCAACTCGCCGAGCGGGTAATGCCGTATCTGCGCCGGCTCGCGGAGGAGTCGGAGGACACCGCCTATTTCCTCTTGCGTCGCGGGGACGAAGCTGTCTGTTACGGCCGTGCGGTAGGAAGTTTCCCGATCAAAACGCTGACTCTGAATATCGGAGACAGGCGCCCGCTGGGGGTCGGCAGCGGTCCTCTTGCAATCATGGCATTCTTAAGCGATGCTGAGATCGACCGGCTCATACAGACGCAGGCGGAGGCACGTAAACGCTTTGGGATCTCCGACCAGAGTTTACGGCAAATGATTGCCGCTGCACGCACGAGCGGTTATTCCACCTTTGGTGAACAACTGATTAAGGGTATGGGTGGCGTCGGAGTACCGGTGCGGAATTCCGAAGGCAGGCCGGTAGCCGCTTTGAGTATCGCCGCAATTGCGTCGCGCATGGAATTGAAGCGTCGCAAGCAACTGGCAAAAACATTGCTGAAGGTGGCGACTCTCATTCAGAACGGATGTCAACATCTCTTATGAAGTCGCCCACGGCGTACCGCCAGCAGATCTTGGAGGCGCGGCATCGTGGCCTCCTCATGGCCTGTGGTGGAACCTCCTCCAGCCGGCATACAACTATCGCTCGAACTCAGTAAATGAGTTGACGGGGGATTTGTTTCGAGTGACGGTCAAACGGCAAGTAATAGTCAGTTGTGGATTAGTACCCGGACCAAAGCCAGTTGAACTCGCTTCGCAAGGTGCTTCTGGAATGTGAGCCGGAAGTGACGATTGAGTTGCTGCAACTGTTCCGAAAACACAGCTCCTGCCCTGCAGAGCTTATCCACAAGTTGCTAGGGAACCTCTGAACAAGAACCGTTCTGTAATCGAGAAGCAGGAGGTTCCAAACAAACATCTCGGTTATAGGTGCTGATTTCCCGTCCTGCGGCCGCATGCCGCAGTTTGGTGGCGGCG
>JBEKBO010000180.1:0-7051 GCA_050015355.1 Candidatus Korobacteraceae bacterium | reverse complement strand
CCCAATCCCGGCCGATTCGAGATGGGTATGTATCCGTTCTCGATATCAAGCTCTGGGGCATGATCCACGATTGCCCAATGCTCTGGAATGCGGAAGGGATAGGTCTCCTGGAGTGCAAGGTTGGGCAGGCAGGCCCAGAGTTGTTGAGCGGCCCCGGTTGATACCGGGCTAGCGCAGATATGCAACTGTACGCGCGCCGAGTAGGTCTCGGCCATCGCCGCAATAAACTTTGTTTCCAGAATTCCGCCGGTTGAACCGATGTCTGGCTGAACGATGTCGACCGCATGATTTTCCAGAATCTGACGGAATCCGTAACGGGTGTACAGCCGTTCTCCAGCGGCGATAGGTATGTTGACGTGCTCCGATACTTTCTTCATTGCACCTGCGTCAGATGGATCAACAGGCTCTTCGTAAAAATAGAGATTAAATTGTTCCAACTGACGGCCAATCCGAATGGCGACATCGGTGCTCATGCCCGCGCTCATATCAGCCATCAGGTCGACATCAGGTCCAACGGCTTCACGAAGCGCCTTCGTACTTTCAATAACCCACTTCTCTGTTTCTCGATCAACCTCGCGCAAGGTGACATGTTTCAGCAGCCAATGCGGAGCAATAGGCCTCGCGAGGGGATAAAACTTCAGTGCCGTATAACCGAGCTTCACCGCCCGTTCAGCCTCACGCACCAACTCGCCAATGGTTGTGCAACTATAGGACCACCCGTTGGCATAGACACGAACTTTATCCCGGAATCGGCCGCCGAGCATCTCGTAGACCGGAACGCCCAGGGCCTTACCTTTGATGTCCCAAAGCGCCATCTCGATCGCACTCATGCCAGGAAAGAGGATGGAGCCGCCGCCCTTCGCCCAGAATGTATTGTCGTACATCTCATGCCAGATAGGCTCGATATTGGCTGGATCCTTACCCAGTACGAACCGCTCTACCAAGTCCTGAACTATAGCCGCTCCCGCAGTATTGCCAACGCCATACGCTAATGCAGCTTCACCGATCCCGACAATCCCTTCGTCAGTGAAGAGCTGCAATAATACCGGGAGCCACCCACCGATATTGACTCGATAAATTTTTGCGGCGATTACTTTCATGAAATCCTCCTTCGAGAATACTGAAACGTGTCGAAACTATATTGATCGACTAGCTGTTTTCGTCTTTCATCGTAACCCGCAGGATCATGAGTGCTCCTACGGCATCAAATTTCAGGTGCTTTAGAAGCGCCTGTTAAAGGCAGTAAAGCTCACCTTGTAGCCTACTGAGTACTTAGTGACCGTGAAGGATCTGACTCAAGAACGTTTTCAAACGCTCAGTGTGGGGGTCTGCAAACATGCGGTGAGGCGGTCCGGTTTCGACTATCTCGCCATAATCCATGAAGATTACGCTATCGGCAACTTGCCTTGCAAAACCCATTTCGTGCGTTACGCAAATCATCGTCATACCGCTCTCCGCAAGCGTGGTCATCGTGTCCAGGACTTCCTTAATCATTTCAGGATCCAAGGCCGATGTAGGCTCGTCAAAAAGCATGATCTTCGGTTCCATGCACAGAGCGCGTGCGATCGCCACGCGCTGCTGTTGTCCCCCCGAGAGTTGGCCAGGGTACTTCTTGGCTTGATCGGCAATTTTGACTCGCTGCAAGTAGCTCATTGCGAGTTCCTCAGCTTGTTTGCGGGACATCTTACGAACGGAAACCGGTGCCAGCGTGCAATTCTCCAGAATGGTCAGATGGGGGAATAGATTGAAGGACTGGAATACCATTCCGATCTTGGCGCGGATGCTGTCTCTGGCGCGGGGACTCTCCGTGAGTTCTATGCCGTCGATCACGATGCGGCCCTGCTGGTGCGTCTCTAACCAATTGAGACAGCGAATCAAGGTAGATTTACCGGAACCCGATGGTCCGCACACGACTACCCGCTCACCTTCGGCAACAGTAATGGTGACGTCGCGAAGCACATGCAACGCGCCGAACCACTTGTTTACCTTTTCCATCGAGATGGCGATTTTCTTGTTCTCGCTGCCTTGTGTGACTTGACCTGCAATTTCTTCAACTCCCATCATTCATTCCTTCAGGGATATCCCATGCACTGCCCGAACCTCAGGCCGGCACCACCGTAGGTACCTTCGCAGTCGGCTTCGCCCCTGTAATGCTCCGATTCGAACGCTTCTCCAGCTTGCGTTGGATTATGCCGTAGACCAATGTCAAGCCGACATACCAGACGCTTACCACGGCTAATACTTCGAAATACTTAAAATTGACACTGAAAATATTGGTGCCGGTTGCGAAGATCTCCGGCACTGCTATGGTAAACAACAGAGAAGTATTCTTCAGCAGGCTGATGACTTGGTTCCCGGTCGGTGGGATCGCCACCCGGACCGCTTGCGGGAGCACGACACGCAGCATCTTCGTTCTGTAACTTAACCCCAAGGCATGAGCAGCCTCGAGTTGTCCTTTATCGACCGACTCAATCCCCGCGCGTACGATCTCGGTCATATAGGCACCTTCGTTCACGCCTAGTGCCATCAGACCAGCCGTGACCACGGACAGATTAATGAAATTGCCGGTGAGTTCGGCCAATCCGTCGTACCAGAAGACGATCTGCACAAGGACCGGGGTGCCACGGAAAATCGTGATAAACACCTTGACCATTCCGTGCAGGATTCTGGACTTGGAGGTAGCTGCCAACCCGGCGATCGTGCCGATTACTATGCCGATCGCCATGGATGCGACCGTAAACCAGACAGCTGTCCAAGCCGGAGCCAGGAAGTTACGGGAAAAGAGCAGCTCAATAAAATAGCGGCTATCAAAATGCACGATATGCACCTGCCGTTAACGGTAAAGGGAAACCTACACAATCTCCGCCAGGCGCTTCTGCGTATGACGGAGATTGCACATCTCGCTTCAGTACTTCTCTTTCGACAAATCGAAATAGCCCCCTAAGAGGCTAAATTGAGCTAAAATCTTCTGATACGTACCATTTGCTTGCAGGATCTTTATCGACTGCTCAACGGCCGAATACATTTCCTTGTCGCCCTTACGCACCACAACTCCATCTCGATGGCGTGGCGTGCCAGGGCCGTCACCACTCAAAATAGGGCTAGCTACCTGGAACATTTGAGTCTGGCTTGTCACATACGAAGCGATTGGGTAGTCGACGAACGCGACCTGCGTGGTCCCCTTGCGAAGTTGCTCCAAGGCCTCGTTATTGTTCGGGTACATCTTCAGCGTCATGGGGCGGTTCGGCGGGCACTTGTCTTTTACTCGTTCGAGGGCCACCATTTCCACGGATCCATCCTGCAAACTGGTGCTGTAGCCACATACGTCTGATTCCTGGTTGAAATACAAATTGCTGTCCTTCTTAGTAATTAACTGCACTCCGGCCAAAAAGTAGGGCACGAAGTCGAACGCCTTTTTTCGCTCCTCGGTTATGCCGAGACGTGCGATGAGGATGTCGACCTTCTTAGCACCTAGCGCGGGGAGCAGACCCGTGAACGTTATGTTCAGGAATTTCGGCTGCAAACACATCGTGTCCGCAATTGCCCGGGCAAGCTCGACGTCGATGCCCGTGGGTCTGTTGCCCGGGCCCATAAAGCTCATTGGTGCACTGTCGAGCGCGGTCCCAACGATTAATGTTCCACTCTCAAGCAGTCCAGCAGGCGCTTTGACAGGGCAATTCGCCGCCGTGGCTGAACCAATCCCGAAACACATTAACGCAACAACCGCCAGACCAATGCATGCGATCCGCATCCACCGACTGTTCATAGCTGTCTCCATTTGGTTGATTTGGTAAACAAAACATCGCCACGCACCTGCCGCACTTCGCGTGCAATCACACAATCCATGAGTGCGCTCGCGTAATGCCGACAAACCGCGTGTAATTCAGACGAATCACTCCGCCCACACAAAACGCGCTATCTCCTTTTCCACCAGGTTCACGCCGGGACCGGGCGGTCCAGAATTGCCATAAGGCCATTCTCGACGTGGCGCCGAGGTAGCAGAATTCTCACTTTAGTTTCCGATGACCCAAAACTATATACCTTGCGAGGGAATCGAGCGACCTATTTTTCTTTGGCTCGGCCCAGGGCTCAGCGCAGGGTCCCAGACATGTTTCGTGCTGCTTGCCGTAGCATCCTGCCAAATGATATTTTTCAGGCGCGGATCGCTATGGTCTTCTTCATATGGGAGATATGGTAAAGCTTCAGGTAGTGAAGCTTCGGGCCCCGTAAATGTTCTCGGCAGAGCATAGAAAGTGCATTGGAATCCCGCTGTTTTAACGCACGGATTATTCTCCAATGATCGGCAACAGCTTGACGGCGCCAGCTGGGGTCTGATGAATACATTACTCGAATTGGTTGTGTCCGTAGCGAATACAAGCGGATAGCTTCACTAAGCATGGGATTGCCACAAGCCTGATAAAGCGTATCGTGGAACTCGTTATTGAGGGAGGTGACATCGACAAGCCGTTCCTCACGGCTTGCAGTTTCGTGCTGCTCCTGAAGATACGACAATCGTTTGATCAGTTCGCGCGAAGCGGGTAGGGGAATACGCGAAGCGCCCCTTGTCTCCAGCATTTCTCGGATCTCGTAAAGATCTTCAACCTCATCTGCTGTGTAACTCCGAACATAGACACCTCGGTTTGGTTCACGAACGGTCAATCCCAACCGTTCTAGCTCATCGAGTGCGCGCCGAGTCGTGTGTCGGGAAATATCGAGGCGCTTCATAATCTCATCTTCGACCAAGTGCTCTCGCAGATGGATACGCCCGAAGATTATGTCGGCTTGCAGCGTGTTCGCCACAATCTGCCAGGCACCGGCGGTACGACCTGCGCTGTGGTCTTTTCGCTCCGATTTCAAGTCTCGTCCATTGTCGCAGGTTTCTCGGCCAAGTGCAGCTTTCCGTCCTGGGACACTCCGACATGATAGACGGCCGCCCCGAACAATGGCGGTTAAAGTTTCGATTGACATTATCGGACAATATTATCCATAATGTCACCCCAATTCAAGCATCGTTAGATCGCCGAAGCAGGAGGGAACATAATGTCGAATGTTTTTCTCGTTGGCTGTGGTGCCGGCTTCTCTGGAGATAGGATCGACGCCGCGATCTCGATCGTCAAGGCGATTGCGGAATCCGGTCACCCCGGCGCTCTCATCTTCGAGACACTCGCTGAGCGCACGCTAGCACTCGGTCAAAAGGCAAAACGCGACAATCCCGAACTGGGTTATGAGCCGTTATTACAGGAATTCCTGTCGCTAATACTGGCGGATTGCGTAAGGCATGGTATCCCTATTGTCAGTAACTTTGGCGCGGCCAACCCTCATGCGGCAGCGCGGCTGATCCAGCGGATGGCGAGTGCCGCCGCCTTGCCTCCGTTGCGCATCGCCATCGTTGATGGCGATGACATCAATGGCGTGATCGATTTGGCAGGCCTGCAGGTCTTGGAAGGCGACGCGGGCTTGGTAGGAAATGATACGGAGGTGATCGCCGCCAACGTCTACTTGGGCGCCAAACCAATCGCCGACGCGCTAAGGGAAGGTGCGCAGGTGGTGGTGACCGGACGGGTTGCCGATCCGGCCCTCACCCTCGGTCCGCTTGTGGCGCATTTCGGATGGGATTGGCTAGACCTTCAAAAAATCGCTGTGGGTACGTTGGCCGGCCATCTTCTAGAGTGTGGCGCTCAGGTAACTGGGGGCTATTTTGCGGATCCCGGATATAAGGATGTACCTTCACCCGAAAATATCGGTTTCCCAATCGCCGAGGTGTCGTCCAACGGCGACATCGTCATTACAAAGGCCAACGGGACTGGCGGCATCGTCGATCTGCGCACGGTAAAGGAGCAGATCCTTTATGAGATACACGACCCGGCGGCATATCTCACACCCGACGTCACGCTTGATGTGACGGATGTCGAGGTTGAACAGATTGGGCCAGACCGCGTTCTGGTTCGCGGTGCCAAAGGCCATCCCATGCCGCCAACCCTTAAGGCGATCGTCAGCTATCCCGGTGATTGGCTCGGCGAAGCTGAAATCTCCTATGGTGGACCAAATGCATTGGCACGAGCCCGTCTCGCCGCAGAAACGATCCGCAAACGTCTTGTGCTCCGAAATATTCCTGTTCGGGCCCGGCTTGATCTTATCGGTACGCAGAGCATCTTCGACTCGGACCGGGGAGACCTCGGCGCCGAGGGCGTGCCGGAGCCAGGGGAGGCGCGGATGCGCCTCGCTGTGTCCGGGACTGCGCTGAAAGCTGTCGAGCGAAGTCTTCAAGAGGTTCTTGCGCTCTACACCTGCGGACCAGCAGGCGGAGGCGGCGTCCGCTCACGTGTGCAGAACCGCGTCAAGACAGTTTCATATCTCGTTCCGAGAAGCGCGGTAAGTCCGCGATTCACGTTCCTGGAGGCATGACTATGGCGATTGTTCAGTTGCATAAGATTGCCCACGGCCGCACCGGCGATAAAGGCAATCGTCTCAATATCAGTATCATTCCTTACGAGCCGGACGCCTGGCCCATCCTCCTCAAAGAAGTGACTGAGGAGAGGGTGCATCAACTATTCCGGCATCGCGGCGCCACAAAGGTAGTCCGCTATGTCCTTCCGAAGCTTAGGGCGATGAACTTCGTCATCGACAATGTGCTGGAAGGCGGGGTCAACTCCAGCCTCGCAGTTGACGCGCATGGAAAGAGCCATTCCTTCCGTCTCCTCGGTCTGGAAATCGAGGTGCCTGATGGCCTCATCCAACGCGGGAAGCAGGTGGCCGGACAAAGTGCTAGTTTTACGAACGCGGGATTTAAGAAAGACGTGCAAACGCCTCGTGAGAAGCTGCCAGCTGGTGCATGCGATACCCATATGCACATCGTCGGTCCCCTCGCGACCTATCCACTCCGGGAAACGAGATCCTTGACACCACGGGAAGCCACCTGGGACGACTACGTCTCTGACCGCGTAATGTGGTTTCTTTTGTATCCGAACTTACGGCGTGCTTTTTTACGCGTGAACCGCCAATCGATCGTGACCCCATTACGGTTCATCCTCCGGTTCCACGCCGTGGCTTC
>JBEKBO010000179.1:0-7052 GCA_050015355.1 Candidatus Korobacteraceae bacterium | reverse complement strand
AGCATATTCCTTTGGGCCGCTTGGGGGAGCCCGAGGAGATAGCTTCCGCCGTTGCGTTCCTGGTTTCCAGCGAGGCAAAGTACATTACAGGAGCGACTCTATTTGTGGATGGAGGATTCACCCTGGGCATCGCAAGCTATTAGCCCGGACTTCTCAGTAGTACTACTGTGTTATAAGTTACCGATTGCCGCTGCGCAAAAGGTGTCGCCAACGTCTTGAAAATCCTGATCAGCGAAGTCCCGGCAGATATGGAACCCCAAGCCGTGGCTGCGCTCTAACTGGGACAGTCGGACGTCAGAGGGGCTGGGCAGGAATCGCTGTTCTCGTTGGAGAGCAATTGTTTCCGGCCCAGCCCGTCATCTCTCCGCCGCTGCATCTCCGAGCGCGATGATTAGAGACGCAGCCAACTGCCTATCTTGGAGCCACGGCCGCTTTCAGCAACAGGTGCGTCTGCTCACTACTTATAAATACCAGCGGCGATAAACCCGTCGTAGTTCGGGATCTTGACAACCCATGAGCGCTTCGCCTCAAGTTTCTTCGTTTGAGGTTGCGGCCACGGGTAATCGACCCAGCCGCTACCCTTCGAGTTGGCCAGGTCTACCATTTCTTTAATGTGCGTTTGCCCGTCGGCGTACCTGAAATCAATCAGGTTCTTGCCAAGCAATACCGGGTTGTCGCCATTGCAAACGCAGGTGCCATCCGATTTGTAACAGAACAGGTAGACATCCTTGTTGTGCCACTTCCCGGTGGGGGCACTGAAGTCCGCGAATGCCTTTTCGGGACCGACTTTCGCGATGTGCGCGAGCCCTTCCTGGACCATCTGCTTCGCTTCGGCGGCGGTGCCGTGCTGCTGTGCGAACGCTGTTCCAACAATTAGTGTCACTACAATCGAAATCGCCAGAAACAATCTGAACAACTGTTTCATTTCACCTCTCCTTTGGGGGGGGATTGACTCTCCTCTGGCGGTATTGTTCGAACTATGCACCGCAACGGGCGAGGTTATAAGCTTTCCCCTAAGAACTGCTTTTCCGCATCCTCCGAAAACTGACTGCGAGACTCCTCAGGCATGCGCGCTATCGTTAGCCTTGGCATGCCGGCCCCAGAGCAACTTATGTTCCGGTTTTTCCCCTGCTTCCAGCTTGAAGCGTCCCAGCAGTTCGACCAAACCTCCAGACATCTTCGTCATCTGTTCGGCGGAGGCTGCCAGCTCGGTCGAACTCGAGGAGGACTGCTGCACCAGCTCCCGCATGCCTTCCATGGCATGGACCACAGCCTGGGTGCCTTTCGCCTGTTCCTCAACGGAGGCGTTGATCTCCTGGGTGATGTTGTTCAACTGTGAGGTCGCACGAGAGATCTCCGAGGACCCGCTCGACTGCTCGTTGGTCGCCGCACCGATCTCCTGCGCGAACTTATGCACCTCCGTCACAACTTGAGAGATTCTTGTGAGTGCAGCGCTCAAATCGGTGCCGAAAGTCAGGCCCTCGTTCACAATCGTGGTGCTCTTTTCCATGTTCTCGACGGCCTTGCGCGCTTCCTTCTGAATGTTCTGGATCAAGTCGGAGATTTCCTTCGTCGACTGCGCCGACTTCTCCGCAAGTTTGCGAACTTCATCGGCAACGACGGCAAAGCCGAGACCCTGCTCGCCCGCGCGGGCAGCCTCGATGGCGGCGTTCAATGCCAGCAAGTTGGTCTGCTCGGCGAGATCGTCGATGACTTCGACAATCTTGCCGATGTTGTCAGCGCGCTGACCGAGCGCATCGATGATCTCCGCGGAGGATTTGATAGAGGAGTTGATGCGGTTCAGGCCGTCTGTAGCCTTCTGCATGCTCGAGATGCCGCCGTGCACCTCTTCGCGCGAGCGGTCGGAAATATCAACCAGCAGCTTCGCGGTGTCGGCGACTCGCTGGATGGAAGTCACCATCTGATCGATTGAAGCCGAAGTCTCGGCAACGCTGGATGCCTGCATCTGCGTGTTCTTAGCTACGTTCTGCGCGTTTACCTTCATCTCGTGCATGGTGCTTGTGACCTCGTCTATGGCCGACGAGGCCTTTACGCTGACTCGGGCCGACTCCTCGGATGCATTGGCGATCTGACCTGAGGCGCTCGCCACTTGCTCGGCGCTGTCGTCCACGCTGCGCACCAGCACACGCAGTTTCTCGACCATGCGGGCAAAGGCTTTGCCCAGAGTGTCGCGCTCGGAACGGGGTGCGACCTTGCCGGACAGGTCGCCGCGGGCAATGGCCTCGGAAATGGCCGCCATCTCCTTCAGGTACGACACCATGCTGGAAAAGGAGCGGGCCAATTCACCAATCTCGTCTTTGCGGTGAACCGCCATCTCGTGCTCAAGCGCATTGTAATCGCCACCTGCCATCGGTGCGCCGTCGCCAGATCCGCCGGCGGCAACCTGCTGGCCAAGATCGCCCTCGCTCAGTCTCGAGGTTGCCGCCCGAAGCGCGTCCACCGACCGGACAATGTTGCCAGCCACATAGATCGCGGTTGCGATCAAGAGCGCCACCGAGAGAACCAGGGCAACGATAACGATTGACGTAGCGCGCCAGGAAGCGCCCTCCGCCGAGAGATAGGCGCTGTCAGCTTGACGGTCCTCGATCTCACGCCAGGCCCTAAGCTGTATTGCCAGCTCGTCGTACTTGCGTTGGGCCTTTTGCATGAACACGGTTGCCATCGATACCTGAGCGCCGGCTATCTCGATCACGTCATCGATAATCTTGTGATACTCAGCCACCAACTTGACTGCGGTCTCCAATCCCGCTCTCTCGTCCGCTCGAGTTCCGGGGGCATCCGCCGCCGTTTGCAGACGCTTTGCGACCCTGTCCAAATCGGCTCGAACGTCTCTCGCCACGACACTAACCTGGGCTGCCGGGTAATTGGCATCCATCATCGCAAGCAGCTTGTAAGTGCTTGTCTGAACGCCGGCTAAGGCTCGGTCGATATCAGCCGCGGTCTTCATGGCAGGGATACGCTCCTGTTGAATCGACCGGAGCGACGAGTGTTGCTGCGCTATTCCGACGTAGGCCGCCACCGCAGACGCGACCATCAGGGCGGCAGCCAGGGTTGGGGCTAGGAGGAGCTTTTTGCGCATCGGTAACGCGTCTAGAACAGTCATGAGCGGTCCCCGCGATTGCGTTTTACGGTACTTTAATAACTGACTGCCAATGCGTAGCATGCCTGTCAGTGGTACGCAACAAAAAACAAGCATGAAGAAGCACTTAAGTAACGTCAACCCTGGTGATTCGAGGCTCAGCCAGACTCGTTCGCCTGTCCTTCTGTACCAGCGTTCCACTTGCTCAGATTTTGTAATTTCCGCAGGGTGCGATGACGCGGTCGGCGCGGGGCAGCGGCGCGTTGCGATGTGGAGGGGTGGGGGATTCAAAACCGGTCAGCAGGAGCATCACTCGCCGGCGATTTGGATGTCAGCAGAGTGCTGGCGCGCTCGTAGCGGCTCCGCTCCGCCGGACTTCCGGACGCAACCACCGCAAACTCTTCGCCACGCTGGCTAGCGCATGCTGTCTCTATGGTGGCGTTTAAGGACAGTAGGTCGGTGGCGTTAGCTTCCCCAGTAAGTTCAGAAACAGTGCCAAAACTCCTCTCTTGGAGTTGGTAGGCGCATCCAAGGGCTGGGCTACAGTCAGTCTGCTCGAAAGCTCAACCCGCGGAAATTCCGTCAGGGCCCTGGTACTGGTGTTGCTGCTCATAACGTTCTCTTCCGATCTTGAATTAGGTACTTAAGACCTAAAGAGAATTGCGCATATGGACAATACTCCCACAAGTAACGAAAGTAACTCTCCAATTTGTGTTCCCCAGTGTCTAAAGGCCGCTGAAAGATAATTTGCTCCATCGAAATGTGTTCGCCGGAGTTCCATAAGTGGCTTGCTTCACCTGAAACCTGTTTTTCCGCAGCCTCCTAGAACTCTGCCAGGGTCCTGTGAACCAGGTGGATGGCGATCGCCCCTTCGCCCACGGCCGAGGCCACGCGCTTATTTGTGGGGTTGATGATGCTCTAGTTGAGGAAAGCCTGCGAGCGAGAGAAGCTGTCGCTAATTGTCTTATATTGATTGAAGGATGCGTTACGAAGTTTGAAGGTGGCCTAATTTTGGTGTGCACCACGATTCACGAACAGCCCTGAATCGTGCTCATCTGGGCTTGCGAAGCGGGCACGAAGTCTCACTCTGGGAACTCAGCCGTGGTCAGTTGATGAGGGTTAAGCAGGGAAGTAGTCCCAATCCACAGGCGGTCGAGATCTACTTCTCCTTACAAAGCTATGTGGCGACCTTCCAACCCTTTGCCACGATGCGGCGCACGCACGTGCGTCAGCGCGCCTGATCCGTTGTCATGGCGACCTTTGCCATGGGATGCGTCGCGTCAAGTGCGAGGTTGAGTTCCAGGACATTTACGCGTGGCTCACCGAGAAATCCAAGTTGCCTTCCTTGCGTGTGTCGCGCGATCAACTGCCGGACGGCCTCTTCGCTCATGCCCCGCTCACTGGCTACGCGCGGAACTTGAAACTCGGCGCCGGCGGGGGAGATATCCGGATCGAGGCCGGAGGCAGATGTGGTAAGCAGGTCGATGGGAACGGGCTTGCCGGGATTCTCAGCCTGCAACTTGGGAAGATCCTGTTTGAAGCGGTCGACGAGTTTCTGGTTCGTCGGTCCAAGGTTGGAGCCGCCGGAGTTCGCCGCGTCATAGCCGTTGCCCGCGGCTGAAGGCCGCGAGTGGAAGTAGCCGGGACCGCCAAACGGTTGTCCAATCAGCCGCGAGCCCACTGCCTGCCCGTTCCGCTGGATGAGTTGTCCATTGGCCTTGTCGGGGAAAATAACCTGGGCGAGTCCTGTCACTACCAGGGGATAGATCAACCCTAGAAGAACGGTCGTCGCGATCGTCATCAGTACGGCAATCAGAAGATTCTTTTTCATCGCATTCCTCTCCTATGCAAGGCCCATGCGCGTAATCAGCAAGTCGATCAGTTTGATCCCGATGAACGGGACGATAATGCCGCCGACACCATAGATCCAGAGATTGCGGCGCAACAGAGCCGCCGCTCCCATGGGGCGGTATTTCACGCCGCGCAGCGCCAGCGGAATCAAGGCAACGATGATCAGGGCGTTGAAGATGACGGCCGATAGAATCGCCGACTGCGGCGTTTCCAGATGCATGATGTTGACCGCGTTCAGCACCGGGAAGGTTCCGGCAAACATGGCGGGGATGATGGCAAAATACTTGGCGACGTCGTTGGCAATCGAGAATGTGGTCAGCGAGCCGCGAGTCATCAGCAACTGCTTGCCGATCTCGACAACCTCGATCAGTTTGGTAGGGTTCGAATCCAGATCCACCATGTTGCCGGCTTCTTTCGCCGCTTGCGTGCCGGTGTTCATGGCAACGCCGACATCGGCCTGCGCCAGCGCAGGAGCGTCGTTGGTGCCGTCGCCGGTCATGGCAACGAGTTTGCCCTCGGCCTGTTCGCGCTTGATGAGGTCCATCTTGTCCTTCGGTGTTGCCTGAGCCAGAAAGTCATCGACCCCGGCTTCCTGCGCAATCGCAGCAGCGGTCAGGGGATTGTCGCCGGTAATCATTACGGTGCGTATGCCCATGGCGCGGAGCTGATCGAAACGCTCGCGCATGCCGCCCTTGACGATGTCCTTCAGTTCGATTACCCCAAGCGCGCCACGGCTCCGCTCGGCGACCACCAGAGGTGTGCCACCGGAGCGAGCGATCTTTTCCACCGTGGCCTGCACTTCTACGGGGAACTCGCCGCCGTTCTGTTTAACGTAGTTAGTGATGGCGTCGACGGCACCCTTGCGAATCTCGAAGCTGTTGAGGTTGACGCCCGACATGCGGGTCGTGGCGCTGAACGGTACGAAAACAGTCTCATGTTCAGCCAACTCGCGTCCCCGCAGACCGTACTTTTCTTTCGCCAGCACGACGATCGAGCGGCCCTCGGGAGTTTCGTCGGCCAAAGATGAAAGCTGGGCGGCGTCGGCGAGCTCCTGTTGGGTGACGCCTGGGGCCGGAATGAACTCCGACGCCTGGCGATTGCCAAGCGTGATGGTTCCTGTCTTGTCCAGCAATAGAGTGTTTACATCGCCCGCCGCTTCCACGGCGCGGCCGGACATCGCCAGCACATTGTGCTGGATCAATCGGTCCATGCCGGCGATGCCGATGGCCGACAACAGACCGCCAATCGTCGTCGGAATCAGGCAGACCAGCAGCGATACGAGCACAAAGACGGTCTGCGGCGAACCGGAGTAGATGGCGAATGGCTGCAAGCTCACCACCGCCAACAGGAAGATGATCGTCAATCCCGCTAGCAGAATGTTCAGTGCAATCTCGTTCGGCGTCTTCTGCCGCTCGGCGCCTTCCACCAAGGCGATCATGCGGTCGAGGAAAGTCTCGCCCGGATTCGAGGTGATCTTGATCCGAATCTGGTCCGACAACACGCGGGTCCCGCCGGTCACGGCCGAACGGTCGCCGCCGGCCTCTCGAATCACGGGCGCGGACTCGCCGGTGATGGCCGACTCGTCGACCGAAGCCACGCCTTCGATGATCTCGCCGTCGGAGGGAATGAAGTCGCTTGCCGAGCAGACTACGAGGTCATTTGCGCGCAGATGGGAACTCGGTACCTGTTCGATTTGCCCGTTCGGGAGCACGCGATTGGCAATCGTTTCGGCGCGCGCCTTGCGCAATGTGTCAGCCTGTGCCTTACCGCGGCCCTCGGCCATTGCCTCGGCGAAGTTTGCGAACAACACGGTGAACCACAGCCACAACGTGATCTGCAGATTGAACCCGAAGGAGGCATCCTTGCCGTGAAACAGCAGCAGCGTGGTAATAACGCTTCCGACTTCCACGACGAACATGACGGGGTTGCCCATCATCTTGCGCGGGTTCAGTTTAACGAAAGAGTCCAGCACCGCGCGACGGACAATCTTCCATTCCCAAACGGCTTTCTGTTTCGATGCCATATCGCAATTTCCTCAGAAGGTCTTTCCCGCATACATCAGCAGGTGTTCCAGGATTGGCCCCAGACTAAGTGCCGGGAA
>JBEKBO010000178.1:0-7060 GCA_050015355.1 Candidatus Korobacteraceae bacterium | reverse complement strand
GCAGTCAATCCGCGTCGTCAGGATTTACTGGATGCGCTGAAAGGATCGAATCTGCCGATTCGGCCGATCGAGCAGATCAAGCAGGAGGTCGAGCGAATCTGCGGCGGCAAACCGCACAAGCCTCGCTTCATCGACGAGCCGGCCGCGGTGGTGAAGTGGGTTGACGGGACCGTGCTCGATACCATCTGGCGGATCGAGAATTCCCGGTTTTCGTGATCCGGCTGTTCCGCATGGTAATTTGGCAACACATTAGCTCATGCCGACCTTAATGTAGCCGGTAATACAGGCACAGTAGACAGCACCTTGGAGAGAAGCGATGCCGCACATCATCATCGAATATTCCAGCAACCTTCGCGAGCGGCTGAACCTGGAGCAGTTCGTGCGAGAAGTTCACGATGCCACCGTGCAGACGGGAGAGTTCCCCATGGCGGGCCTCAAGACGCGAACCTCGGAGCGCGCCTGCTACCGGATTGCGGACGGGCATCCGGACAACGCCTTTGTGCACGTTGTACTCAGGTTCCGTCCCGGACACGATCCGGTAAAAAAGCATGCTGCCGGGGAAAAAGTGTTTGCAGCCATCTGCAATCACCTCGCTTCTATCTACGAGTCGATCCCGCTCGGCATTACCTTTGAAATGCAAGAGATTGATACCGATTTTCGATTTCTGAAGAGCAATCTCGCCGATTACGTAAAACGTCGCGAGGGCGCGCCCGTCTTGGGATAGCCTTTCGCGCAGCTTGCATGCCGCTGGGACTTTACATCTCGGTGCCGTTTTGCCGTACCAAGTGCAGCTTCTGCAACTTCGCCTCGGGCGTGTTCTCGCGGCCTCTGCTGGAGCGCTATGTCGCTCATCTCGAGCGCGAGCTTCGGCGGGCCGGGCAGATAGCCGAGCAGGTTGGCGGCCGCTTCGAGCGCGAGGTGGACTCTATCTATCTTGGCGGCGGGACGCCCAGCATTCTTGCCCCGGAACAGCTACAGAGGATTTTCGCCGCCATCGACAGTAGCTTCACCGTGCAGCCAGCCGCTGAGGTCACGGTCGAGTGCACTCCCGGAACGCTCACGCCTGAAGTGGTGAGCACGCTGGTAAGTTGCGGGGTCAATCGTGTGAGCCTCGGCGCGCAATCGTTTATCGACCAGGAGGCGCGCGCCGTGGGCCGGTTGCACACGCGCGCGATCGTGCTCGGCGACATTGGACGACTGCGCGACGCCGGAATCGCCGAAATCAACATCGACCTTATCGCCGGCCTGCCGCACCAGACCGGGGAGTCGTGGCGCTACACGCTGGCGGAGACTGTGGCCGCGAACGTGCCGCACGTCAGCGTTTACATGCTGGAAGTGGACGAAGACTCGCGGCTGGGCAGGGAACTGATTGCCGGTGGCACGCGCTATCACGCGCACCACGTGCCGGATGAGGACTTGACCGCCGACTTTTACTCATTGGCCTGCGAAGAGTTGTCGGCGGCGGGAATCGCACAGTATGAAATCTCGAACTTTGCGCGTGGCCCGCGGACCGGCGATGGGTTTCCCGCCCATGCCTCGCGCCACAACCTGAAGTACTGGCTGCGGCGGCCTTACATGGGCTTTGGAGTCGATGCGCATTCCATGCTGTTGACCCGCGATGCGGGTTCGCGGCATTCCGCCGTGCGCTTTGCAACCAGCGATGAACTTGAGGCGCTGCTCTTGGGCTCGGAGTTCGAGGTGACCAGGATCGACGAGCGCCTGGCGCTGGAAGAGACGTGGTTTCTTGGACTGCGTCTGAATCGCGGCGTGGAGTTAAGCCGCCTGGAATGCGAATTTGGCGCCGCAGCATTCCCAGATTGCGGAGATCTGCTCAGTGAGCTTGAAGCAAGCGGACTGATAGCTATCGAAAACGGCTGGGTCCGTCTGACGGCACGCGGACGCCTGCTGTCGAACGAAGTCTTCAGTCGATTTCTGGCTTAACGTTTCCCCAGGACTGCCGACTTCGGCAAGCGCGCTCCGGCACGCTCAGCGTTCTGACCCGGCTCGTGATGCTCTGCCCGCGCTGGCGTATGCTCGCTGATCCAAACCAATCGCCGGATGGCGTCACAACAGTTAAAACAGAGAAAAGCGGGAGCCTCTCGAAGGTCCCCCTTATGTTCGCAGATACCACACTGGATCGTCATTTCCTCACCCCGAGTTTCGAACTTGAGTCCTCGGGTCGTGTTTCTGTCCGGGGCTGTAGTTCGTCGCCGCTTCTGTCGTTAATAAACCACATCAAGGCCGGGTTATTCCCCATTCCGAATAGATAATTCCCACATTGAAATTCGACAATGGCCGCTGCCACCGGCGGCTGCTCAGTTACCGATTGGATGGGGGTCTTTGCCTTTAGGATAGAATTTTTTATGCATCTCTAAAGTTGACCATTCCGGAGAACTCGTTTTATGCCCCTAGCTTGCTCGAATTCGAATTTCAGCTCTGAACAAGATCGTCCGGTGGACTTGCGAAGTGACACCGTGACTCTGCCCACGGCAGCCATGCGTCGAGCGATGGCCGAGGCCGAGGTCGGCGACGACGTTTATGGTGAAGACCCAACGATCAATCGGCTGGAGGCGCGGGCCGCCGAAGTATTTGGGCGCGAGGCGGCAATCTTCGTGCCCAGTGGCAGCATGGGGAATGCCATCGCCATCAAGCTGCACACCCGGCCCGGACAGGAGATCATCTGCGAAGAACGCGGTCACGTCTTCAACTACGAAATGGGAATGCTGAGCTGGTTCAGCGGCTGCGTGGTGCGTCCGGTTGCCGCACCGGACGGCATTCTTACCTGGGACCTGGTTCGGACAAAGCTCTCGGCCAAAATCTACTACCTGGCGCAGACCGGGCTGGTTTCGCTGGAAAACACGCATAACATGGCCGGAGGAGCGGTGATGCCGCAGGCGGTCATGGACCAGATTTGCGACGGCGCGCATCAGGCCGGAATTCCCGTTCACCTGGACGGCGCGCGCATTTTCAATGCCTCGGTCGCGCTTGGCGTGCCGGTGGACCAACTTACGGCCAAGTGCGATTCGGTGATGTTCTGCCTCTCCAAAGGCTTGGGGGCTCCCGTAGGCTCGCTTCTGGTTGGCAGCAAAGCGTTCATTGCCGAAGCGCGCGCGGTTCGCAAGGCGTTGGGCGGAGGCATGCGGCAGGCCGGTGTTCTCGCGGCTGCGGGACTCATCGCCCTGGAGGAGGGCCCGAAGCGATTGCACCAAGACCACGAGAACGCCCGTTTTCTGGCGGAAGGGCTGGCACGGATTGCGGGCATTTCCATCGATCCGCGAACGGTTCAGAGCAACATTCTGATCGTCGATATCGCCGGCACAGGAATGACTTCGGCCGAGCTTTCCAGCAAACTTGCCGAACACAGGGTGAGGGCGAACGGCGTGAACCCGCAAACCATGCGCTTTGTAACTCACCTGGACGTGAGCCGCAAGCAGTGCGAACGGGCTTTGCAGGTTATCGAGCAGATCTGTGCCGCGCGGGCAACGGCGTAGCGAGTTGAGGCGGCGTCCGAGCGAATCAATGTTTCAGGATGTCATCCTGAGCGAAGCGAAGGATCCCTGCACGGCGTGGAGCTGATGCGCCGCCGAAGGATTTCATCAAAAAGCCCAAAGCGGCAAGGGTGGGACAGTTACCTGGGATGCTTCGCTACGCTCAGCATGACATTCACTAGGTATCGTTAAGTTAGGCGAGTTCAAAGGAGGTCACGTGATCGCATGCATCTGGCACGGATACACCAAGCCCGAGCACGCCGACGCTTATGAGGCCATGCTGAAGCCGGAGCTTCTGCCCGGCATCAGCGCAAAGTAAAAGGTTACAAAAGCAGCTACCTGCTCAGGAGAGACCACGGCGACGAGGTCGAGTTCATCACAATCATGTTATGGGATTCCATCGATGCGATTCGCGCCTTCGCGGGAGCGGACTACGAGACTTCCGTGGTTCCCGAGGAGCGCCGCAAGTACTTGTCCCGGCACGATGCCAAAGCGGCACATTATGAGATCGCATCGACCCACAAGGCGAGTGCAAATTCAAACTAACCCGCTAGCGGGGTGTTCGCTCACGCGACCGTGAGCTCACGCCGCTCTCGTCGCAGGGTCATTGCGTACCGCATGGTCGTCGCGCAGCAGTTGGCGCGCAATGACCATGCGCTGGATTTCGCTGGTGCCTTCGCCGATGGTGCAGAGCTTGGAATCGCGATAAAACTTCTCGGCCGGGTAGTCCTTAATGAAGCCGTAGCCGCCATGGATCTGCACCGACTCGTTGGCTGCCTTGACGGCGACTTCGCCGCTATAGAGCTTGGCCATGGCGGACTCCAGGGTGGTTTTCATGCCGTTATCTTTCATCCACGCGGCGCGCAGGGTGAGCAGGCGGGCGGCGTCGATTTCGGTTGCCATGTCAGCCAGCTTCCACTGGATGGCTTGAAACTCACTGATGGCTTTGCCGAACTGCTTGCGCTGCTTTGAGTATGCCAGCGCGCAATCGTAAGCGCCCTGGGCCATGCCGAGTCCGAGCGCCGCTATCGAAATGCGGCCGCCGTCGAGAATGCGCATGGCATCGACGAACCCGTGGCCTTCGTGCCCGAGCAGGTTTTCGGCGGGAACTTCGCAATCCTCGAAAATGAGTTCAGCGGTATCGCTGGCGCGCAGTCCAAGCTTGTTTTCCTTTTTGCCGAGTTTGAAGCCGGGGGTTCCCTTCTCGACCACGAAAGCCGAGAGGCCATGATGGCTGTGAGTTTGGGTCGTTTTGTCGGTGACGGCGAGAACCACGCACACGTCGGCGTAGTGGCCGTTGGTGCAGAAAGTCTTGGTTCCGTTCAGCACCCACTTGTCTTTCACCCGCACGGCCGAGCAGCGCGCGCCGCCGGCATCGGAGCCGGAGCCGGGCTCGGTGAGCGCCCAGGCGCCGATGAAGTCGCCGCTCGCCAGCCGGGGAACGTACTTCCGCTTCTGCTCCTCGTTGCCGGCGACAAAGATGTGGTTGGTGCAGAGAGAGGTGTGCGCGGCCACGATGATGCCAACCGAGCCGTCGACGCGTGAAAGCTCCTCGATGGCCATGGCATATTCGGTGTAGCCCATGCCCGCGCCGCAGTATTCGACCGGGAAGATCGCTCCCATGAGCCCAAGCCGCCCGAGTTCCTTGATCGTCTCGAGCGGGAAATGCGCGGCTTCGTCCCACTCCATCACGTGCGGCGCGATTTCTCGCTCGGCGAACTTGCGAACCATTTGGCGGAGGTGCTGCTGCTCTTCGGTGAACTGGAAATCCAAGGTCTCCTCCTGAACTACTCTGAATAAATTGCTACTGCCAGCGGCGACGGCGGAACGTTGCCAAGCCCGTGCTCACTTCCCATCCTCTGGCTTCGCCGAAAGGGTGGGCATCCACTTGGCTTATACACATATAAGAGATGCTAATAGCGACGAATTGGTAGCTCAGCTTTGCTGGGAAAATCGGCGGCGATGCTATGTTGCCGATGCAGCGTTGCGAACTGCTACACTTCCCTTTGCCGTGGCTTCAAGAAACTCGGTGAGCGTTTCGCCCGTTGCAGTGTTAACAGGCCCAAGGTAGAGCGCGACACTGATCAGGATTGCCGTGAGCGATTCGATTGCGAGCTGGGTGAATGAAATTCGGGCGGGAAGTCCGCGCGCCTTGGCCCGGGCGATCACGGCCGTCGAAGACCGCACGAAGGAGTCGCACGAGCTGCTGCGGGCGCTTTTTCCCTACAGCGGGCGTGCCCGTGTCGTGGGCCTTACGGGTGCTCCAGGATCGGGAAAAAGCACGCTCACCGATCAGTTGGCGCGCGAGTATCGCAAGCGTCAGCAGAGCGTTGGCATTGTCGCGGTCGATCCGACGAGCCCGTTCACGGGAGGCGCGATTCTGGGCGACCGCATCCGCATGCAACGGCACCACGCCGATCCGGGGATTTACATTCGCAGCATGGCCACCCGCGGCTCCCTCGGTGGGTTGGCCAGCACCACGGCGGACGTGGCCACTGTGCTCGACGCCAGCGGGCGCGACGTCGTGCTGATCGAGACCGTTGGCGTGGGACAGGATGAAGTGGATATCGTGCGCCTGGCCGACGTGACGCTAGTGATTCTGGTACCCGGCATGGGAGACGATGTGCAATCCATCAAGGCGGGAATCATGGAGATTGCCGACATCTTCGTCATCAACAAGAGCGATCGCGAGGGCGCCGATCGGGTCGAGCGCGAGGTTCGTGCTTTACAGTCGACTGCTCCGCCCAGAGGCGCGACTGGCGCGGACGGCGCGGCGATGGAGAGTTGGACGCCGCCGATTGTCAAGACCGTTGCCAGCGAGGGTCGCGGCATCTCCGAGTTGGCGGTCGCCATCGCGCAATATGAAGCGTTTCTGGAGACGTCTGGCCTAGGGCGTCACCGTCGCATCGAGAGCTGGCGCGTGCGCCTGGTCGAGATGCTGCGAGTCGCGCTGATGCAGCGCGTCAGACGCGACTACCTGACGGAGGCAGCGGGGCGAGAGCTGGCGGCGAGAATTGCGGCGCACGAGTGCGACCCGTACACGGTGCTTGAGGAAATCCTCGGCAGATTTGGGTTCGGCTGAGGCATGGTTATTCTTGGCATAGATACTTCAGGCCGTGACGGCAGCGTTGCCCTGGCCCGCGGCAGCGGGGAGGGCTTCGAGGTGCTCGGCTCCATGCCGATTGCGGGCGGGACCTACTCGGCGCAGCTCATTCCGGCGATATCGGCATTGCTGGCGGGTGCGTCTCTGGCTAAGAGTGCGATCGATCTGCTGGCCGTCGCCTCCGGTCCCGGATCTTTTACCGGGCTGCGCGTGGGCCTGTCCACCGTGAAGGGATTGGCTGAAGCCCTGAGGAAGCCAATCGTTGCGGTTTCGCTGTTGGCAGCCACAGCCGCCGCTGCCCGGCAGACGGCTTCCGTGGTTGTTGCGCTCGATGCACAGCGGCGCGAGGTGTACGTGGGCGAGTACCAGGTGGTGCACAGCGAAGTGCCTGCGGAACTGAGATCGCACCGCATCGACGAGGTTCTGCTCAGCCTCGACGACTTCACGGCGTTGCTGGGTACACGCATCC
>JBEKBO010000177.1:0-10733 GCA_050015355.1 Candidatus Korobacteraceae bacterium | reverse complement strand
AAAGGGCTAGGGTGAAGGAGATAAACGATGAAACCATTCGATTACTATCGAGTCACCACGGTCGGGCAGGCTGTAGCCCTTTTGACGAAGTATCAAGAGAAGGCTGCCATTCTCGCCGGAGGTAGCGACCTGCTGGGCTTGGTCAAAGACGGCGTTGAAGGCCCGGCGCTGAAAACACCGAAGCACTTGATCGATATCAAGGGGATCAAAGATTTCGCCTACATCAAGGAGCAGAAGACCGGCCTGAGGATTGGCGCCGGGACCACGCTCAGCGAGATCATCCACTCCGATCTTATCGAGAACAAATATCCGCTGGTGGCGCAGGCGGCCAAGCAGGTGGCGGTTCCGCAGATCAGGAACGTAGCCACCCTGGGCGGCAACCTGTGTCAGCGGCCACGCTGCTGGTACTTCCGCGGGAAGCTCTTCTCCGACTGCATGCGCAAGGGCGGCGCAAACTGCTACGCCAAGGATGGAGAGAACCAGTACCATGCCATCATGGGAGGCGACATCTGTTGCATGGGCCAAGGCCGAGATAGCGGGCCCGAAAGGGATGAGAACCATTCCACTGGAGAAGTTCTACGTTTCCCCCGAGCAAGCCCTGACGAAGGAAAACGTGCTTTCCCCGCAGGAAATGCTGGTGGCGGTGGAGATTCCGGCTGCTTCCCAGGGCAGAAAGGGCGTCTACCTGAAGCTGAAGGAAAGACAGGCCTTCGACTTCGCGGTGGTCAGCGTTGCGGTAAGCGTAGCGCTTAAGGGCTCTACGGTTACGGACGCGCGCGTTGTTTTTGGCGGCTTAGCGCCGTTCCCCACCAGGAGCGTGAAAGCGGAGAGCGCCCTGAAAGGCAAGGACCTGAAGAGCGCTGTCGGCGCCGCCTGTGCCGCCTCGGTTCAGGGCGCCCGGCCACTGAGCAAGAACGCGTACAAGGTCGAGGCGACCAAGGGGATACTGGAAGAAGCGCTGAACCTGTTAGCCTGACGGCTGGTTGCGCGTGGCGAGAGCTCACCAAGTGAGGCGCTATGGGATGTGCGCCTCACAGAGCTGCAGCGCAATCGTTTGTATGCTCACGTCAGAGCAAGCCTGTTTTTCAGCAGCCTGCTGAGCGGGTGGCATTTTCGAATGCCACCTTTTTCTTTCAGCGCTCATTGTGATCGGTGATGCCATGAAGATATCGCAAGTTCACACGCAAATCGTAAATGTGCCCGAAGCGCAATCGCTTGCGGGGTTGCCGTTACAGCCTCCCGTGGTGCGGCCATTTGTTACCTTGCGACTCGAGACCGATGAAAGCATCGACGGAATCGCCGTGAGCTTTACTTTCTATTCCACAGCAATGACCAACGCACTGAGGAGCGCTGTCCACGACCTGGCGTCACTCTCCATTGGCGAGAACCCGCTGGTTCCGGGGCCGATTCTCGAGAAACTGCGCGCTGCCGCGGGTGGCTCGGGTCCCGGGGGCATCTTCATGCTGGCGTTTTCAGCCATTGACATTGCGTTGTGGGATATCCGCGGCAAGGCGCTGAATCAGCCGCTGTGGAAGTTGCTTGGCGGAGGGCGGCAGCAGGTGCCCGCTTACGCCAGTGGCACGCTTCAGCGGAACATGTCGGATGACGAGGTGGTTCAGGCTGCCCGCTGTCTGGTCGAGAAAGGTTTCCGGCAGATCAAAATGCAGCTCGGACTGGCTGGCGAGCATTCGCCCGCGAAAGAAGTCGAGCGCGCACGAATCGTGCGCGAGAGTGTTGGTCCCGGCATCAAGCTGATGGCGGATGTCAACCAGGGCTGGCGCGTCGAGCAGGCAATCGATGTGGGCAGGCGCCTGGAGGAACTCCAGTTCTTCTGGCTCGAAGATCTCACGGTGCACGACGACTTTGCCGGACTGGCTCGTATCTCTGACGCACTGGTGACGCCCGTGGCCGGTGGCGAATATGTCTGGGGCATCGTTCCATTCCGGCACATGCTGGAGGCGCGCTCGGTTGATATCCTGATCATCGACGCCTTGCGCGTAGGCGGGATCACGCAATGGATGAAGGTCGCGGGCATGGCCGAGGCATTCAACACGCGGGTGGTGAACCACTGCTTTCCGGAATTCCTGGTGCACCTGGTGGCGGCCGCCCCGAACGCCTTCACGCTTGAATACATGCCATGGACGCTGCCGCTGTTCGAAGAGGTCCCTCAACTCCGGAATGGAGAAGTTATCGTGCCGGATCGTCCCGGCCTCGGACTCAAGTTTGATGAGGACTTCATGAGACGGCACGGTGCCTGATGTTTCGGCGTCCGTATTGCGTTTTCCGCCGGATGAAGGGGCCCCCCGGTTCGCCTCGGGATGAAAGCACGGAACAACGGGTCTGTCGGGTACGCATGGCCGTTCAAGAAACTACCCCACGTTAGCCAAAAACGGGCGAACGTGGGGCACCACGCAGAGGGAATATGCAGCAGGAAAGGGAGGAGTTCATGCGGAACAATGGCTGGAGCCGCCGCGAGTTTCTGACAACGGTTCCTGTGATGGTTGCCGGGGTGGCCGCCATGGCGCACGGCGAGTCCGTAGCGAGTGGTCAGGCCGTTAAATGGTCGTCAGGCACGGAGCTGCCTCGCCTCAAGGTGCCGCCGAACGCGACCGACTGTCACCACCACATTTATGACTCGCGCTTTCCGGCGGATGCGACCACAAGCTTGCGGCCGGGCGACGCGCTCATCTCCGATTACCGGATGTTGCAGAAGCGGATCGGCACGACGCGCAACGTGGTGGTCCAGCCCTCAACTTACGGCATAGACAATCGGCTGCTGGTGGAATCGCTCGAAACCTTCGGCCTGAAGACGACGCGCGGCATTGCCGTGGTGAACGACACGGTCAAGGACGAAGAGCTCAAGCGACTGGATGCAGCCGGTGTGCGCGGTGTCCGCGTCAACCTCGCGCAAGGCGGCGGGGCTACGTGGGAAATGGTGATTCCACTGGGGAAGCGGTTTGCGGCCATCGGATGGCACATGCAGTTGAACACCATGGCGGACGACTTATACGCCAATCGGGCGGTGGTGAGCCAGGTTCCGTGCCAGCTTGTGTTCGACCATCTGGCGCGGCTTCCGCAGCCCATGGGCATTCAGCACCCGGCGTTCGGTTTGATTTGCGATCTGATGCACAAAGAGAAGGCATGGGTGAAACTTAGCGGCGCTTATATCCTCTCCAAAGTGGGCCCGCCCACCTATGCCGATAGCACCGCGATCGCGCAGGCCTATGTGAAGGCGGCGCCGCAACGCCTGGTGTGGGGCAGCGATTGGCCGCATCCGACCGCTCCGGGGCCCGAGAAGCCCAACGATGCCATCCTGCTGGACCTGCTTGGCGAGTGGGCTCCCAACAAGGCGGAGCGAGACCGCATCCTGGTGGACAACCCGGCGAAGCTGTACGGCTTTTCCTGATCGGCTGGCGCCGATTCGTCTGCGTTCAATTGAGTTCGATGGTGCCCCATGTTCGCCCGCTTTTGGCTAACGTGGGGTAGTTTCTTGGTGGTGGCTCAAATCTACTTCTGTTGCAGATGTGGGCCGCCAGTCGTGAATTTGATTTGGGTGCCCCATTCAAGCGCAGCTTGGGTGGGGCTTTTCACCGCGGAAGCATAAACTACCCCACCCTAGCTTCGCTAGAGTGGGGCACCCGGCACATAGATGTGGGGCAGTTCCAGCGTGTCACCCTGAGGTTGAGCCGTTTTGCGGGCGTCTGCGGGGTCCCCGGAAAGCCAGATTTCAGGCTTTCTGGGGTGCTTTGAGCCCGCAGGCGAAATCCTGAGCGCAGCGAAGGACACCGTATCTCTGGTACTGGTCTAGAGCAGAACCCTTCCGAAGCCCCCACATTCGCCGAACGGCGGATGTGGGTTGCCCTCAACGTTTCTTGTTTCGTTACCTGGGCCACCAGCCATTGCTAGATTCCCGACTTGGCCCACTTTTTTACCAGCGTCGCAACTCTTCCGGGCACTCCCCAGGAATCAGAGACTTGGGAATTACTCGTGGCCGCTGCGTTAATTCGTTTCGAGAACGACGGTTCCCAATACTCTAGGTCTTCCAAATAGCCGATACGTGCTTTTGCCTCTGCAAAGCTGCCACTCTGCTCGAAGAGTCCCACCAAGATTTCGCTCATTCTGCGCTGCGTCTGCTTATTATTGCGGTAGGCATCGAACAGCTCTCGCGCGAGTTTGGCGGCGCTTTTGCCGTTGCCATTGAACGCTTGAAAGCGCCCAATGAATCCATAGGGGTCCTGTCCTAAGCGCACGGCGAAGGCGGGTGCACCGCGTCCCATGACAAACCCAATCTCTTGATCTGTCCAGTTACTTGCATGAAAGCCATCATGAAGTAGCGCGACGAGCGCATCGCAGGTGGCGAGAGCCGTTTCAATTTGAGTCTGCCACTCCTTGGTAGGTTCGATGTCATTATGTGCAATGAAGCATGAGATCCCAAAACCAAGAAGCTCCTCCTGGAGTTCTGCGGCGAAAACCTTATAAATCGCAAGATGCGACACGAAGAGACGCAGCATGCCTTTACGCCAAAACGGCGGGTCCACTCGCGGCGCCGTAGCTTCTCCAGATTGGAACCCAACATGTTGGGCGAGGTCGATCAGAGCCTCGTCTGTTGCTTCCTCTACCATGTGAAGCACGTAAGCATCTTTTTCACCTTGCCACTGATCCGCCCAGGGCAATGAAAACTGCTTCAATGTAACGTCAATCAAGGGCCAGCTTTCATTAGCGAGGCGGGCAGAAATCTCCTTCATCAGCAGGATTCGTTGTGATGGCGACAGTGGCATGGTTGATCTAGTGCTGAACTCTCATCTGGACGAACCCAAATATATCCAGATGCGGTGTCCGCGTCCACTCGGGACGTACTGGCCCCCCGAGTCACGGGCAAACTGGAGACTGACCCACCAGCAGGCCGAAGCCTTACGTAGCCTTTTAGCCGTCTAACAGATTTTTTGATAAGATTTCAGCAACCCGGCCAAGGCGGATTGGGGTGCTTGCCTGGCCGTTGAATGAGGGTCTCTGTCCTGCACACGGCCAAAATGGCAGGTCGCGGAGCGGTGGCGGCGGGCCAGTGTTGTATTCTGGTAACAATAGCCTGAAATTGGGTGCCTTAAACTAATCGAATCCCCATGTGGGCGGCAGCGCTGCCGGAATCTTCTCCGGCTACGTGACTCATTGGCCGCTCTTGCGCCGGACTTTTATTCTTCGGCGGTATTTTCGGTGGCGGATGGAGTATGAGGTGGGCGAATGAAACTTACGGGTGCGGAAATTCTTTGTGAATCACTGGTCAGGGTGGGCGTACGGCACATCTTCGGCTATCCGGGAGGCGCGATTCTTCCGGCCTACGACGCGCTTGGCAAGGCTCCGATCCACCACATCCTGGTGCGCCATGAACAGGGCGCGACACACATGGCCGACGGCTATGCGCGCGCCAGCGGGGGCGTAGGCGCGGCCATCGTCACCTCCGGCCCGGGGGCGACCAACATGGTGACCGGCATCGCCACGGCCATGCTCGATTCTTCGCCCATCGTCTGCATTACCGGACAGGTCAGCAGCAAGGTGCTGGGCTCGGATGCCTTCCAGGAAGTGGACATCACCGGCATCACCATGCCCATCACGAAGCACAACGTGATTGTCTCGCGGGCCGAAGACGTGGCGCGCGCCATTCGCGAGGCGTTCGTGATCGCCGCCAGCGGACGGCCCGGCCCGGTGCTGGTGGACATTACCAAGGACGCCCAGCAAGGCGTGTGCGAGTTCGACTGGGAGGCCTCGGCTCCCAATCTGCCGCCCAAGCGCCGGCGTCCGGGAACCGACGACGAGACCTTCGCCCGCGCCCTGGAATTGATCAACAGCGCGAAGCGCCCCGTGGTGCTGGCGGGCCACGGCATCCTGATCTCCGGCGCCATGCGCGTCTTCCGGGAGTTTGTCCGCACCGGCGATTTTCCGGTGGCGCTGACGCTGCTTGGCCTGGGAGTGTTTCCGGCCAGCGATCCGCGGAACCTGGGCATGATGGGCATGCACGGTGAAGCCTGGGTCAACCATGCCATACAGGATTCGGACCTGCTGATTGCCGTGGGCATGCGCTTTGACGACCGCGTGACGGGCGACCTGCGCACCTACGCCAGCCGGGCGCGCAAGATTCACATTGAAATCGATCAGGCCGAGATCAACAAGAACGTGAAGGTCGACGTGGCGCTCGTCGGCGATGCGCGGGTGGTGCTCGAGCGCTTGCTGCCCCATGTCGAAAGGCCCGACCGCTGCGAGTGGCACGATTACATCGACAAGCTCAGAGGCGACGTGGCCGTGCGCGACATCCAGAACCTGCCGGACACGGGGCATCTCTGGGCCGCCCACGTGATCAACGATCTGTGGAAGGAGACCAACGGCGAAGCCCTGGTGGTCACCGATGTCGGTCAGCACCAGATGTGGGAGGCGCAGTATTACCACCACAACCAGCCACGCTCGCTTATTACCTCGGGCGGGCTGGGGACGATGGGTTTCGCCCTGCCTGCGGCGATTGGCGCCAAGGTCGCGCGTCCCGATTCGGAGGTGTGGGTGATTGTTGGCGATGGTGGATTCCAGATGACCATGTGCGAGCTGGCTACCATCGTGCAGGAAAAGCTGAATATTAAAATCGCCGTTATCAATAACGGCTTTCTTGGCATGGTGCGTCAGTGGCAGGAGTTTTTCTACGATAAGCGGTATGTCGCCACACCGCTGGTGGCTCCCGACTTTTGTGCGCTGGCCAATGCTTTCGGAATCCGAAGCGAGCGGATCACTACCCGTCCCGAGGTCATCCCGGCAATTCGCGCGGCGCGTGAAATGCCGGAAACCGTGTTGCTGGACTTCCGCGTGGAGCAGGAGGATTCGGTGTATCCCATGGTCGCGGGCGGCGCATCGTTGCACGAGATGATTCGCCGGCCCACGCCGCTGATCGAAACGTCGCGGGATTCCTGAGGAAAAGATGCAGACAATTGTTGCTTACGTCGAACACAAACCCGGAGTGCTGAACCGGATTGGCTCACTGGCCCGCCGCCTGGCGATCAACATCGATTCGCTCACTGTTGGTCCCACCGAGACCGCTGGAATTGCGCGGATGACGATCGTCGTCAATACCAACCGCGAGGTCGCCCACCGGCTGGAAGCCAGCCTGGAAAACCTGGTCGACGTGCTGCTGGCCGAGATCATCACCGACCGGCCGGCTGTGGAACGCGACTTGGCGCTCATCAAAGTGGCCGCCGACCAGCAGTCGCGGCCACATCTAATGGAACTGATCAAGGTCTTTCGCGCTCGCGTTGTGGATGTTTCGCCGGAATCGCTGATTATCGAGGTCTCCGGCGAAGTCGACAAAATCGACGGCCTGTTGGAAGTGCTCCGTCCGTTCGGTGTGCAGGAGATGGCGCGCACCGGCCGGGTTGCCATGACTCGCGGCTCCCAATTGCTGCAGCCGCCCTCGAGACCTACCGAATTGCAGACCCCGGAGGCGGTTGAATCAGGGGATGGAACGCACGAAAAAGCGTGACCGGCCGAGGGCCTGTCCCGTATTGGCTGCCGGAGTCTTGGCCGCCGGGTCTGCCGGTCTAACTCATTGATTCGCTAAACGCCGCCAGGGCGGTCGCAGAATATGTAAACCGAAGCCGTCAACCTTCGTGGGATATACCTTTCGCGAAACGGGTCTAAATTTCTCCGAACAACAATCCCTCAACTCACATTTTTGTTGCCTTGTGAGCTGCCGAATAGTAATTTCCGGACGCGACCCTAAAATTGCTTTTAGATTCCCGGATGGCGCAACCCCATTGGAAAGACGGTGGGGGTGAAAGGCGTTGCAGGATCTCTTCCCGCCCGGTATTTGACGGGAAAACAGGTTCTTCCATTTGGAAACGCGAGAGGAAAGGGAGGTACTAATTGTGCAATGGTTTCATAACTATTCAGCGGTAGGTAACAGCCTGGGTCTTACTGCGCTAATCGTAGCGATTCCAATTTTCTTTTTATTCTGGGCGTTGGCAATCAAACGGATGAAGGGGCACTGGGCGGGCGTTTTGACCTTGTTGCTAACCCTTATCATAACGATTCTTGTGTACAAGATGCCGGTGAGCGTGGCTGTTTCGGCCGCGCTGTTAGGGATGGCCACCGGCCTGTTTCCAATCGGCTGGATCATCCTGACGGCAGTGTTTTTTTATAACCTGACGGTGGAAGCCGGCCAGTTTGAGGTGCTCAAGAGTTCCATCTCCACCCTCTCCAGCGACCGCAGACTGCAGGCGTTGCTCATCGCCTTCTGCTTCTCAGCCTTCATGGAGGGAGTGTCCGGGCAGGGTGCGCCGGTGGCCGTAGCGGCTGCCATGTTGATCGGCCTGGGATTTTCTCCCTTGCCGGCCGCGGTCATCTGCCTGGTGGCGAACACTCCCCCGGTTCCGTTCGGTCCGGTGGGCGTGCCGACCAACATGATGATCTCAGTGACCGGCATGAAAGCCGGCCCGATCACCAAGGCCATTGGACTCGACATGGTGATCATGGCGTTGATCATCCCGTTCTTCATGCTGGTAGTGATGGTTGGCTGGAAGAAGATGATGCAGGTCTGGCCGGCCGCCCTGGTTGCGGGTGTAAGTTATGCCATAACCTGCTACTACGTATCCCAGCATCTGGGAGCGGAACTGCCGGCCATCTTGTCCTCCTTCGTTTCCCTGCTCTGCCTGATTGCGCTGCTGAAGTTCTGGAAGCCGGCTGAAATCTGGCGCTTCCCGAATGATCCCCTCGTGGCCAAGGAGAAAGAATCCAAGTACACCACCGGGCAGATTGTGAAGGCATGGCTGCCATGGGTGGTGCTGATGACCGTCATGGGCATCTGGGGTATTACCGCCTTCAAGGGCTGGGTCAACGCCAAACACTGGTTTGTCATGGTCGGCAGTTGGCCGGGTCTGGACGGGATCGTCTACCGGGTCGCGCCCGTGGTCGCCAAGCCGGCCAAGCTGGCCGCCAACTACAAATGGGAGTATTTCTTAGCTCCCGGAACGGCCATGCTGATCTCCTCCTTCGTTGCCATGATGATCCTCAAGATCAGTCCGGCAAGGGGGGCCAAGGTATTTGGCAGAACCTGCAAGCAACTGGTTTACGCGCTGATCACGCTCTCCTCGGTGATCGGCATCGGGATTTTGGCGAACTTCTCCGGCATGTCCTACACGCTGGGGCTGGCTTTTGCCAATTACACCGGCAAGTTATTCCCGCTGTTTTCGCCGGTCATCGGTTGGCTTGGAGTGTTTCTGACGGGCTCGGTTACCTCGTCTGCGGCACTGTTCGGCAAGCTCCAGCAGGTGACCGCTATCGCGATCGGCATCAACCCGGTGCTGACTACATCGGCCAATCTGGCCGGTGGAGTCATGGGCAAGCTGATCTCTCCACAGTCCATTGCGGTGGCGTGCGCGGCCACGGGGCTCATTGGCAGAGAGACGGACATCTTCCGCAGCACCGCGAAGTATTCGGTGATCCTGCTGGCGTTCATCGGTGTCCTGATCCTGCTGCAGGCCTACGTCTTCCCAGGCATGGTCCCGCAAGAAGTCGCCGCCACAATCGGCTTGAACGGTTAACCAGAGCTGCTTCTGCATGCCCGCGTACACGCGGGCATGCAGGGTCGCTTTGTCGGATATACCTACCGGGGAATCGCGCTAGGCACGGTGTGCTCGGCGACGATCTGGCAATCTAAACACGATGCCTTATACAAATGCGAATGACAGCGACAAACAGCCGCCATTTATGCGGGCATGAGACGCCAACATGCGCAATTATTTATGACGCCGTGTTTAGAGCAGTCCCGAGGTTGATGTACCTTGTACTAGCACCGCCGGGCTGGACGCCCGGCTCCTTCGCGGGGTATACCTTCCGCGAATCTGGTCTAAAACCGCCCCCAATGCAGAACCTCTGAAAGAGGGCGTCTTTCCAGCTTCGGTGGCGATTCTGCCGGGTGGCCGATCGCAACCAGGCTCACCAGCTTGTATGCGCTCGGCGCACCGATCTCCTTGCGAATAGTGTCCGCATACGTCTTTTTGTCTCCGGCTACCCAGCAGGACCCGAGGTTATGCGCACGGGCGGCCAAGAGCATATTCTCGCTCGCTGCGCTGCCGTCCTCCAGATAGTACCTGGTATCTTTGCACAGCACGAGGATACAGGCGGCGGCCTGCGGAAGGAATTTCCCGTAGTCGGTGAGTTCCGCGAAGCGCCGCAGCAGATTGCGATCGGTTACCACAACAAACTCCCAGGGCTGAACGTTGCTCCCGGTGGCCGCCATCCGGCCGCAATCAACGATATCCTCGATCACTTCCCGAGCCACAGGCTCGGCAGTATAAGCACGAATACTTCTGCGGGTCTTTAATGTTTCAATCGCGTCCATGCGGTGCTCTTTCGCATTCATCTAAACCAGTTTCGCGGAAACATTATCCCATGAAGGTTGATCGCTGCGGGATGGGCTTATTCTGTGCCGCTCTGGCGCGGGCTTTCTGCGGGCTGTGCGTGTTGTTGTGCGAAATGTTCGCAATCGTGCGCATCGAACTCTGTCTGAATCCTGCTGGCGAGTTGTGCTCTCTGAGTTTCCGACGGGGGCTGAGCACGGCTCCAGCAGCAGCGCTCACAGAACCAACCAGACCATCGTTCGGAAATGGCAAATACCAATCGACGCTCAAACTGCCCTGCCATATGCCCTACCATATGCGCCTAGTATCTTGACAAAACACGCGCCCGGAGCCGAACGGCCA
>JBEKBO010000176.1:0-8443 GCA_050015355.1 Candidatus Korobacteraceae bacterium | reverse complement strand
GAGGTATTCGCCCACCTCATCGAGAAGTACCTGGCCTGCGGCAATGGCTCGAAGGTTGCGCTGGAAGAAGCGGTCCGCAAGGCGGTGCTCGATGTCCGTGGAGTCTTTGCGCTGGCAGTGATTTCCGCCGATGAGCAGAACAAGATCGTGGCTGCCCGCAATGGTCCTCCGACGGCGACCTGGCAGTGATCACGCCGAGCGGCGTGCAGTTGAGCGACTTCAGCAGTGGAAAACCGGTGGTGCGGCAGGTGCAGCACATCACCTGGGACCCCATCATGGCGGAAAAGGGCGGCTTCAAGCACTTCATGCTCAAGGAGATTTTCGAGCAGCCGCGTGCCGTCCGCGATACTTCGCTGGGCCGCATCTCGCTCGACACCGGCAAAGTGTTCCTCGACCAGATGGAGATCAGTGAGGCCGAATTCAAGAGCCTCCCTCACCAAGGTTCAGGCGGTTGCCTGCGGGACCAGTTGGCACGCGGCTCTGGCCGGCAAGTACATGATCGAGCGGCTGGCGCGGATTCCGGTCGAGGTCGACTACGGAAGCGAATACCGCTACCGCGACCCGATCATGGGCAAAAACGAATTGACGATTGTCATTACCCAGTCCGGAGAGACCGCCGACACCATTGCGGCACAGCGCGAGGCCAAGGCAAAAGGCTCCAAGACACTGGCGATTTGCAACGTCGTCGGGGCCATGATCGCGCGCGAAGCTGATGGCACAATCTACACGCACGCAGGGCCGGAGATCGGCGTAGCCTCCACCAAGGCGTTCACCAGTCAATTGGCGGCGCTTTTTATTTTCGCCGTTTATCTGGGGCAGTTGCGCGGAACCCTTTCGCCGGAGCAGTCGAAGCAGTTGCTGGGCGAACTGGCCAAAATACCGGGCAAGCTCGAAACCGTGCTCACGCTGGAAGAAGACCTGGAAGACCTCGCCAAGCAATACAGCCGGGCTCAGGACTTTCTGTTTCTTGGCCGCGGCGTGCACTTCCCGATCGCGCTGGAAGGCGCGCTCAAGCTGAAAGAAATCTCCTACATTCATGCCGAAGGCTACCCGGCAGGCGAGATGAAGCACGGCCCGAACGCCCTGATCGACGAGGAACTGCCGACGGTGCAACCGAAGGCGACGAGGAAATCCGCGAGTCCGCCGATCACGTTCTCTACATTCCAGCAGCGCCGGAGCTGCTGATGCCGATTCTTGAGATCGTGCCCCTGCAGTTGCTTGCCTACCATATTGCAGTGCGCCGCGGTTGCGATGTCGATCAACCTCGCAACCTGGCTAAATCGGTCACGGTCGAATAACAACCACGCTTGCCTTTGCAAGCTGGAGGCGCAGGGTCGAAATCCGGGCGGAAAGACCTTACCCCCACCTGCCGGGAAAGGCCACTCTCCGGGGCCTCTCTGGTTGTGCGCGATTGAATTCCCAAACGGCTGTGAAATTGCGAAACTCTATTGACACTCCGAACCACTCCAGAGTATCGTTCTGCCACTTTCTTTTCTTTTAGCAACGATAACAGCCTCACAAATTCCGATTCCCCAAATGTAGGGAGATGAGGATTGATGGATTAACTGCAAAAGCGCGTAGCCTTCAATCGCCACGGCGGAGGCTTTCTTAGGCGCAGTCATGAAGTGGTTTGTCGTTTATATCGACGGCCCGGTTGAAGTTCAAGTCCCCAGGTAGGAGCATCGCAATGGTCGTGGAAATTAGGAGTGCTAGTTCCGGTGCAGGGTCAGCGGCCACCTTAATCAGGCCGGAACCGCCAAGCCGGATATGGATTGTCGTACTGATTTTCGGCTTTCTTGCTTTGATGGTCGACGGCATGGATTTTATGTTTCTGTCTTACAGCCTGCCGTCACTCATGCGCGACCTTCACCTCTCGAAGATCCAAGCCGGTTCCCTCGGAAGCTATTCGCTGCTGGGCATGGCGATTGGGGGCATTTTCGGAGGATGGACCGCGGATCGGTTCGGGCGCGTTCGGACCGTGGTCTGGTCGATTTTAGTGTTTTCGCTCGGCACTGCCATGCTCGGGTTGACGCACAGCTACTGGCAGTTTGCGTGCGTGCGTTTTGTTTCGTCCCTGGGATTAGGGGCAGAGTACGTCGTCTGCAATACCCTGGTGGCCGAGTACGTTCCAACCGTGCGCCGTACGACAGTGCTGGGAACACTCCAGGCGGGCTGGTCTGTCGGATACGTGGCTGCCACCATTCTGGCCGGAGCAATCATCCCGGCGTTTGGATGGCGCTGGTTGTTCGCCACCGCCTTGGTTCCGGTCCTGTTGGCGATCCTCATGCAAAAGTTGGTGCCCGAGCCACCCTCATGGAAGCAGGCCGCGCAGAAGAGCATAGTTGCCAAGGCTGATAGTAAATGGAAAATGGTCTTCGCCACTCCTAAGCATCGCAGGATGTTTGCGCTCTGGACGCTGACGGCGGGCTTCCTGCAGTTCGGCTACTACGGTGTAAACAACTGGCTACCTACCTACGTCGTCAATGAACTCAAATTCAACTTCACCAAGATGACGGGCTATCTGGTCGGCACATATGTCGCCATGATCCTTGGCAAGATACTGGCGGGATACCTGGCTGACATCTTCGGGCGCCGCTGGATGTACGTCTTCGGCGGGCTTAGCACTGCTCTATTTCTGCCGGTCATCGTCCATTTCCACACACCGGGCAACATCATCGTACTGCTAACCGTCTTCGGGCTCCTCTATGGGGTTCCTTATGGCGTGCTAGCCACATACATGACTGAGAGCTTTGAGACTACCATCCGCGGAACAGCGATGGGAGGCACCTACAACATCGGACGCATCGGCGCCGCGATCGCGCCCACAGTCATCGGCGTCATCGCAAGTCAGTATTCAATCGGCATGGGGCTGGTAGCCATGGGAGGCGCTTATCTGCTAACTGCGATAATTCCGGCTCTGTTCATTCCCGAAAAGATGTATGACCCGCAGAAGGCTTAAGCCTCTTTAAGCAACTGTGGCTGGCGGCGCCCACGCATCTTGTGTAAAAGGCGGCTAACTACTTTACCGAGGCGGCCTTTCCAGCAGCGGGATTCTCGGGGTATCCCAGTTCCTGCAGTATCTGATCTGTGTGTTCACCCAGCATGGGCGGTGGGAGCCTATATGAAGGTGGCGTGCCGGCCAGCCTGCAAGGGTTAGCCACCCAGCGTGTCATCCCCGCGACCGGATGCTCGATCCCTACAACGTCGTTGCGTGCAACCGATTGCGGATCATTCACAGCTTCATCTACGCTTTGAATCTTCGCCACTGGAATCCTGGCTTCATTCAACTTTTCCACCCAATATTCGGCAGACTTCTTGGCAAGGATCTCCTGAACTATCGGGCTCAAAACGGCACGGTTCTTAACCCGCTCGGTATTGTTGACGAAGCGCGGATCGCGCCCGAGAGTCTCTTCCGCCTCGATAAGTGGAAGGAACCGTGTCCAGTGAGCCTCGGTACCAACGCCGATGATGAAATGGCGACCTTCGCTGTCGTGGAACATATCGTAGGGAACGATGCTGGCATGAGCGTTGCCCCACCGTGTCGGCATTTGCTTGGTATTGATATAGTTACTGCCGATATTGGCTAGCCATGTAAGCTGTGTATCAAATAGCGCCATGTCAATAAACTGGCCACGCCCCGTTTTTTCACGCGTCAGCAACGCCCCCAGACACGCGAGCGCAGAGTAGAGGCCCGTGCTTATGTCAACGATGGCGACGGGGTACCGCACCGGGTCGGTGCCTTCTTTCCCGGTAAAACTCCACACGCCACCCTCGGCTTGCGCGACGATGTCGTATCCGGGCATACCCATCTTTGGCCCGTTAAAGCCGTACCCTGAAATGTTGCAGTACACCAGTCGCGGATATTTTGCGCAAAGTTTTTCCGGGTCGATTTCCCGGCGGGCAAGGGATGCTGCCGTCGGGCTGTTCACGATCAACACATCTGTTCGCACGATCAGTTTTGCAGAATTTCGTTGCCCTGCGGAGTAGTGTAGTCGAGTGCAAGAGAGCGCTTATTGCGGTTCGTCATTATGAAATAGCAGGACAGCGGTCCGACAAACGGTGGCCCCCACGCGCGCGTCTGGTCGCCTACGCCCGGCCGTTCGACTTTTATAACGTCAGCGCCAAAATCGCCGAGCATCATCGCGCAGTAGGGACCCGCGAGAGCCTCTGAGAGTTCCAGTACACGAATCGAGCCACACGGAGAGGATGAAGTGTTCACATCATTTTCCATAGTCATGCCTTTGGTTGTGAATTTCTGAGCTATCTCCGCGTAAACAGCGAATGATACCGAGAGCGCAAAAACTAGTTGTACGCACCTCGGAAGCATAGCGCCGTATTCATTGCCTCTTGGTAGCTACGCATAAGTTACAGGCCAGGTAGCTTGTCGGCCACAGCGGCAGAAACCAGACACGCCATTTCGGGCCGTTAACATCTTCCTGCTCGTTCCAATAGCTTCCCGCCCCCATTCTCAAGAAAAGCATTCAGATTCTGTCCGAAGGTTGCATTAAGAAGATGTTGGCTCGTATTAACACACCGCATTCCCCACAATCAAGCGGAAAATCCTGTACCTCTACGATACAGCAAATTTTGTCCAAGTCTGAGGCGAGTTTGTCTGAATCGATTGCTGGCTGCGTCCCAGTATTCCGCGATCAGCATGCAGGATGCGTAACTTATCCGAATGCCATTCTCCGCGATTGGCGTTGACTTTCGTGAACACCGTGTAGTAGCGTCGCGAGCATAAACTTTGTTTCTAGAAGGGAGTAGAGCTTTGTCTCAAGATGCTTATATTTATGACTTGCTGCGTACTCCTATAGGTCGTCAAGCTGGCAAACTTGCCGCAGTGCGTCCGGACGATATGGCGGCCATGGTCCTGCGTACGGTAATTCAACGTAACCCCTTCCCTGCCGAGGCGTACGAAGATGTTGTGCTCGGCTGCGCCAACCAGGCGGGCGAAGATTGCCGTAATGTCGCGCGCCATGCTGCCTTGCTTGCGGGACTTCCCGTCGAAGTGCCGGCGCAGACGATTAACCGGCTCTGCGCGTCTGGCCTCGCCGCCGTTCTCGCAGCCGCAAACTCAATCCGGTGCAAGGAAGGCGAACTGTTTCTGGCGGGTGGAGTGGAAAGCATGAGCCGCGGCCCGTTCGCAATCGCTAAAGCAGAGGCCGCCTATACTCGCGAATTCAAAGTTTTCGATACCTCATTGGGAGTTCGTTTTCCAAATCCCTGCTTTGTTTCAACCTTCGGCAACGATGCTTTGGCAGAGACAGCCGACAATGTTGCAAGAGAAGTTGGCGTCACGCGCGAAGAATCGGACGTATTCGCCTTGGGGTCGCAGACCAAATATGCCCGGGCCAAAGCAGCCGGTTACTTCAAGGATGAAATCATGCCGCTTCCGGTGCCGGTTCGAAAGGGTCCACCGGTCGTGGTTGAGGAAGATGAACACCCGCGTCCTGAGACTACTGCGGAGGCATTGGCGAAGTTGCGCCCGATGTTCCCGGGCGGCGTCACCACCGCCGGCAATGCATCCGGCATTAACGATGGGGCTGGCGCTTTGATTGTTGGCTCTTTAGAAATTGGCGAGAAGTACGGTGTGAAGCCTCTGGTCCGTATCGTCGCCGGCGCCGCGGCGGGTGTACCTCCACGCGTGATGGGGCTCGGCCCGGTGCCATCAACAAAGAAGTGCCTGGCGCGGGCTGGACTATCGCTCAAAGACATTGATGTCATCGAAATCAACGAAGCCTTTGCCGCCCAGGTCTTAGGCTGCCTGAAGCAAATGGGAATTGCTTACGACGATAGCCGCGTCAATCCCAACGGCGGCGCTATTGCGGTCGGACACCCGCTGGGCGCTTCGGGCGCGCGGCTCACCATGACAGCCATTCGCCAACTGCTGAAGCAAGGCGGACGCTACGCACTGATTACGGCGTGCATAGGCCTAGGCCAAGGCTTGACTGCGGTGGTGGAACGCGTGTAGCAATCTCTACGTGCGGCACTCTCTATTAGAATTTCATCCGCCCCCGGTAACTTAGTAGCGACACGGCTGTCATTGGTAGGCGCATACTGTCCGGTGCACCGAAGGAGTCTAAAGCGGACTATTTCATAACTGGCGGCGAAGCTCACTCCATCGGGGACGTGTAGCTGGGGAGGCTACCGCGCATGAGTAATTTAGTGCAATCGTCGATCGCCAACGGTATTGCAATACTTACTATCAACAATCCTCCGGTAAACGCGTTAAATGCCGAGGAGCGCGACGCGATTCGCGAAGCGGTTGAGCACGCCGATAACGACCCAAATATCAAAGCCATGGTGATCATCGGCAGCGGTCGCGTCTTCATCGCTGGTGGCGACATAAACGATTTCGTGAAGATCACCTCGGGTCTGGCCCGGCGCGTTCCAGCATTGCTGCGGCTGATTGAGTGGATTGAAGATCGCCCGAAGCCAGTCATAGCCGCCATCAATGGCCTCGCGCTTGGCGGCGGTTTGGAACTGGCCATGGGCGCTCATTACCGCGTGGCGGCACCGGGCACCGAGGTCGGGCAGCCCGAAGTCAAACTCGGCCTTATCCCCGGAGGCGGTGGTACACAGCGCCTGCCGCGCCTGGCAGGCATCCAGAAAGCAGTGCAGATGTGCACTGAGGGTAATCCGATCAAGGTGGATGACGCAATTCAACTCGGCATCATTGACAAGCTGGTTGAAGGCGATCTGTTGGCTGGTGCGGTTGCCTTTGCCAGGGAAGTTATAGGCAAACCAACGCCTAAGACTCGCGAGCGCAACGCGAAACTCGGTGCTTCCGGACAAAATGACTCGATCTTCGCCGGCGCCCGCGAAGACGTGCGCACCAGGCAGCGCGCTCCAAAAGCCGCTCTTGCCTGCATCGACGCCATTGAGGCTGCTACGAAGATGTCGTTCGCGGAAGGCTGCAAGGTCGAACAGCAGCGGTTTGAGGAGTGCCTTTTCTCGGATGAGTCCAAGTCCCTCATCCATGCATTTCTGGCTGAGCGGGAGCTAGGCAAGATTCCCGATATTCCGAAAGAAACGGCGACGATTCCTGTTAATAGTGTCGCGGTGATCGGCGCCGGAACCATGGGCGGTGGAATTGCCATGGTATTTGCGAACGCCGGGATACCCGTGCTTATCAAGGACGTGGATCAAGCCGCAATGGATCGCGGACTCTCCAACATTCAGAAGAACTACGCAACTTCCGTCAAGCGTGGGCGCTTTACGCAGCAGTTCGTGGACGAGCGATTGAAGCTGATCAAGCCCACCCTCAGCTACGACGATTTTGCGAATGTGGACATGGTTGTGGAAGCCGTGTTCGAGGGAATGGCGTTTAAGAAGGAAGTCTTTGCCGAACTCGATCGCGTCTGCAAGGCCGGCGCGATTTTGGCGACAAACACGTCTTATCTGGATGTTGACGAGATTGCCTCCGCCACCAAGCGCCCGGAAGCCGTGTTGGGCATGCATTTCTTCAGCCCCGCAAATGTAATGAAACTGCTGGAGATTGTCCGCGCAAAAGCCGCCAGCAAAGAAGTGATCGCGACCTGCCTGCAACTCTCGAAGAAGCTGGGTAAAGTTGGCGTGCTGGCCGGTAACTGCCGGGGTTTTATCGGCAATCGCATGTTTGCTCTCTATCGTCGCGAGGCGCAGTTCCTGGTCGAGGAAGGCGCCGATGTGCAAGCAGTCGATAAAGCACTGGTAAAGTTCGGCATGGCCATGGGGCCACTCTCGGTGGCTGATCTCGCCGGGCTGGATATCAGTTGGCGCATGCGCAAGGAGTTCCGCCATCAGCAAAAACCCGGTGTACGCCAGCCGCTCGCCGAGGATGGATTGTGCGAAATCGGCCGCTACGGTCAAAAGACCGGCGCCGGTTGGTACAAATACGACGAGAACCGCCGCGCGATCCCGGATCCGGAGGTCCCCGTGATGGTCCGCAAGTGGGCTGCCGCAGCCGGCATCCCGCAACGCGAGATTTCTGTCGAGGAGATTGTTGAGCGTTGTATTTTTGTGATGATCAACGAGGGCGCGCGTATTCTGGAAGACGGGATTGCACTCCGCGCAGGCGACATCGACCTGGTTTACCTGAACGGATACGGTTTCCCGAACTATCGAGGCGGCCCGATGTGGTACGCCGATACGATAGGTCTGAAGAAGGTCTACGCGCGGGTTTGCGAATTCCACAAACAGCTCGGAGAGGCTTGGGAGCCTGCCCCGCTATTGGCCCAATTGGCAAAAGAAGGCAAGACGTTTGCTGATTACACCCGCAGTAAGATGGCGACAGTATAGTTGTGTTCCCAAACGCAACGCTGTATCCACTCTAACAGCACTCTAGACCGGTTCCCTAGAAGGTATATACCTGGATTCGGTGAGTGAATTACCCTGGGGATGGCGAGTTCTCCTGCGACACGACAACGATGGCGCGAGCTTATTCCGATGATCTTCGGCGCAA